>CALVJB010000022.1 GCA_944332025.1 uncultured Bacilli bacterium
AAAATTTTTCAATAATAAAAAGTAGGAATACATCCTACTTCCTATTATTGGTTAATCCGCAAACTTTCGGAAGAACCAACTTTAAATCATTCTTTTTCTTTTATAGAGATTTTATTAAATACGTTAATTCACCATGGATGCCTCAAGAAATCAAAAATGCATCAAAATTTTTAAAACCTGCAAACAATAATAGAATATATAATTTAGATAAAATAAAAACTGATTGTAAGATATTAAATTTTGTGGGTTATGAAACAGATTATGTAGATCTTGTAATTTTTAGCGAAATTGAAAATGAACAATTGCTATATTTAAACATTAATAATTTGATGATGGTAATAGAAAAGTGGATAAAAAATCAAGCATCAGATATTAATTTTCATATTTAAAAAGACAATTAGGCTATAAATACCTAGAATTGTCTTTTTGTGTGCTTAAATCTTTATCGAATTTATCCAGATTATTTTGTATAATTTTAGAACGTTCTTCAATATTATTGCAATAATTTTTCAATTTGCGAAGTTCTTTAATTGATGGCTGGATATTATTTATTTCAGTGAGTATTTTAAATTTATCTTCTTCTGATTTTGCTCTATGATATCGTTTCCAAAGATTTTCTCTTTTACTCATTAGTAAACTATATTCTTGATAATTATTTTTAGAAAATGCCTTTAAATCATCAATAGTTTCAATATTATTTTTTACCATAAATCTTGTTTCTTCAGATATTTGGTTCATCTTTTTTATATCTTGTCTAATTGAATAAGGTAAATATTGTTTAGGATGATTTTTTGGAAAGACTTTTAATAAATAACAATAATATAAATATAAGCCATATATACCTTTATGATGTTTATTAGTTTTAGAATATTCTTCAAAGATAATTCTTTGTGTTAAAGGTTTAAATATAATTTGTCTAGATGAATATAATCGCTTATTTATACTATTTATTGAATATTCGCTACCAAATGTTTTTTCAATTCTTACTTTATCATATCCATCTTTATAAATTGTTAATATACCATTACGAGAATATACCTGATAATCTATTTTTTTAAGTCGTTCTATAACTTGTTTAAGAGTAACTGAATAACTTATGACATTATCTAAATCTTCTTTCATTATTTTATAATAATCATTATTTAAAATTTTATATTTATAGGTGTTTTTATAACCAACATCTTCTTCAAGAACATTTAATCCATTTTCTGCACAAATTGAATCTGATATTTGTCTTATTTTTGCTAGATTAGTTCTATTGTTATTATATTTCTTTCCAGTTTTAAATGAAACGGAGTTCAGTATAAAATGATTGTGTATATGATTAGTATTTTGATGGGTAGCAACAACCACTTCATAATCTCCAAACATTTCTTCTGCAAACTTAACTCCAATTTCGTGTGCAATATTAGCAGTTACTTCTCCTTCTTTAAAAGATTGATAACCGTGAAAAGCAAGGATACCATCTATTTTTCCATATTGTTCTTTTGTAAACTTCATATCATCATAAGGATTATTTTCAGAACAATTTATGCAACTAACATAACATACTTTTTCTTGTTTAAAATTATACTCGTTATCAGTAAGTTCAAGATAATTATAAGTGTCTTTACCATAATCTTTATTAATTGTTTTCTTGGGGTTGATGATATAATTTATAGATTGTTTTAAATTATTTTTAATACTCCAAATTGAAGTTGTTGCCATACAAAGGTTTATCCTTTCTAAAAAGTGGATTTATATGGCGGGAGTATAAATCCGTTGCTTGCTTATAGATAATATCAAACATAGATTAACTCCTTTAATATAATTTCTTCAACGATATTCTTGTAATTATTCATCAATTTTACCCATCCAATTTGATTTATTTCTTTGTTTTTTTCAGATAGTCTTTCATCAGTTTTAATATAATTATCCATTAATTCATTTAATTTTTCTTCACATTCATTACTGACTGAAAGAAGATATTTTGTTAATTCATTTTTCATTAATAATGATTGATATAATGCTTTTTTATATTTCTTAATATAATTTAATCTTAAATAACCATACTTTCCAATTTGCTGAAAAGTTTCTTTTTTTATTATTAAATTTGGTAATAAATAATCTCCTACTTGTATATATTTAATATTCATAATTTAATCAATTCCTTTCTAATTTTCTAATAATTTATTTGGTTTATAACTTACAATTCCATATCTATCTTTAATATTTTCTTTTGACATTGGAAAACCATTTGTATTAGTTAATGCTACAAATCTTATAATTTTTTCATCAACTTTTGGTTGATATTCAAAAGTAATTTCATTAGTTTCAGTATCAATATTTTCATACATTTCATAAAAAGAAGTTTCAAAATGTTCATTCATTTTAGATAAATATTTATTTAGTTGTTCTTCATTCATTCTGCTACCTTTAATATAATCTTCTTCATTATTAATCATAACAGGTACTGCAACATCAAATATTCCTACATCATAAAACTTTAATAATTGATTAACAAATCCATTTCTAAAATTAATTTTTTCAAGAATTAAATTTCCTTTATTATCTTTTTTTATTTCGATAGTATCAATAAATTTAGAAATAAATTCTTGTTTTTCAGACTTATCCATAACATTCCATTTTGATTTTAATAATGAATTTAAAGTATCAAGTCTTATCATTTTTTCTTTTTCTAAATCTCTTTCTGCAAGTAATTCGTGTGGTGAATAATTAAAATTTTCTAAATTAATTAACTCTAGTTTTTTTGTTTCAAGATTAGCAAGTTTATCTTCAATTAGGTTATAATCTTCTTTAAAATCATCAATTTCAACAATGCCTTTTATATATGCTTGCTTAATTCTATCTCTTTGTTTTTGTAATTCTCGAATTTCTTTATCAATAGTGCTTGTATCAATATTATTAGATTTATCTTCTAAAACTGGTAAGAAAAACTTTTTAACGGCCATATCATATTCTAATAAATCGTAAATAAAATCTTTTAATAATAGTTCTACATGATTTTCATTAAAGTTAATATGACAATGTTCACAAGTGTAATACATATACTTTCTTTTGGTACCACCTGAACCTTTGCATTTCATAATACGACTACAATTTGGACATTTTAATCTTTGAAAGAAAGTATAAATCCTATCTCTAGTATAAGTTCTTTGATTTCTTTCTTTTTGTCTTTGACATTCTTCCCATTTAGCACGAGATATAATAGGCTCTACAACATTCATATAAACAATAGGTTCTAAATTTTCTTGTTTTCCAATTCGCTTATATTGTTCATAATCTCCCATATAAATTTTATTATCAATTATTTTTTGAATAGTAGTATCTTTCCATTTCTTTTTAGGATAGATATTATTTTCCTCAAAATAATTGGCAATTTGCTGAAAACTTTTTCCTTCTAAATACATATCAAATATCTTTTCTACATATGGTCTAGTAGCATTATCAATAATCATTTTTTTATCATCAGCACTTTTATATCCAAATGGTCGTTGTCCCGGAATATGCCCTGATTTTATAGCTCCATTTAATCCAAATTTAGTTCTTTCACTAACTATTTCAATTTCTAATTGAGATAAAACTGTAAGCATTCTTACAAAGAATCTACCGTTCGCAGTAGAAGTATTAACATCATCTCTATCACATAGTAGAAAGCAATTATATTGCTCTAAAACAGATATTAATTCTTCTAAATCACGAACCGAGCGAGTAATTCTATCAAGTTTATAAGCAACAATATAATTAATTTTTCCATCTTTCATATCTTTTAGCATTTCTTGAAATTGTGGTCTATGTTCCATATCTTTAGCAGATATTCCTGCATCTTTGTAAACCTTATAAACTTCTAAATCTTTAAACTTACATAACGCTAATAATTTTTCTTCTTGTTCTCCAAGTGAAAATCCTTCTCTTGCTTGATCTTCTGTTGAAACACGGATATAAACACCTGCAATTTTTCTTTCATTATCCATATTTATCATGCTCCTTTCTTTTATGGTAATGAATACACCAAAAAAGGTGCCACATAACAAGGACACCTTAACTAACATATTAATTTATTTACACGACAAAATAAACCAATATTGTGGGAGTATATAAACTCTCAATTAATTAATGCCTTGCTATGTACTCTGATAAATCAGCAATTGGGATTTTCTTCTTTAAGTTCCCGATATAAAAATATTTTTGTTCATTAAAAAATAGATATAATTGGTTATTTATAATAACCTTATGAGGTTCAACATACGCTAAATTGGTATGTTCCACAATACGTAGGCATCCTTCAATTATTTGATAGGACTTCTTATTAAATTTGCAAGACCAATTAATTTTGGCTTTGAGTTCATCACTCATATTGATTTTCTTTTTTATTATTTTAATCATTATATCACACCAATCCTTTCTTTTAACAAAAAAAATCAACTTTTCAGTTGATTTAATCATTAACGTCACATTGGTGCGACGATTTTACCTTATGGAGCGGATGAGGAGAATCGAACTCCCGTAGTCAGCTTGGAAGGCTGAGGTTCTACCATTAAACTACATCCGCATAAGTAAACATCAATTTGTATTGACATTTACAATTATATGAAAAGAAAAGGCTCTTGTCAACACTTTTTTGTAATTTTTATAGTGTTACACTAATATTTTCTTTTCTTTTGCCACCACAAATATAATTTATAGGAATGTGATATGTCATCGCTAGTATAACTAGTTTATTAGTTGGAATTCTAGTTTTACCATCTTCATAATAAGAATAACTCGATTGTCTTATGTTTAAAACTTTTGCAAATTCTCTTTGTGTTTTCTTTAGTCTTAGGCGATATCTTTTTAATTGATTTCCAATAAATTCTACACTTATATCTTTTTCATATATAATTTCACGTTTATCTGATGTTAAATTAAGCATGTATTCAACATTCGTATGGAAATATTTAGCAAGTTCAACTAGTTTTTCTATTGGAAAATTAACATCACCTAATTCCCACATAGCGTAGGTAGTTCTTTTAACGCCAAGAATTTTAGCAACGTCTATTTGTTTTAAATCATGATCTTCTCTTAAATCTCTAATTTTCCCAAACTGCATCTCTACCACCTTAACCATATTTTATTACAGTCATTTGAATATTAAGAGATTTGTCAAAATAACTGATAAACAAAAATTTTTGGAGCAAAAAAATAGATATGGTTAATTATTATAATAGGAGGTGGTAATAATAAAAAGATTAAAGATAGTTTCGCAGGAATCAAGTTACGACTGTGGCCTTTCCTGCCTGCTCATGATAGCTAAATATTATAATTGTAATGTTTCAAAGGACTACTTAGAAAGAGTTAGTGATACTTTTTCTGATGGTACAACTATGTATGGTTTGTTGGAGGCAGCTTTGTCTTTGGGCTTTGATGCTTATGGAAAGAAAGGTGATGTCAGTGATATACCTAAAATATCACTTCCTGTAATTGCCCATATTAAAATTGATGAAAAGAAGAATTTATATCATTATGTAGTAATTACTAATATCACTGATAAGAAAGTTATTATTAAAGATCCTGGTAAACTTATTAAGACTCTATCAATAGATGAGTTTAGTAAGATATCGACAGGTAATTATCTTTTTATTAAGAAAACTGCTAGTATTAAGAGATTTGTAAAGGTAAAGATTATTAGAAATGAGATTATAAAATTAATTGTTAGTAAAAAAAATACTCTTACTTTTATGTTAATTTCAATAATACTTAGTATTAGTCTTGAACTTTTGAATTTGTTTTCTTTAAAGATAATTTTAAATAATGCTTTAATAGTTAAATCTACTTATAATTTGGTAGTTTTGTTACTTATCTTTCTTTATCTTTTAGTATTAAAGACTTTTTATTCATACTTTATACAACTTACTGCTTTGAAACTTACAAAGAAACTTAGTTATCAGTTAAAACTTAATTTAATGAAACAGTTATTATCACTTCCTAATTTATATTATCAAACTAAGGAAAGGGGGATTATTATATCATTATTTAACGATATAGATACTTTTGCAGATTCATTATTATCTTCAGTATTAACATTTATTAATAGTACTTTTATATTAATATTTATCTACATATTCTTTATGAGTTTATCAAACCTATTAGCTCTCATCCTTATAATTAGTAGTATTATTTTATTTCTTTTTATTTATTTTCAGAAGAGATTAAGTACTAATCTAATTAGTAAATATTATCAAGTTAGAGATAATTATAATAGTAAATTACAACAAGTAATTATTAATAATGATAAGATTAAGGGTCTACATTTAGAAGAAGTAATGTTTAAGAAAATTAGAAAAGTTACTGATAATGTAGAAGGAGAGAATTATAGAGTTAGTAGGTATAGTGAAGTTATAAGAAATATCTTAAGTTTATTAGAAGGTATTATTTACTTACTAGTTTTAGGTGTAGGTGGCTTTATCTTAATAACTACAACTGATATTAGTTTGGCAACATTCTTACTATTAGAAGGTTTTATCTTTATGGGGTTAAGAAATGTAGAGAACTTAGTATTAATTATTTTAAAATATCAAAATGCTAAAAAAATAAAGGAAAGATTAGATGATATCTTTAATTATGAGAAGGAATTGTTATTACCTTTTCCTAATTATAATTACAATACTAAAAATATGGGGATAACTATATCTAATTTATACTTTAAATATAAAGATAATCTTGTTTTAAATAATATTAATATGAAGATTAAGCCAAGAGATAAGGTATTTATTTATGGAGATTCTGGTAGTGGTAAAAGTACTCTTGTTAAATTGTTAGGAAGATTCTTACCACTTGATTTTGGACATATTAAGCTTGGTAATATTGACTTAACTCATTATAATCTTTATGATCTTAGAAATATTATTACTTATGTTTCTAATAAAGAGATGATTAGTAATACTAATGTTAAAGAGAATATTTATTTATCTAGAAAGCCTAATATTAATCAAAATACACTTTTATCTATTACAGGAGTAAAGAAATTATTTAAAGATAAAAAATATAATCTTGATACTATTCTTTTAGAAGATGGGGAAAATATTAGTATGGGGGAAAGGTCTAGAATTAATCTTGCTCAAGCTTTCTTTAAACCTAGTTATATTTATATACTTGATGAATGTCTTAGTAATGTAGATATAGAGTTAGAAAGAGAGATACTTAAAAATATCTTAAATTATTATCAAGATAAGATAATTATTTATATTTCTCATCGTCTTAATAATAAAGATTTGTTTAATAGAGTCTTTTACTTAGAGAAAGGGAAATGCCATGAAGAGTTATAGGAAGAAGAGATTACTTTTATTATCTTTTGTCATTACCTTTATTTTAACTATCGTATTCTTTTATCTAATAAATACTGTTAAACTATGGACTTATAATACTGTTAGTATCTTAAATATAGATGATAATGTTATTACAGTTTTTACTACATTAGATTTAGACTTATTTAAAGATAATAATTTCTTCTACTATGATACCTTAAAATATACCTATAAAGTAAATAGTAAAGAAGATTCTGAAGATGGTGTTATCTTGATGTTAGAGTTAGAGAAATCTTTTAGATTAGTTAATGATGATATGGTAATACTTTTACCTAATAAAAGGGAAACCATACTTAGTTTGATAATAGATAGTTGGAGGGTAAAATGAAAGAATTAACAAAAAATGAAATGAAGAATATTAAAGGGGGAGCAGGTTTATCTGCTGCTGTTATAGGAATTGGTGTATCTATAATTATTTCTTTTGTAGTAGGAGTAATTAGTGGTTTTACTAATCCTGAACCATGTGGAGGAGGCGATTAGAATGAAAGATTTATCAGATAAAGAGTTAAAAAATATTAAAGGAGGATTTTCCTTAACATCAACTGCTATTAAATATGTAGGAGATTTAATCGAAATATTAATATTAGCAGGAAGAAAGTTAGGAAGTTCTCTTAGAAGAATAGGGAGTGGTGATATATGTCCCTTAGAATAAAGAGATATGTTAAGTTAATAAGTTTTAGTTTACTTAATGTCATAATGGTACTTACTTTTTATAATTTTGGCATATTTTTAGGTGAAATATTACAAAATGTGTAAAAAATGTCAAAAAAATGTTGTACTTTAAATGTTCTTAGTGTTATAATCAGTTGTAGAAAAAAGCGAAGGGAGGGATAATAGTAATGGCACAGGTAACTGTAAAAAACGGTAATCTTGATGGAGCGATAAAAAGATATAAACAAAAGCTTGCACGTAGTGGTGTCCCTTCTGAAGCTAAGAAGCATGATGCTTATGATAAACCAGGAGTAAGAAGAAGAAATGCTAAGAAAGAAGCTATTAAGAATGCTCGTAAGAATGAACGTAAGAGAAGAAGAGAAAGAGATTAATCTTTCTTTTCTTTTTTTCTTTTTAATATCATAAAATTTTATAGGTGAAGTTTTATGACTTATAATTATTTAAGAAATTTTTTAGATCCAATAGATTTTCATATTGATATATATGATAAGAAAATTCATATTACTAATTATGAGAAAATATTAACTCTTGGTAGTAATAAAATAATTATAAAAGCTAAGTCTCGCAAAATAACATTAGAAGGAAGAGATTTTTCTTTAAAGAAGTTAGCAGATAGGGAGTTATTAATATTAGGTAGTTTAAATAATTTGGAGATTAAGTATGAGTAGTTATATTTTAAGAGTAACTGGTAAGAGAATAGATACCTTTTTAATGTTATTAGTTAGATTTAGTATTAATTTTAAGATGATTAAAAGAAGTAGAGACTCTATTATAATAGAAGTCTTAGAAGAGGATTATGAAAAGCTTTTAAAGATTAATACTACTTATAAAATAGAGATTGTTAAAAGAAAAGGGCTTCTTAATATTATTCATTTTATTAAAACAAGAATACTTTTTGTAATTATTGTTTTACTTGGCTTTGCTTTCTTTAATCTTCTTACTAATTTAGTGTTTTCTATTAAAGTAATTGATACTGATAGTGAGTTAAGGGAGCTGGTAATTTCTGATTTAGAAGAGTTAGGACTTAAAAAATATAGTTTTAAGATAAGTTATAAGGAAAAAGAAAAGATTGAAGAGAAGATTCTTGCTAAAGAAAAAGATATATTAGAGTGGATTGAAATTGAAGAGAAAGGGGTTAGTTATGAAGTTAAGCTTATTAGAAGAGTAAAAGATGATATAAAAAAGGAAACTGAACCTCGTGATATCGTGGCTAAGAAAACAGGACTTGTTACTAGAATAGAAGCAGAGAGTGGTGAAGTTGTTACTAAGAAAAATGCTTATGTTAAGAAAGGTGATACTTTAATTAGTGGGCTTATTAAAAATAATGGTAATATTGTTAGTAAAACGAGAGCGATAGGTCATGTATATGCAGAGATTTGGTATAAAGTATCACTATCTTTACCTCGTAATTATCATGAAGAGATTAAAACTGGGAAGAATAAAACTGTATTTGAAATTAGCTTTTTAAGTGATGATATTGCACTTACAGACTTCGATAAATATAAACATTCAAAAGATACTAAAACTGTACTTTATAAACATCCTTTACTACCTATTAGTATTAATTTTACAAAGAAAGAAGAGGTTAAGACTATTGATATAGACTTTAGTGAAAATTATGAGGAGCATATAAAACCGTTAGCGATAGAGAAATTAAAAAATAAATTAGGTAGTGATATTAAGATCTTTTCCGAAAAGACTTTGAAAAAAGAAGAGAATACTGATAGAATAGATATAGAAATATTTTTTAAAGTTGAAGAAGATATTACTAGTTATAAATCTTTAAAAGACTTTAATATAGAAGAAGAGAATAAAAAATTAGAAGAAGAAAGTAGGTAATAGTAATATGTTTACAAGTTTAAGTCGTACTATTGGTAATGTTTTTGAATTTAGTTTACCTATGATAATAATATCTGTTGTAGTTGCTATTACTTTAAGAGCTGCTGATATTGTTAAAAATAAAAAAGAGTTTTGTTTTTATAAAGAATTAATCGCTTTATCTTTTATCATATATATACTTTGTTTATTCCAAGTAGTTACTTTTCAAGATAATAATAATATTTCTAGTAATAATTTAATACCTTTTAGAGAAATGTTTAGGTATGATTTAGGTAGTAGATTATTTTTAAAGAATGTTTTAGGTAATATAATTATGTTTTTACCGTATGGTTTCTTTACTAGTTACTTTTTAAAAGAAAAGAAGTTACTTCCTATATTCATATTAACTGTAGTTACATCTTTAACTATTGAATGTACACAGTTAATGATAGGTAGAGTTTTTGATATTGATGATATTTTATTAAATATAATGGGGGGAGTTTTAGGTCATTACTTATATATTCTTATTTTAAAGATAGGAGATATGTGTCCTAGTGTATTACAAAGAGAGTGGTTTTTAAATTTAGTGTCTATTATTCTTTTAGTGGGATTAATAACATTACTTTAAAACCCTCTTTTTTTGTGTTATAATCTAACCATTAGAAAGGAACGTGATTTTCTGTGAACGAGGTTGCTATATATAATAAGACAGATGAAGAGTTTACTTATAGCGATATAATAGAAAAAGTTGTAAATAAAGCTTTTGAAGTTGAAGGTGTAAAAAAGGCAAGTTGTAGTATAATAATTGTTGATAATACTTTTATTCATAAACTTAATAAAGAGTATCGTGGTATTGATAGAGTAACTGATGTTATTAGTTTTGCTTTAGAAGATGATAAAAGTATGATTATTCCTGATGATATTAGATTATTAGGAGATATTTATATTTGTTTAGATAAAGCAAAGGAACAAGCTAAAGAATATGGTCATTCTTTGGAAAGAGAGTTATGTTTTTTAGCAGTGCATGGTGTTTATCATTTGTTAGGATATGATCATGAGACTGAAGAAGATGCAAAAATTATGTTTAAAAAACAAGAGGAGGTTTTGATGGAATATGGCATCACCAGATAGAAAGAAAAAACAGTTTGGGTTTAAGAGAATACTTTCAAGTATTAAGAATTCTTGGAATGGATTAAAGGCTGCATATAAAAATGAACAGAGTGTATATATACATTTAGTATGTAGCATTATTTTACTAGTGCTTAGCTTTTTACTTGAGATATCTTTAACACAGTGGTTGATTATAATTGCAATTATTGGATTAACTTTGGTAGTTGAACTTCTTAATACTGCGATAGAAAGTACAGTTGATCTTGTTACTGAAGAGTTTCATCCTCTTGCTAAAGTTGCTAAAGATACGGCAAGTGCAGCGGAGTTTGTACTTACTTTGACTAGTGCTCTTATTGCTTTGATGATTTTTATACCTAAGATTATGGAGTTATTTTAATATTTTGTTAACTCAAGAGTGTTGACTGTAAAAAAACTTTTTAGGAAATGGTATATCATAATAATGAAGAGTAAAAATTAATAAGAAGTTAGGAGGAGATACTCTTGAGAGAAAATTTAGTTGTAAGAAGCAGCAGTGCTCTAGTTTTTGATTTTTGAAAGGCAAAGTCATAGTGAAGGTATTCAAGTTAGATCCCGTGAAGGAGATTTGTGGTTAACACAGAAGGCAATGGCTGAACTTTATAATTGTTCTTCTGATAATATTGGGTTGCATTTAAAAAATATTTATAATGATATGGAACTTGATAAAGACTCAACTACCGAGGATTTCTCGGTAGTTCGAAAAGAAGGTAATAGAGAAGTTAACAGAAAATTAAAATATTACAATTTGGATGCTGTTATTTCAGTTGGTTATAGAGTTAATTCTGATAGGGCAATTCAGTTTAGAAGGTGGGCTCTTAATGTTTTAGAAGATAATATGTGATTTAGGGTTTTGCTAGGTTGTATTAAATAACATAAATAGAAAAAATATTAATTATAATTATGCATAATATATTGTCAATGAAGGTGGTGCTTAAATATGTCAAAAAGTAATATAGTAATTTATACATCAAAAGATGGTGTGATTAAAGTTGACACTACAATAGTTGATGATACAATTTGGATGAGTCAAAATGAACTTGCTAAATTATTTGATACAACCAAGAATAATATTTCGTCACATATGAAAAATATTTTTGAAAGTGGTGAGTTAGAAGAAATTTCAACTGTTAAGAATTTCTTAACAGTTCAAAAAGAAGGAACACGTAATGTTAAAAGAATGGTCACTCACTATAATTTGGATGCTATAATTGCTGTAGGATACAGAATTAATTCCAAAAGAGCTACTGATTTTAGAATATGGGCAACAAAAATATTAAAAGAATATATGATTAAAGGTTTTTCTTTAAATGATGAGTTTCTAAAGAATAATGGAGAAAGTCCATATTTTGAAGAATTACTTGCTAGAATAAGAGAAATAAGAAGTAGTGAAAAAGTGTTTTGGAGAAAAGTATTAGATATTTATGCAACCTCTATTGATTATAATCCAAAAAGTGAAATATCAATAAATTTTTTTAAAACAGTTCAAAATAAAATGCACTATGCTGCACATGGTAATACTGTAGCAGAAGTTATTTTCACCAGGGTAGATGCTAATAAAGACAATCTGGGACTTACAAATTTTAAAGGAGATATGCCAACAAGAGAAGAAACTGAGATTGCTAAAAACTATTTAACAGAAGAAGAGTTGAATATATTAAATCGTATGGTATCTGCTTATTTAGATGTTGCTGAAATTAATGCTTTAGATAGACATCCGATGACAATGAAAGATTGGATTATGGAACTGGATTCATTTTTAAAAATGACTAGAAAAAATATTTTAACAAATGCTGGTTCTGTTTCTCATGAAGAGGCTTTAAAGAAAGCTCATGAGGAATATGATAAATATATGCAATCTCATTTAACTAGAGCAGAAAAAGATTATTTGGAAATTATGAATATAGAACTTATGGAAATAGAAAAAAATAACTAATGATATTTTGGTTAAATATATAGAAAAATATTAGGAATTGATGTTGTTAGAAGAAATGAGTAAAGAAGAAAAATAAATTTTTTGAAAAGAGTGATAGACATGGAAAAAATAGATGCAATTATATTTGATTTAGATGGTACTTTGTGGAATACTGTTGATAGTTGTCTTAAAGCGACAAGTCTTGTAAAAGAAGAACATAAAGATATCACTAGAGATGTTACAAGAGAACAAATCGAGTCGGCAATGGGAAAAACATCTGATGAGATTATTAATATATATTATGGCTATCTTCCAAGAGAAAAAGGGGAAGAGTATGCTAATGAGGCTTTTAGTAAAAATGTGGAAAACTTGTTAAAAGAAGGAGGAAGATTATATCCTAATACTAGAGAAACTATTATAAATTTAAGTAAAAAATATAAATTATATATTGTTAGTAATTGTGTTAAAGGATATATTGAATCTTTTTTTAATACAAGTGGACTTAAAGATTATTTTGATGATTATGAAAGTTATGGTAACACTCTTCTTAGTAAAGGAGAAAATATTAAGCTTGTTATAGAACGTAATAATTTGCAAAATCCTATATATGTTGGAGATACAAGTGGTGATATGGAAGGAGCAAAAATAGCAGGTATTCCTTTTGTATATGCAGCTTATGGTTTTGGTGATGTAGAAAGCTTTGATTATAAAATTGATGATATTAGTGAATTGTTAGATTTATAAATAGAGGAGGTAATTTTATGAAGTGTGGAGTTGTATCAATAATGGGAAGACCTAATGTAGGTAAGAGTACATTATTAAATGCAATACTTAATATGAAACTTGCTATTACAACTGATAAAGCAGGTACTACGAGAAATATTATACAAGGAATTTATCAAGATGATGAGGCTCAGATTGTCTTTATAGATACTCCAGGTATTCATAAACCTATGAATAAGCTTGGTAGTGTTTTAAATAAAAAAGCTTATCAGAATATAGATAATGCTGATATTATCCTTTTGTTGATAGATGCAAACAGTGGTATTGGTAAGGGAGATAGGTTTGTTTTAAATAAAATTAAAGAAAAAAACAATGCTAAAGTTTTCTTGATTCTAAATAAAATTGATAAAGTAGGTAGTGAGAAACTACTTAAAGTAATAGATGAAGCGAAAGAATTGTATGATTTTGATGAGATTATTCCTATATCTGCGTTAAAGAAGAAAGCAATAGATGATTTAATTAAGACATTAAAAAAATATCTGCCACTAGATGAAGCGATATTTGATAATGATGAACTTACTAATGTTTCTACTAAATTTATTATGGGTGAGTTTGTTCGCGAAAAAATAATGATGTTAACTAAACAAGAGATTCCTCATAGTGTTACTTGTTATGTGGAGAACTTTGAAGAATATGATGATTTAGTACATATACAAGTCTTAATAGTAGTGGATAAAGATAGTTTAAAGAAAATTATTATTGGTAAGAATGGTAATATGTTAAAACGTATTGGTATCCTTGCTCGTAATGATATGGAAGAGTTTTTAGGTAAGAAAGTATTTTTAGAAACTCATGTTAAAGTAATAGAAAATTGGCGTGATAAAGAGAAATATTTAATAGAACTAGGAATTGATAGTAAAGATGAATAAAAAAATTACTTATTAATCATTATATTAATAGGTGATAATATGAATAATTATGAAATAGTTTGGAATTTATTTAAGAAAACTGGAGATATTAGATATTTTCTTTTAGCAAAGTCTATAAAGGAAAGTGAAGACAATGAAGATAGTGGACGTGAAGGGACTAGTTCTAAACGAGACTAATTATAGTGATTCTAGTAAAATATTAAATGTTTTGACTAGTGAGTATGGTCTTATAGGTATTATTTCTAAAGGGTGTCGTAATTTAAAAAGTAAACTTAGAGGTAGTTCTAGAAAATTAGTATATGGAACATTTCATTTCTATTATAAAGAGAATGGTTTATCTACTTTAATTAGTATTGATGTTATTAATGATTATCCTAAGACTATTATGAATTTAGAGAGAGTTGTATATGCATCATACCTTTTAGATCTTACAAGACAAGTAGTTAAACAATCTAAGGATAGTAATATTTTACCATTGGTAGTTAGTTCTCTAGATAAAATTGAGAATGGTCTTAATCCTGCAGTTGTTACTAATATTTTAGAACTTAAATATTTAGACTTTTTAGGTGTTAGTCCTATTGTTACAGGTTGTGCAGTCTGTGGAAAAACTACTAATATAGTTAGTTTAAGTCCAACAGCAGGGGGATTTATTTGTAAAGACTGTTATCAGAATGAAGGATATTATAGTGATAAAGCGATTAAACTTTTACAGATGTATTACTATGTTGATTTAGAGAAAATTACAAAAATAGATGTTAATTCTAAAGTAAATGAAGAAATAAATAAATTTTTAGAAGATTATTATGATAGATATACAGGAATTTATTTAAATAGTAAAAAAATGTTAAAGAATGTGATAAAATTAAAATAAGGTAGTGATATTTTATGAAGAAAAAAATAATAATTCTTTTAAGTTTATTTGTTATTTTAACTATATGTGTCTTGTTAGATGTGACAGGGGTAATAGATTATAATGTTTATAACCTATTATCTACTAACAGAATAGAGTTTTTAACAACATGTGCTAATGTAGTTGCATCTTTAGCATCAAGTCAAGCGATAATTATAATTACTCTTGTACTTATATTTTTACTTAATACTAATCATCAAAGACTATTTGTTATAATTAATACTTTAATTAGTGCAGGTACTATTATATTAAGTAAGAATATCTTTTTAAGAGAAAGGCCTTTAATTGGAAGTGAACTTCTTTCTAGTTATAGTTTTCCTAGTGGGCATAGTTTAATTGCTACTACTTATTATGGATTTTTGATATATTTACTCAGAAGAAGTAAATGTAAGGAAGAATATAAAGTAATAGGTACAACATTTTTAACTACATTAATTGTTTTAATTTGTTTAAGTAGGTTAATACTTAATGTTCATTATGTTACTGATGTAGTTGGGGGAGTTATTTTAGGATTTATAATTCTTTTAGTGTTAATTTACTTTTTTGAAAAGACATTTAGACCTAAAGAAAAGGAGAAACCTTTACTTAAAACATTATCTTATGGTTTTAATGGAATCCTTTATACTTTAAAACATGAAAGAAATATGGTAATTCATTTTCTTGTTATGATATTAGTAATAATAGCAGGTATAGTCTTTAAAATTACTTTTGTAGAGTGGGGAGTATGTTTTGTACTTTTTGCATTAGTTCTTTCTTTAGAACTTATGAATACAGCTTTGGAAAATGTCGTTGATCTTGTAACTGAAGAGAAAAAAGCAAAGGCTAAAGTTGCAAAAGATGCGGCGGCAGGTGCAGTGCTTGTCGCTGCGATATTTGCAGTTATTATAGGTATATCAATATTTTTACCTAGACTTTTAGAATTATAATATATATAATAAATGGTGTGAACAGAGGTGAATTAAATGAATGTAGGAATTATGTGTGGAAGTAGAGATACTGCTAGTATGGAATCTCGTTTAAGTAATTCGAGAGCAGTTAGTGAGATAGCAGATATGGGCTATACATTTGTTATGGGTGCAGGTGAGACTGGATCTATGAGAGATGTTAAAGAAATTTTAAGAGAAAATGGTAATATGCTTATAACTGTTGGTAATAAATTTGAGCTTGATAGGACTAATGCAGATGTTAAAGTAGAGGTTAGTTCTACCTTTGAAAGAGCAGAGCATATATATGAAAATAGTGATGTTATTGTTTTCTTAGATGGAGGGACAGGTACTCTTTCTGAATTTTGTTCCTTTTTAAATAATAAGATAGAAACTGATGATAAAAAGAAAGAACTAGTACTTGTTAATATTGATGGTGTTTATGATAAAGTAATAGATGATTTAAGAAGAAGATATAAAGAAGGACTTGCTAGTAAGGGAGAATATTATTTTAAAGAAGTTAGGAGTCCTCTAGAATTAAAAGCTTATTTAGAAAAAGTAGAAAATAAATTAAATAATGTTGAAGAAAGGAGTAGAGTAAGATAATGAGTAATATTAAGATGGAAGATTTAGTTAATTACTGTAAACAATATGGAATAATATTCCAAGGAAGTGAGATATATGGAGGTCTTGCTAATACTTGGGATTATGGTCCTGTTGGTATGCTTTTAAAAAATAATGTTAAAAGTGCTTGGTTAAAGAAATTTGTTCAAGAAGATATTAATAATGTAGGACTAGATTCTGCTATTTTAATGAATCCTAGAACTTGGGAAGCGAGTGGACATTTAGCAACTTTCTCTGATCCTTTAATAGACTGTAAGAAATGTAAGACAAGACATCGTGCAGATAAGTTAGTGGAAGCAGATGGTGTAGAAGATGCAGGTGGTATGAGTCATGAAGAGTTAATGAATTATATTAAAGAACATAATATTGTTTGTCCTAACTGTGGGGCAATGGATTATACTGATATTAGAGAATTTAATTTAATGTTTAAGACTTTTCAAGGTGTTACTGAAGATAGTAAGAGTACAATCTATTTAAGACCTGAAACTGCTCAAGGTATATTTGTTGATTTTTTAAATGTGCAAAGAAGTATGAGACTTAAGATTCCTTTTGGAATTGGACAAGTTGGTAAAAGTTTTAGAAATGAAATAACTCCTGGTAACTTTATATTTAGAACAAGAGAATTTGAACAAATGGAATTAGAGTTTTTCTGTAAGCCAGGTACTGAATTAGATTGGCATAAATATTATAAAGATTATTGTTATAACTTCTTATTAAGTCTTGGTATTAATAAAGATAATTTAAGACTTAGAGATCATAAAAAAGAAGAGTTAAGTCATTATAGTAATGCTACTACTGATATTGAATATAAATTCCCATTTGGATTTGGAGAGTTATGGGGAATTGCTAGTCGTACTGATTTTGATTTATCTAGTCATCAAAAAGTATCAGGTGAATCTTTAGAATATTTAGATCCTACTACTAATGAGAAATATATTCCTTATGTTATTGAACCTAGTGTTGGGGTAGATAGACTTATGCTTACAATACTATGTGATGCTTATAATAAAGAGACATTAGAAGATGGTAGTGAAAGAGAAGTATTAAAGATACACCCTTATTTAGCACCTTATAAGGTAACTATTTTACCTTTAATAAAGAAAAGACATAGTGAGAAAGCTAGTGATATTTATAAAATGTTATCTAAAGAGTTTTCTGTTAGTTATGATGAAGCAGGATCCATTGGTAAAAGATATAGAAGAGGGGATGCTATTGGAACACCTTTTAGTTTAACAGTTGATGATAATACAATAGATAATGGAACTGTTACTTTAAGAGATAGAGATACTATGGAACAAGTAACATTGAAGTTAGATGAAGTTATTCCATATATTGAAGAGAGGATTAAATTCTAATGGGACCTATTATTGGTATCTTAACTAGAAGTGGTGTTAATGAAAATGGTACGCCTATAGAATACTGCATGGAAAGTACAAGAAGAGCGATTGTTAAAGCAGGTGGAGTGCCTATTATGTTAACACCTCCTCAAGATATAGATTATTTTACTACTAAGAATAGTGAGTTTCCTGCTTTGACAGGAATGGAACAAGAAATGATTTTATATCAGATAGAAAAGTTAGATGGATTATTTATTCCTGGTGGGGATAAGATTACTAAATATGATTATTATGTACTAGAAGAGTGTCTTAAAAGAAATATTCCTATACTTGGAGTATGTTTGGGTATGCAAATGATTGCTAACTATAAAATAGATAACTTTAAATTATTAGATGTTCCTAATAAAGAGTTACATTATAAAGAAGATTATGCTGCACCTGCTCACTCTGTTACTATAGATAAAAATAGTCTTTTATATAAGGTATTAGGTAAGGAAGAAATAATGGTTAATTCTCATCATTTAAGATGTGTAGATTATACTAAAGAGTGTAATGTAGTTGCTAAGAGTTCTGATGGAGTTATTGAAGCGGTAGAATTAAAAGATTATGACTTTTGTTTAGGAGTACAGTGGCATCCAGAGATAACTATTAGTGATGATGTTAATTCTAAAAAGATATTTGAATGTTTTATGGAGAAAGCTAAGGAGAGAAAAGAAGTTAAGAGTCTTAGTAAATAAAGGAGATTATTATAAATGAGGAGTAAAAGGGTTTTAGCTGGATTATATTTTCTATTTATATTTGCAACACTTTGTAGTGGAGATATTTTTAAATATCCATTTCCAGAATTTGATGAAAAAGTTATAGATTTAATATATTATTCTATTGTTGTTGGTTCTTTTTATGTTTTTATGGTATTTACAAATAGAAAGGTATTATTTTATATAACTTGGGGCATATCATTACTTTTAAATATTTTATGTATTTATTATATTTATCTAGCTTATTCAATGTCTTATACATTAGGAAACGGTACTTTTTGTTTTTTAGTAGCTTTTCTATGTTTAATTATTAATATATTTATACCTATGAAAAAAGAAGTAAAAAAAGAAAATGAAAATAAAGTTAATAAAAATGAAGAGAAATTATTAGAAAAAGTAGAAGATACTAACCATAAATATATATTTGCTAATTATATTTCTGGTTTTAAGGCTTTACCTAGTATGAGTGAATGTTCTGTTACTTATGATGTTGCTAAGAGACAGTTATCTTTTTATATAGTTAATGGAGAAAAAGTAGATAATTATAATATTTCTTGTGATTCTATTAAAGATATTAATATTAAAAAACAAGTTTTATTTTCTACTAGTAGAGTTGAACCTAAAAATGATGAAGTAGCGAATATGCTGTTATTGACGGCGATGTTTGGAAATGTTGGAACTTTAATGAGTGGCTCTAAATTATTTAATAGTAATGGTAATAATGAAAAGACTGAGTTTTATGACAGTTATGAAATAATTATTACTTATTTAGATAACAATGAGGAAAAGAAAATATTTTTAAAGACATCTTTTGATCCTAATGAGTTCTTTGCTTTAGTTAAAAGTAGATAATAACAGTTTTTAAATATAGAGGAGTTGTTGTATTGTGAAAAAGTGGAATATTATAAGGAATAAGAATTAAGATATTGCCAAGAAATAATTTATTGACAAAGATTATGTTAGATGTTATATTATAGCTACATAAGTGTTTATGTGTTGTTAAAAAAGCTGGTGATTCCGACCATAACAGGAACTTAAAAAAGCAGTGATTCCGACTATAACAGGAACTTAAAAAAGCGGTGATTCCGACTATAACAGGAACTTAAAAAAGAAACTAGAGAGCAAACTCTAGTTTTTTGTATATAGAAATTAAAAAAGCAACTATAAAGGTTACTTTTCTAAGCGGCACATGGTGCCAACACTGGTTTGATCCATTATAAATAATAGACCAAGATTGTAGATATGATATTATCTACATTAATATTATATCAAAACTACAATCAAATTATACAAAATATTTTAAGTAAACTTTTTTAAGATAATTTAATCAAAAAAATACTTTACAAAGAAAATAAAGAATATTATTATTTTAATAAGTGATGATATATTACTGAAAGGAGAAGTGGCAAATAAAAGATAAATATAATATGTCTTTAGAAGATAATATATTTTTTGCTAAAAGAAAACTTGTAGATAATATTTATAAGAGTGCTAATCTTGAAGGAATTGCTATAACTTTTGCTGATACTTATGCTTTTATGAATAATGTTAATACAGGTAATATTTCTGTTGATGATATGTTAAAACTTAAAGGTTTAAAAGATGGGTGGGAATATGTAATAAATCATGTTAACAAAGAACTTACTATAGATTTTATTAAGAAAATACACTTTGAAGTGTGTAAAGGACAGAATATTTATCCTTTAGGAGAATTTAGGGATAAAGGTGTTGGTATTACTGGTACTTCTTGGAGACCAAAACTCCCTAGTGAATGTGATTATGATAAAGAATTAAAAGAGATTTTAAGTAATAAAAATAAATTAGAGAGATGTATTGATTTATTTTGTTGGATTCAAAGGTCTCAGATGTTTTTGGATGGTAAAAAATTAGTTGCCAACTTAGTTGCTAATAAAGAAATGATTAAAAATGGGCAAGGTATAATAGCAGTTCCTGTTGAAGAAATTGGTAACTATTTAACTAAATTAACCCTCTATTACGAGAGTGGAGATAATACGAATTTAAAACAATGGATTTATGATAATTGTATAGATGGTGTTTAATTTGCCTAAAAAAAGTGGCAAAAAAATGTTGACAAACCTAGATTTTTAGCATACAATACTTGAAGAAAAGGAAAGAGATGGGATACCCCACCACCTGATTGATAAGTGAGTCAATAGGTAAAAAGCCAAGATTAGATATAATAATACATTATTATTTTGGTTTTTAAGTGGGTATAAATATATCCACTTTTCTTAATTATATGGAGGTGTTAATTATAGCAAAAGATAATAAGAGTCAATTAATTAATGAGCAAATTAGAGCTAAAGAAGTATTAGTTATTGGTCCTAATGGAGAACAAGTTGGAATTAAATCTATAGAAGATGCAAGAACACTTGCAAAATATGCTAATTTAGATTTAGTTTTAATGAATCCTAATGGTAATCCGCCTGTTTGTAAAGTAATGGATTATAATAAATACCGTTACGAAAGACAAAAGAAAGAAAAAGAAGCTTTGAAAAAACAAAGAGCAAGTCAAGCAGAGTTAAAAGAGTTTAGATTATCTCCTGTTATTGATGTAGGAGACTTTGAAACTAAACTTAGAAATGTCATTAAGTACTTACAAAAAGGTGATAAGATTAAACTTACGATTAGATTCAAAGGAAGACAAATGGCTCATACTGAACTTGGTAAAGAAGTATTAGAGAAATTTGCTAATAGGACTCTAGATTATGCAACAATTGATCAACATCCAAAGTTAGATGGTCGTACTATGACAATGTTTTTAGTACCAAAGAAAGATAAGTAGAAGGAGGAATTATAATGCCTAAATTAAAAACACATAAAGGTAGTAAGAAAGTATTTAAGAAAAGAAAAAATGATTATAAAATAGGACATCCAGGAAGTAGACATAATACTGGATATAAGTCAAGAAAAGTTAATAGAAAGAAAAGAAGTGCATCTAGCTTATCTAAAGCAGATCAAAATCGTTTAAAGAACATTATTTAATAAAAGAAGGAGGATGTAAAGATGGCAAGAGTTAAGAATGGAGCAGTTACAAAAGCTCGTCATAAAAAAGTATTAAAACAAGCTAAAGGATACTTTGGTAGTAAACATAGACTTTATAAGAGTGCTAAAGAACAATTAATGCATTCTGGTCAATATGCTTTTAGAGATAGAAAGCAAAAGAAAAGAGAGTTTAGAAAATTATGGATAACTAGAATTAATGCAGCATGTAGAGAAAATGGTATTAGTTATTCTAGATTTATAGAAGGATTAAATAAAGCAGGTGTTCTAGTTAACCGTAAAATGTTAAGTGAGATTGCTATTAATGATCCTAAAGCATTTACTAAATTAGTTGAAGTAGCTAAAAAAGGTAAAGAAGGTAAAATTAAAGTAAGCGAAGTTAAAGCAACTAGTGAAGTAACTGTTAAGAATGGTTCAACTAAGAGTGAAGAAAAGACTACAGTTAAGAAAGAAACTAAAAAAGAAGAAGAAACTAAAGTTGAAGTTAAAGACTATAGTAAAATGACAGTTGCAGAACTTAAAGAATTAGCAAAAGAAAAAGGTATTGCAACTACAGGTATGAAAAAAACTGATATAATTACAGCTTTAGAAAAATAAACATATTTTGGAATTTAATTATCTAGTGCTATTTTAGATTAAATAGTGATAATTTTTAGAACAAAATAGAAGATAAAAAAACGAAAAGGAGATTAAAATATGAGCGTAGTATCAATGAATTATTTATTAGAAGCTGGTGTTCATTTTGGACATCAAAAAAGAAGATGGAATCCTAAGATGGGAGAATATATCTATACAACAAGAGATGATATTTATATTATCGATTTACAAAAAACATCTAAATGTATAGATAAAGCATATGAAGCTTTAAAGGCAATAGCAGAAGATGGAGGAAAAGTTCTATTTGTTGGAACTAAGAAACAAGCTCAAGAAGCTGCTGAAGAGTCTGCTATTAGAACTAATATGTACTTTGTTAATGAAAGATGGTTAGGTGGTACATTAACTAATTTTAGAACTATTAGATCAAGAGTTAGAAGAATGGAACAAATCGAAAAAATGGAAGAAGATGGAACATTCGATGCATTACCTAAGAAAGAAGTAATTGGTCTTAAGAAAGAATATGAGAAACTTAATAAGAACTTAAGAGGAATTAGAGATATGAAGAAACTTCCTCAAGCTATGGTTATAGTTGATCCTAAAAAAGAAGAGATTGCTATTAAAGAAGCTAGAATCTTAAATATTCCTGTATTTGGTGTAGTTGATACAAACTGTGATCCAGATATGGTAGATTATGTTATTCCTGGTAATGATGATGCTGTAAGAAGTGTTAAATTACTTATTGGAGCTTTAACTAATGCTATTGCAGAAGTTAATGGTAATGAAGTAATTGATTATATTACTGAAGAAGATAAAGCTAAGAAAGATAAGAAAGAAGCTAAGAAGGAAGTAAAAAAAGAGACTAGAAAAGAAAGTAAAAAAGAAGTAGTAGAAGAAAAGAAAGAAGAGAATACTAAAGAAGAAACAGTTGATTATAGTAAAATGACAGTTGCAGAACTTAAAGAAGTTGCTAAAGAAAAAGGTATTGCAACTACAGGTATGAAAAAAGCTGACATTATAGAAACTTTATCAAAGTAAGATAGGAAGGAGGGAGGGAATCTCCTTCCTTTTGTATAAATTAAAGAAAGGATTGGATAAATTATGTTTAAAGCAAGTGATGTAAAAGAATTAAGAGATAAGACTGGAGCAGGAATGCTTGATTGTAAGAAAGCCTTAGAAGCTTGTAATGGTAATATGGATGAGGCAGTTGATTGGTTAAGAGAAAAAGGTATTAGTAAAGCTGCTAAGAAAGAGTCTAGAGTTGCTGCAGAAGGTTTATGTAAAATAGAAGTTAAAGATAATAAAGCAGTTATATTAGAAGTTAATTCTGAGACTGACTTTGTAGCTAAGAATGAAGAGTTTGTTAATTTTGTTAATTATTTAGCAGATACTATTATCAATAATGATTTAAAGACTAGAGAAGATGTGCTAGCTTTTGATGATAATGGTGAGACTGTAGAAGCTAAGTTAGTTAGTTTAACTGCTAAGATAGGAGAAAAAATATCTTTTAGAAGATGTGAATTAGTAGAAAAGACTGATGGTGGGGTATTTGGAAGTTACTTACATATGGGAGGAAAGATTGGTGCTTTAGTAGTGTTAGAAAATACTACAGAAGAAATAGCAAAAGATGTTGCAATGCAT
Source organism: uncultured Bacilli bacterium (assembly GCA_944332025.1). Classification (GTDB taxonomy): domain Bacteria; phylum Bacillota_I; class Bacilli_A; order RF39; family UBA660; genus Onthousia. The sequence goes on from CALVJB010000022.1 coordinate 24,358, forward strand.
GTTGCAGCTATGGCTCCTGTTTGTGTAGATAGAGATAGTGTTCCAAGTGATTTGGTAGAACATGAATCTAAAGTAATTAAAGAACAAGTTATGAATGAAGGTAAACCTGCAGAAATAGCTGAAAAAATGGTTACTGGTAGATTAAATAAGTTCTATAAAGAGATTTGTTTAGAAGAACAAGCATTTATTAAAGATTCTAATGTTACAGTAGGAGATTATGTTAAGAATAATGGAGGAGCTATTGTATCAATGATTCGTTATGCTGTTGGTGAAGGTATTGAGAAAAAAGAAGAGAACTTTGCTGATGAAGTAATGAGTCAAATAAATGCTGCTAAATAGTATAATTTTAAGGTTTTGAATACTAGGTATTATTTTATATCTAGTATTTTTAATTTGCTTTAAAGGATTCTATGTGTTAATATTGTTAATAGATAAGATATATAAATGGATAAGTTAGTTAATAATAATGTAAAGGAGTCTAGATATTATGAAGCAAGCTATAAAAGATAACAAAAAGATTATATTAATTTCAATTTCTATTATAGTTTTGTTATTAATAGGTATCGCTTTTGCCTATTTAGTAACAACATTATATGGAGAAAAAGAATATATAGTAAGAGCATGATCTTTAGGACTAGAACTAGAAGAAAATAATGAACTAACTTTAGAAAAGGTAATACCTATAGAAGACTCTGAAGGAATGACTTTAGAGGGATTTAATTTTAGTTTAGTAAATAATGGAAATGTTGAAACAGATTATACAATATATTTAGATGATATACCTTTAGATGTTGGAGAAACTAGCTTGCCTGAGTGGTCTAAAGATGAAACATTACTAAACCAACTATTAAACTTATAATTATTATTAGGGAAATTGCAAAACAAAAAGCCCTTAAATAAAGGCTTTTAGAACTTTTTCCCTAATAATATTAATTCCCTGATAACTCAAATTATTAGGGATCCCTAATAATTTATACTAACTCTAGGTAGTTAGCGAATAGAAGTGAGGTCATATATTGGAGCAACTATTTAACTGCTCTTTTTTCATCTTGACTAATATTATCTATTATGATACATTATAGATAGATGGGAGACTTGTATAAAAGATGGGGGAAGGAGGAAAAATAAAATTTTTGAAAA
>CALVJB010000023.1 GCA_944332025.1 uncultured Bacilli bacterium
CAACAAAAAAAGTGGCTACTACTTTTATAAATAGTGACCACTTATTACTAATTCATTAAAAATATGTGCTTCCTTTAGTTTTATTTTATATAACACCTTCTTTCAAAGAAAAAAGAGAAGAATCTAGTTCCTCTCTACACAATTTATTGATATTTTACTATATTATAGCACTTGACAAAACTGAGTCAAGTTCATTTCATGTTTAATTCATGTCACATTATGCTTTTTTCATGTCGTTTTAAAAAATATAAAATAAATTTTTAATCTTAATATAAATTTTCAATTAATATTATATATATCACGAGTATAAACTTTTTTATTATTCTTTATTCTTTCATCTATTCTATTTGCTAAAATAATATCTGCTTGTTCTTTAAAAACATTAAAGTCATTTACAATTTCAAATCCATTAAACGAATTAATATGTAATAGTGGCTCATAAATTATTATTCTTACATTATTATTTTTTTTATTAATTTCTTTTATAATATCTAATATTGCACTTTCCCTAAAATTAGTAGAATCTTTTTTCATGATTAATCTATATATACCAATGACACTTGGATTATATTTTAATATCGACTCGCTTATATACTTTTTTCTTGTTTCATTGCTATTAATTATTGCACTGATTAAATTTTCTGGAATATTATTATAATTTGATTTTAATTGTTTTGTATCTTTGGGTAAACAATAACCACCATATCCAAATGATGGATTATTATAATAATTGCCTATTCTACTATCTGATGATATACCATCAATAATATTTTTCGAATCTAAATTTTTAGATTCCGCAAAAGTATCAAGTTCATTAAAGAAAGCAATTCTTAATGCTAGGTATGTATTTGCAAATAATTTTACAGCCTCTGCTTCTGATGATTTCATAATCTTAATCTCAAAATCTTTTTTTAAAGATGCTTTTTTTAATAATTCTGCAAATTCTATTCCTTTTATACTTTGACCTCCAACGATTATTCTACTTGGATATAAATTATCAAATAACGCACTACCTTCTCTTAAAAATTCTGGTGAAAAAATAATAGAATTAATTTTATATTGCTCTTTAATTTTATCTGTATAACCAACTGGAACAGTACTTTTAATTACAATTGTTGAAGATAAGTTTGTTCTCAATATTTTTTGAATTACATTTTCTACCGAGGTGGTATCAAATTCATTAGTTTTTTCATCATAATTAGTAGGAGTACATATTATAATATATTCAGAATCTTTAAATGCCAATTTATAATCGCTTGTAGCTTGTAAATTTAACTTTTTTGTTTTAAAAAAAGTTTCTATATCTTTATCTTTTATTGGAGATATTCTTTTATTTATTAAATCTATTTTAATATTATCAATATCATAAGCAATCACCTCATTATCTTGACTTAATAATGTAGCCAAAGATAATCCAACATAGCCAACACCTGCAACCGTTATTTTCATATATTTCCTCTTTCTATTATTTCAAAATTCCATTAAATACTATTTCATTTTTTTCAGAATAGCATGATTCAATTTTTTCTGTTTTTTCCCAATTATAGTTTTTTATAATATTGTCAAATTCATTTACTTTATATTCTGGCATAGTAATAAGAGGCTTTGTAGTATTTAAAAAAGCAAATGATTTTAATAATAACTGTGTACCTATTCCAATATTTCTATATGTTTTCTCAACATAAATTGTACATATTTTCTTTTCCTCTTTTGAATTTTTTAAGAAAACCACTCCAATAGGAACATTATTATTTAAACAAAAAATAATTTCTCGAGCTTTTCCATCTAATTCTTTACAAAATTTTTCATGAAACCAATTATAATGATTAGGATAGTCTATTTCTAATTCTTTTGTTACGTTATATAATTTCTCTAATAATTGTTGACTTTTCAAGTCATCTTCTATTTTTGAATATTCATAATATTTTAACATTTTGCCACCTAAATTCTTACTTTAATTATATTATAAAAAAAAGAATTTGAAATCTTCCAAATTCTTTATAGCATATAAAATAATTTTATATATTAAAGTTTAATATTTAAAGTCCTTCTTAGTTAATATTTTAGGATTGTCTGCTACATAAGCATTTAAAGGCTCACAACCAGTACAATGACTTTTTCCATTCTCTTTTAGCCACTCTGCCATTATATCTGCTTTTTTGTATTTATCACTTTCACTAGAATAATCAGCCTCAATTTGGTTAATTCTGTGAGCAGCACAATTACATGGAACTACCAAGTCTTTATCAGGAATATAAAATCTTACATAGCTGGCTAAATTACATTTATTTGTTGGATTTATTCTAAATTGATTATTAAATGTTTTACTTATTTCATCATTAGTTTCTCCAGCCCATGCTTTAGAATATCCTAATAGTTCAACAGAATTATGCTTATCTATGTTTTTTAAAAACTCATTATATTTTTCTTTGTAAAACTCAATATCTTTTGGATCCCATAAAGTATCAGGACTATCTGTTGGTCTAATTGGAATTATAGACCACGAGTTAAAATGTAATTCTTCTAACATATTATGTAAATCAACCATATCTGCAATATTATATGGACTAACAACAGTATTAGCTCTTAACATAATATAGGGGTTTTGTTCACGCATTATCTCAATGCCTTTTTTTACTCTTTCAAGCCCACCTTTCAAACCTCTTAATTTATCGTGTATCTCTGGTTTACTACCATCTATACTAATGATTACTTGATCCAACCCTGCATCTACTAATTTCTGTCCATAATTAGGTAACAAATAGCCATTTGTAATAATTGATGTTTGGTAACCTGCATCATGACTCTTTTTTATATAATTAATAATATTTTTGTGTAATAGTGGCTCTCCGCCAGTAAACCTAATAAGGTTATATGTTCCCTTATCGTTCATATATTGAATAAGAGAATCGAATTGTTCATCTGTAATATTATATAAGCCATGTTGATGTGCAAAATAACACATAAAGCAACCAGCATTACAATTTTCCGATAATCTTACAAACATAACTGTTGGATTCATTTTTATCTATTTCTCCCTTTAGTTAATGATAATTGTTTTTCTTTAGTATCACGATAATCATCATAATTACCTAAATATTCTGTAATTCCTTTATCTTCTATATAAAGAATCTTCCCCGCTATTTCATTAATAAAATATCTGTCATGTGATATAAACAAAATGGTGCCAGGATACTCTTTTAATGCTTCTTCTAAAACCTCTTGTGTTGTTATATCAATATGGTTAGTAGGCTCATCCATAATTAATAAATTAACATTTTTCTGCATTAATTCAAATAATTTTAAGCGGACTTTTTCACCACCTGATAAAGTTCCAACACGTTTAAATACGTTTTCTCCGTTAAACATAAATTTTGCCAATGATGCTCTTAAATGAGTTTCACTACCATAATAACTTTTCCTAGCAACATCTAAAATGGTTGCATTATCATCTTCAAATGTTATTGTTTGAGGAATGTACCCTATTGAAACATTACTACCAATTCTAACATGATCATCTTCTTGTTCATTTTCATATAGCCCCATTATATATTTAATCAAAGTTGATTTTCCACTACCATTTTTTCCCATCAAACAAGTTCTATCTTTAAATGCAACATCAAATGATACTTGATCTAATAAATCTTTATCAGCCACAGTCAAATCAAAATCTCTCACCATTAAAACTTGCTTGCCTGATCTATCAGTCATTTGAAAATTCAATGGAATTTCTTTCGCAGTTTCAGGTTTATCTAAAAGTTCAATTTTATCTAATCTCTTTTGAATACTTGCTGCTCTTTTAAAAAATGATTCTCCCCCTGGATAAGCTAATTTACCAAATTCTTGTAATTGTTTGATTTTTCTTTTCATAGCTTCAATCATTTTTTGTTGATCTTTATATTGTTCAAATTCAGCTAAAGTTCTTCTTTCATTTTCCTCCAAATAATATGAGTAATTTCCAAAGAAAATTTCAGATTTACCTCTTTCAATCAATATAATTTTTGAAACTACTTTATCAAGAAAATATCTATCATGTGAACACAATATAATTGTACCAGTATAACTTTTTAAATAAGACTCTAACCATTCTAAAGTGTCAATATCTAAATTGTTCGTAGGTTCATCTAGTAACAAAATATCTGGATTAGATAACATTATAGATGCTAAATTTACTATTGTTTTTTCTCCTCCTGATAATGTATTAAATTTTCTATTTAACATATTTTCATAAATTCTAAATTTATTACATAATTCACTTATTTTAGAATCAATAGTATAACCATCTAAATCCATAAATCTATTTTGTAACTTTCCATAACGATCCAATATTCTTTCTAACTCATTTGGATCTGCAACAGCCATTTGTTTTTCTAATTCTTTCATGTGAGCTTCAATTTCAAAAACATCTTTAAAATCTCTTGTCAAGATATCTCTAACAGTACATTCATCATCTACTACTGGTGGCATTTGTGATAGTAATCGTACATTAGCACCCTTTCTGATACTAATACTACCACTATCAAGTCCTTCTTCCTTGGTAATAAGTTTAAATAAAGTGGTTTTCCCACAACCATTAGGTCCTATCAGTCCAATTTTTTCTCCTGATGTTACATCTAAAGTAAAACCATCTAATACATTTTTAAAACCATAATTTTTTTTAGCATTAACTATTGAAATATCCATCATTTTACTTCAACTCCTTATCTACATTATTAAACATTGTTCTTAAATCATCTATACTATATTTTAAGAAATAATCGTTTAATTCTTCGTTGCTACGTTCTGTTAATACAGTATCATTATCAATGGTCGATATAACACTATTTAATGGATAACCCCCCATTTCAACAGTATCTAATTTTTTTCTAACAATGTATGGTATCTTATTATAGCACAAAACCTCTTTTTTATCATTAGAAATAAGAAAATAAGCTCTAGTTATATAAATAATACTACCAATTTTTATCTTATCCCCTACTACTATATCATATAAATGATCTTTTACTGTTACATATTCTTTACCATCTATTATAATTCCATCATCAATTCCTAAAATAAAATCGAAATTTTCTTTTATTTGTTCTTCAGCATTTTTTGCTTTAGCTTTTGCTCTCTCAATATTTGTACCAACCTCATCTTTATCAATAAAATAATCATAATTATTTAAACTTTCAATTAAAATATTATGTCCTAATATCGAATAAAGCATTCTTGAAATTATTTCAAATTTAGAATTATTTTTTGTTGCTATTAAAATTTTCATAATTATTATCCCCCTAAACTAATTATACGAAAGTTCAATTAATTCCATCCATCTCATATAAATCTCATTATAATCATCTATATTATAACCTCTTAAGAATTCTTCCCATTCTTCTTCTAAATGATTAATTTTTAAACTTTTCTTTAAAATGTAAATGTCAAAATATTTTGTTGATATAGATACATTACCTAAATCAATATAATAATACTTTCCGTTATTAACTAAAATATTTGTTAAACTAAAATCGCCATGAATTAAAGCATCATTATTAGGTTTATTCTCTTTTAGAAAATTAATCAAATCATTTTTAGAAAAGTCTTTAAAATATTCTCCTCTTAATTGATATAATATATCAATTTTTTTCATAGCATTCTTTAATAAATTGTTTACAGAAAACTTTTGAAATTGACATTTTTCATTATAATGCTCATGAATTTTCTTTAACTCTTGCCCGAGTTTATATCCAAATCCTTTTGATTTATATAATGGTTCTCCATCAATATATTCTCTCAATAAATACTCTTTATTTTCATAAAAGTTATAATAATAAACATTGGCGACACTCATTTTTCCCTTCAAATATTTTAATACATCATATTCTTCTTTTAAAGTGTCGTTTCCTTTAATATTTTGAACTTTTAAAATAGCGTCTTGATTCTCTCTTGTCTTTACACGATAAACTAAACAACCAGAAAGTCCTAATTTTTCTTGTTGTAATGTTTCTATTTTAATCAAATCTAATAACTTTTTATCATCAATAATTATTTTATTTGTGGTTTTTTTAATTCTACAAACTAAATATTCACTATCATCATAATTTTCATTAATATACTTAATAAAATCTTCTTTATCTTCATATATACCAAAATTTTCTAAATTTATAATATTAAGTACGTCATCTAAACTATTATACCTTTTTACTGATGTAATTTGAATTTCTAATTCTTCATTTGTATTTTCATTAATTAATTTGCACATTTCTAAATATTCTAAATTTAAACTATTATCAAATATTTTATAAGTTTGTCTATCATTTTTTATGTTCTCAAATTCTTTTCTATTGCAATCTATCTTTTTAATCATTTTCAGTTAACACTCCTTTCAAACACCTAATAAACTCTTTTATAACGAAATTATTATTTTTATTTTGTATGGCAACATTAACTGAATATATATCAGCAGTCGTTTTTGATGAAATAATACATAAATTACCCTTCTCTATTTCATCCTTTACTATTTCTTCATTAATATAGCCAATGCCAATTCCTGACTTTAATAATTCCTTTGATACTGGAGCAGAATTACTAATTGCTTTTACTACAAATTTAATATTATTATTTTCAATTCCTAATTCTTTACCTAGATTAGTGCTATTATCAGGAACTATTATAGGTATAATTGTTTCGCTTGAGTTTTTTTCATTTAATATTTTTTTATATTTTGGTATTCCTACACATACTATATTATTATTTTTTATTTTCTTTATATCTATTCCAGACAAATTCATATTTTTAGAAGAATTGAAAATCACAACATCTAATTTCTTTGCTTGCAAATCTTTAAACATCACATCTTCATTTTTACATCTTATTACCACTTTGACATTAGGAAATTTAGTTTGAAATTTTTTTAATGATTCCGAAAAAGATAAAAGTGGTAAGTTAAGTGAAACACCCACATTTATTTCAGTTATTTCTTTTTTATTTAGCTCTTGTATAATATTAATACCAGATGAAATATTATCATTAGCTGTACTTACATATTCATATAAAATTGCTCCTGCCTTAGTTAAACAAATACCAAAGTTTCCTCTTTCAAAAAGTTTAGTATCTAATAAATCTTCAAGTTTACTAATACTATATGAAACCGCAGGTTGTTTTACTCTTAATATTTGTGAGGCTTTAGAAAATGAATCCACTTCGGCACAAACTTTAAATATAAACAACAACCCATAATCCAAATTAGAAAAATTCATAAGAAACCACCACCATTAGGTTTATTATAACATAAATATCTTTTATTTAACATTTGATATAACTACGAATAGCATTTTTTATCATATCTATTTGACACAAAAATCCATTAGTAGTATCAATATTAAAGGCTTTACCATTTACTATTGAATTGATAGACTTAACAAGCTCTGATTGCTTATATTTCTTATCAACAAAAACTATTGTTTCAATACCTAAAGCACTTGCCCAACCTAACTCGACAGAAACTCCCATAGAATCTTCAGGAAATGCAATCAATAAGTCTGTATTTTGAATTTCATTAAAATCTGCTGTTGTGCAATCAGATCCATACATTTTCTTTTTACCATATTCTTCTCGATCTAATGCTAAAAATGTTATTGAGCTAATACCCTGACAGAATTCGTAAATGTCTTTGATAAAAATTTCAAAATCTTTACATATACCGTCAGCAGTTAAATATTTCGATATTGGACAAGCTATAAAGATTTTTTTATATTTCATTTGTTTCTCCTTCAATTAAATTTATTAATATTTTTCTAATATCTTCTACACCGTTTCCTTCTATTTTGAAATTACTTTTTTCTTTCTTCTTATAATCTTGCTTCAACATAAGGTTAAATCGCTCTATAAATTTATTTTCAAAATTGGAATTAACTAATTCAGTTATAAACTCATATATTTTATCTACAACATAAGTTTCTCCTTTGGGTAAAATACTTTGTAAATAATCTAAATTAAGTTTTTGCGTATCCCAATTAATTGTTTTATATTTATCTAATATTTTTTTAGCATATTCTATGTTGTAAAATTGACTTAAATTTTGTGGCGGCAAAATAATTGTTGGTTTATGCAATGATTCAGTTTCATATATTGTAGTTAATCCTGGAGATGTCAAAAATAATTTTGCATTATTTATTGATGAAATAAAATCTTTTTGTTGTAATGTTTCTACTTTAATATTTCTACTATCCATGTTTTCATTCTTTAATTCATTTAATATGCTTATTTTAGCATTAGTGCCACAGGTAATAATTATTTTTTCAGATTTAAAAATCTTTAAAAGTGGTATGATTACGGTCTTGATATAAGACTCTCCGTTTCCTATTGGAGAATGTAATCCTCCAACATTGATATGAATATAATCTTCTTCATATGGTCTATATTTTTTTTCAAGTTTACTTTGAATTGGATTAATCCATTTTAAATTTTTTACTTGAGCTAATACTTTTTTAGAAGCATCTGTTAAATTACAACACTTTTGCGCACAATATACGGTTGCATCTAGTGGTAATAATCCTTCATCAATATCAGCTTGAGTCCACATAAATGGTAAACTATCAACAAATATAACTTTTACATTCAAATTCATTAAAATAGTAGCCAACTCAACATCTAAAACAACAATAGCATAGTCTATATTATATTTTTCTACAAAATTAGAAATTTTCTCTTTATCTTTAGAAAATAGCGTATCTTTAAATGTTCCATTGTTAAATATATTCAAATCAAATTCATTTCCACAAGCAAAAAAGTTATATTCATCAGATAAGGTTGTAACGATAGAAGAAACCTTACCAACTGGTCCTAATCCAAAATTATTTGTTCCAATAATTATATTTCTCTTCATTTGAATAACCTCCCATCAATATTCCTAGAGATTTCAATTAATTCATCTAACTCTTTTTTTGTTTTTCCAAAATGAATATATGGATAAATTATTTGTTCTGCATTAAAATTGCAAAAATAATTATCTATTGACTGCATAACTGATCCTTCAAAATCAAAATATTTAAGTCCTTTTTCTTTAAATGCCCATTTAGAAATAGAATATATTATATAAGGACCACTACCTCGTGGTACTTTATCTACTTGCCAAGCATGTAAGCCATATACCCATTCATTATCAAAAGTAACCATGTTTCCAATGATAGGTTTTCCTTCATAATAACCAGTAAAAATTATAGCTTTGTGATGTTTCAATAAATTCAAAGCATTTTTTTTACGACATTCTTGTTCTTCTTTAGTTCCATGAATTGCTATATCGAAATCAAACTTTGATGGATCATAATCTATCGTAATTTCTAATTTTTTAGATGCACTTTTTATATTATTTCTTAATTTACTATCTAACTCATCCAAATTCATAACATTTCTTAAAATATGAGTATGCCGACTTTCCATAAATGCTCCTAGTCCTTGTATTGATGATATTTCTGTAAATGATGGGTGTAATGGCATATACATATAATCATAATTAGAAAAAATATAATTAAATACTAAATATATTGCTTCTTTTCTTTTCTTATTAGGACACTTTTTTACAAAAAAAGGAGATAAATAAGCAAAATATCTATATTTACGTTCTGCCCATTTTTTACCATCTTTATAATAAAATGGTACAACATAATAAGCTAATGGTTCATTATCTAACAATATTTTGATTATTTCTTTATTTTCATAAATTCTAATTGAAATAGGATCAATCCAAACAGGTATATCACTTATATTTCTTAAATCTTCTTCATATTCTTCTGAAGAAATAATTTTTAAATCTAATCCATTAAATTGCATTATTATCACTACCAGACTTTATTTCATTTAAGAAATCTATTATTTTATTACAATCTTCTTTATTTAATATAGGTGGAATTGATATTACTGCTAATCTATCAACTAATTCTCTTGATTTACTACATGAATTATTTTTTAAATCAACATCTGTTAATTTATTTCTTTTAAATAATTCATTTTCAAAATATAAACCATTCCACATTCTTCTTACCTCAATATTCTGTTTATCTCCTATTTCTTTAACGTTATTAAATTCTTCTTTAGAATTCAATAATAATAAAATATTCATTCCTGTATCCCCATTTGGATCAACACTATTTATTAAATTATTTAGTTTAACTTTACTTAATATATAATTACGAGATTTTTGTTGCTTTAAAATAATATTATCTACTTTTTTTAACTGTTCACACAATATTGCAGCCATAATATTATTCGTTCTATAATTTTGTCCAAATAAAACATCATTACCATTCCAATTTGGAAATAAATTACGTTCTGCTCCCATATCCGTATAATTTCTCATTTTTTGATATATTGTCTTATTATTAGTTACAACAGCTCCACCTTCACCACAAGAAACTTGTTTAAATTGTTGAAAACTATATACCCCTACATCTCCAATAGTTCCAGCATATTCATCCTTAATTTTTGCTCCAAATGCTTGACAACTATCTTCTATTAATTTCACATTATATTTTTCTAAAAGGCATTTCACTTTAGACAAATCGAAGCAACGTCCTTGTAATTGAACAACAATTACTGCTTTACATCCTTTTTTTAATTCTTCTTGTAAATCTTGTAAGTCGAAACCATTTTGCAAATCAATATTTAATGGAACTGGTATCGCTTCTAAACATTTAACTGCTAATGCAGTCGCTAAAAATGTATATGAACTAACTAACACTCTATCTCCAGCTTTAACATCACATCCTATCAAAGCAGTTATTAAACCTGATGTACCGTTAGTAACCCCTAACGCATACTTACAATTTACTTTTTTCTTTAGCATTTCTTCAAACTTATCTGTTGTAGAAACTTTATCACTTGCATATCTAAATATTTTTTCATTTTTTAAAACATTTAATACAGCATTTTCTTCTTTATTATCAAAATATAAACTACCATATTCATTTGGATTTATATAACTCATATTATCTACTCCTTACTAATTTTTTTACTTTTTCTACATCATTTTGTTTTGTTCTAATTAAAGCATAGATTGGCTTTTCTCCAAATTCAATAATTTTAGGACTATAACTTTTTACCATATCCAGTTCCCATACCTCTTTTTCATTTTGCCATTGAAATAATATCCCATTATCTTGCATTATTCTTTCAAACTCATTTACATAATTAGGATTAGTTATTATTACTGGAAATTTATGCCAAGAGGATAATTGTGAATTTTTATCTTTATAAATAATATATTTTTCGTCATTATCAAAATACTCTTTTAATAGCCCAGCAATTGTTCTCTGTTTATCTACTGTATTGTTAGCATTTATTACTAATTGTTCTGTATTAACATTATCACAGTCATACAAAACATAAGGTAGTAAAAATCTCGAACTATTCCTACTCTCCTTATCATGAAAATCAAAATACTGTCTAATGTCTTTATTAGAAAAAATAGCACCTGCTTGGCCATACGATAATGCTTTAGATAATCCAAAAGACGTAACAACATAATCACTATATTTTCCTATTCCTAATTCATTTTCTTGTATATTCCATGCTTGAGCAATATCTTCTATAATTATAAGTTCAGGGAATTCTTCTTTTATTGCTTTAATATCTTGTACAATACCATATTGATGTGTAGCTATAAAACATTTTATTTCATTTTCATTAAGTACTTTTCTAATCTCATCTACTGAAATATTATAAAAATCTTTTGGTATGACAAAAATCGGATTTGCTCCAACATTCATTATCGCCTCAAACAAAGAATAACAGCAATAACCATTTATTAATACATTATCTCCAGACTTTATATTTGCAACTTTTAATGCAGAAAGTAATGCTATTGTACCTGAATTAACAATTATTCCGTTTTTAATACCTAAATGTTCTGCTAAAACACTTGCCTTTTCTTCGTTTCTTGTCATTTTATCTTTTTAACACCTTTCCATCTCTACGTAATGTTTTAATTAATGAGCAAGAACTCTTACATAAATTATTATTCTTCCCATAACCTATTTGATTTCCAAAATCATCATGATCTTCATGAAAATCACTCCCTAAAGTCCATTCTAAATTAAATTTATTACACATCATTTCTTGTAAAAGCATTCCATTTGAAGTATCACCCGAATGATATTTTTCTAAACCAATAAGTCCATTTTCTTTTAACAGTTTGAGTAAAGCAATTTCCTCTTTTACATTCAATCTATATTGATAAGGGTGTGCTAATATAGGATACCCATTAGCATTTCTTATTATTTGTAAAGCCTCTAATGCATCAAACTCATAATTTGGGTAAATTGGACGATTAATATCTAAATATTGCTTAATAGCATTTAATTGGTCATTCGACAGTTCTTTACTATTTAAATATACTTCTATTAATCGTGATAATCTTATGTACTTATCACATTGAACATTTTTCAATAAATCATGGTTTAAATACGGAAACTCATGTATTAATTTGACTAAATACTCTTTATTTACATAAGTTCTCAAATTTCTTTTTTCTAACAATTTGTTTTGTAATTCTTCGTTTTCTTCATCATAACCATATCCTAAAATATGTAATCTGATAATTCTTTCATTTAGTTTTATAAATGAAGATAATTCAACTCCATTAATATATTCAATTCCTTTTATATCAGAGTTATTTTTCAATTCTAATGATGATCTTATGTCATCATGATCTGTTATTGATATTAATCCGACACCATTTGTTCTACTCAATTCAACTAATTTCTTTATATCAAACTGTCCATCAGAAAATTGAGAATGAATATGTAAATCTATTAAGCTAGGCATTGTACCACCTCATTTTTAATTATAATCTTAATAGATAATTTAATAAATATCCTAAATCTTTATATACTATAAATAACATTTATATTAAGAAAAAAGTTTTTTAATATTCAGCAGAGAATAATCCTATAGTTCACCTTCAAACAAAAAAGAGCCAACATTTTGACTCACATATACAATCTATAATAATACTTTAAAATATAAGGCTTTAAAGTAGTTATATTATTATTTCTTCTCTTATAACTTGCGACTGCTTTTTGGTTACTACAACATCATTTGCACTAGCCATAGATATACCTTTCATCATATCTTCAACAGTCATTTCTTCTCCTGTTGTTAAATATATCTGACTACCTCCCATACCTGAAGCATTTGCACTTGCCGTTACTATATCAGTCCATTTAATCTTACCGGCTTCAATTTGTTCAAGTATTATAATCTGAGCGACCATCTTAGTCATAGAGGCAACTGCAACTTGTTCATCTTTATTTTTTTCAAAAATTATCTCTCCTGTAGTGGCATCCATTAAAATACCAGCAGTGGCATTAGGAATAAGAGATGTATCTGTAGTATTATCACTGTTTGTATTTTCGTTAGTATCACTATTATTTTCAGTTGTATTTTCATCTTTATTTAAAGTATTATTCTCTTCATCTTTTGTATTATCTTCTATATCAGTAGATTCTTCACTATTGTTTCCCGTAATATTTTCTTCCTTTATTTCTGTATTATTATTCACTTCCTCCGCTTTAACATAACATGGTATTAAAAGAATAGATAACATAATTAATAAAAATGCCTTTTTCATTAAATCAACTCCTAATAAAAGCTATGCTAATGTTAATTAAATATGATTATCTAATTATTCATTAATACAAAATACTGCATATAAAGGTATAGATTTTATATTATTTTCAAAGCCAAAATTCTTAGTTGAAATTCTAATACTATATTTAGGATTATATTTTTTTATATATTCATTTAAACTCTTACTATTTGTTCTTCTTCCACTTTTTACTTCTATTGGAATAATATCGCCATTTATCTTTATCAAAAAATCAATTTCATACTTACTAAATATATAATAATAAAGTTCTCTAAACTTAGTATATAATTCACATGCAACATAGTTTTCTGTTAATACCCCTTTATACATCTCATTTTTATCTAATAGTATCTCAGTATAATCTATATTAGATAGAGATCTTAGTAAACCTGTATCACTTAGATATATTTTAAATTTATCATTATTAACAAATGCTTTTAATGGAGATTCATTTTTCTCAGTTAAATCACATTTTAAAATCATATTACTTGCAAGTAACCAATCTAAGCTACTCTCATATCTTATTTTTCTTGCATCTTTATCAACTATACTATATTTAAAATTATTATTTTCCCTTGCTAATTCTTTAGGTATAGCATTATATATTTTACTATTTTTAATACTCTCTGTATTATCAGTATATTTATTCATATCGGCAAGATGAGTTGCAATAATAAAATATTGTAATTCAAAATCAACATTAGAAATATTCAAATCATTTTCTATAAAATTTTCTATTACTTTAGGCATACCACCAAGTATTAAATATTTTTTATATAAATCAAGAGCTTTTTCATGAATAGAATCAAGTACTTTTTCATTACTATTATAATGTTTTCTGATTTCTTCTATTAACATATCTTCACCAAGAGCCATTAAATATTCTTCAAAATCCATTGGAAATAAATATTTAATAACTACTTTACCTACTGGAAAAGATGATTTAAATCTATTGATTTTAACTCCAAGTAAAGAACCTGCTGTAACTATTTTATATGGCTTATCACTTTCGCAAAAGTATTTCAAAGAAGTTATCGCTCTTTCACTAGTTTGTATTTCATCGAAAAAAATAATTGTATTATTTGGATTAAAATTTACTTTTCTTAATATTTGTATTTTCTCTATAATTTTTTCTGGATTAAGTGTTGCATCAAATATTTCTCTTATATCTTCTTCTTTTTCTAAATTAATATAAATATAATTTTCAAAATTTGTTTTACAAAATTCTTCAAGTATATATGTTTTACCTGTTTGTCTCGCTCCAATTAACATAAGTGGCATTTTAAAATTCTTTTTCCACTCTAATAAGTCTTTTTCAATTTTTCTATACATAATATCACCTTCTGCTTTAATTTTATCATTTTTTGTACAAAAAGTACATATTTTATATTGTTTTTCGTACATTTTGTACGTTTTTTAGTGTATGAAAATAATTATATATATGATATTATGGTATTAATAAAGGTTAAATATAATAAAATTAAGTAAGGTGTTTATGTATGAAAAAAATTATTATTATTTTAAGTAGTATTATTGTTATTATCTTTATTATTCTTATGATTTTCTTATTTAATACTAATAGTAAAGAAAAAGATATCAAAGAAGTTAAAGAAAATGAAACTAAAGAAGAAATCACTAAGGAAGAAGATAATGAGTTTAGTAAGTTATCTTATTATAAGGAAGAGAATCTTGAAAGATATAAAGCTTATCAAATTAATAATTCTGATCTTTATATAGAAGATATTGTTACAAGAGTTAACTTAAACTTAGATAAAGAGCCTTATACTGATACTATTCCTTCTACTAATTTAAATACTAATTATTTACTTGTTAATAAGTTTAATTATTTAGATAGTAGTTATATACCAAATAATTTAGAACTACTTGATAATAGTTATTCTAAAAGTGGTATTTACTTAGTTAGTGAAGCGAAAGATAATCTTGAAAGATTAATAAATGACGCTAAAAATGATGGTATGAATATTAGAGTAGCTTCTGCTTATCGAACTTACTCTTATCAAGAAAATCTATATAATAATTATGTAAAAAATGATGGTGTAGAAAATGCTGACACCTACTCTGCAAGGCCAGGATATTCAGAACATCAAACAGGTCTAGTTGTTGACGTAACAAGAGCATTTGATGACTTTAATAATTTTGAAAATACTGATGAGTATAACTGGATGTTAGAAAATGCTGCTAATTATGGTTTTATTTTAAGATATCCTAAAGATAAAGAAGATATTACTACTTATAGTTTTGAAGCTTGGCATTATAGATATGTAGGTGTTGAATTAGCACAAAAAATCAAGGCTAGTAACCTAACCTTTGATGAATATTATGTAAGATATTTAGAAAGCGATAATAATTAATATAAATTCATTTATGATACTTGCATAAAAGTTACTTATGTGATAAGATGTATATGTAAGAAAAAAATTCATATACTATAAAAGGAACACTTAATATTGGCGTGTTGAGTGTGCCTCTAATTAATTGTTTTTATTAGAACCACCTAAACATCGCTTGAGTTAGGTGGATTCTTCTATTTTAAGGTTCAAATCATAAAGAGCATTAAAATTTCTTGAAGAAATAGCATAACTACTAGAGATAGAATTAGAAAATCCTTCTTGTTCATTATAAGCCTCCTTTCTGAGGCTTAGCACTGGTTAAATTCAACTATTAAATGTTCCTATAACTATAGGATCATATTGATTTCTATAGTGCAAGAGAAAAAGTAATAAAAAAGTTACGAATTTTCGTAACAATAATACTTACTAATAACTTAGACTTTGACAAATATTATGTAAGATATTTAGAACGTGATAATAATTAAAAATCACTTTTTATTTTTTCAAATAATTTAATTCTATTATCTTTAAAAGAAGTTTTTCCCTCTTTAATCATGGTTATTATTTCATCTATATTAAACCATTTAATCTCTGATAATTCTTCTTCTTGGATGATAAATTCATCTTCTTTTTTATTGCATTTAACATAATAGAAATAAGTTATATGGGAATTAGTCTCTTTAATAGTAACTTCTTTTTCACCATATGGAATTAACTCTTCATAAGATACATCCAGTCCTACTTCTTCTTTTATTTCTCTTAAAGCAGCATCTTCTAAAGTTTCATAGGCATCAACATGTCCTGCACAAAGTCCCCATTTATTAGGAGTAAATCTTTTATTAGCACTTCTTTTTTGTAATAAAACTTTACCATCATCATTAATAATAAATATTCCTACTTCATTATGTAGTAAATTTTTATCATGAGCTTCTTCCTTATCCATAACTTGTCCTGTAAAATTTCCATTTTCATCTACTATTTCAATTAATTCCATATTATTATTTATCTCCCAACTTTTAAAATAATTTATATATACTTCACAGTTTTTTTATTATAGCAAGAGAAAAAAGAAAAGACAACTTACTTTTCTTTCTTTAAAGCTTCATCTATATCACTTTTCTTAAGTCTTAATGTTTCTTGTATTACTCCCGTAGCATTAAAACACATTCCAAGGGTGAAAATGTAAGCTAGGATGTAAACCCAAATTAATAATACTAAAATATTAGACATAGCCCCATAAAATACATTATAGTTAGCAAAGTAATCTACATAAAAAGCATATATCTTAGAACTTATTAACCACATAATAGTAGTAAATAATGCTCCTGGTATTGTACTTCTACTACTTATCTTAGTATCTGGAGCGATTGTATATAGTAGTTTTAAATTATAATATATTAAGAATAATGATATTGGAAGTTCTAAAAGTCTATAAGTATTTTCAACTAAACTAGTTAGACTATCACTATGAATAGAATTAGTAATTATCTTTATTAAAACATCTCCAAAAGCAGGTACTAGTATTAAGAATAAAAATAATACTACTAATATCAAAGTCATAAGTACAGCTTTCGCTCTTCTTTTAAGCTCACTACTATCTTTTACTTTATATATTTCATTAGATGTATTAATTATTGAATATGTTCCATTACTTGCAAGAATAAAGGCAGCGATAAAGAATACTATCATATTAAAATTAAATAAGTCTCCCCCATTATTAGCAGGTATTAAGTAATTTATGACATCACTTGGTACAACTGACTCTAATATTTCTTTAATACTTGTAGCAGGTAAACCAAATTCACTACCAATAGCACCTACTAAAGCGATTAATGGGATAATTGAGATAACAAGAAAAAAAGCAAGTTGACCAGGAAGAATTCTCATTTCTGGTAGTTTTATTATTGAAATAACTTTTCTTAAAAATATTCTCATTTTCTTGCTTTTCTTCATTTCTATCTCCTACTTTAATCCTTGCTTTTTCGTCATCATTTCAAGTGTCGCTTCATTAATTGCATCATCTAATGTCTTAATATCATCTTCTATCATACTGTAACCAACACTTGCTCCAAAGTCATGTGGTAAACTCTTCATTTCTTTTTCTAGTTTCTTAGCATATGTCTCTACTTGTCTTTCACTATAACCTACTAAATATACTAAGAACTCATTACCATCTGTTCTAATTATTTCACTGTTTTCTAGTTGTGTATTAACTAGTGTTGATGCTGCAGTTACTATTAGTTTATCTCCTTCTTCATGTCCATAGTTATCATTAACATATTTAACATTATTTAAATCTATTATAACTATGCCCTGAGGATATACCTTACTAGCTTCCCAATCAGGAGCTTTCTTATTTAAGTAGTTTCTATTCTTTAGTGATGTTAGTAAATCTGTATACTTATGTCTATCTTCCTTCTTAACTTTCTTTACTTTATGTTTATGTTTAAAGTAGAAATAAAGGAATACTAAAGCGATTAATGGAACAGAAACTATTACTAATATGATTAGGAATAAGCCCATAAAACTACTTCTTTCAACTATTGATCTACTAATATCTGCTAATCCATTATTACGGTAATTATAATAAGAATTAGTAGTAATTATATAGTTAAATAAGTTATAGAAAGTATTATTATTATTCTTAACCATAAACTTATAATCATTCATCATAGTATCTTGATATAAAACATCATAACTTTCAAACGTTGTATTTTTATAAAGATTATATACTTCTTTATCTACTACAATCATTTTATCATTAGCATTCTCTACTAATTCAGTATTTGTATCATATGTCGTTATATCACTACGGCTATTATTTTCAAAATAATCATATAATGATGTATTATCTAATAGTGCAATCTTTTCATCTTTTAAGCTTTCAAAAGAATTAACAACATGATTATCACTTCTTCTACCTAATATTACATAGTCTTCTATAAAAGTAGATATTGTCTCTTTATAATCATTATTTGTAGAAGCAAGATTATAATAATCAAAATAGATATCTACATCTCCTTTTTCTACTGCTTTTCTTAAAGCTTCAACACTTCCATATTTCTTATAAGAAAAACTTATATCAGTAAGACGACTCATTCTTTTTAGATATTCTCCTGCTATACCAGAAACAACACCATCTACTTCTACTTCATATGGATAGTTTTCTACATAACCATAGACATAATTTTTCTTAACTAAATCTGTAGAATCAGCTGAACTAACTTTATTTTCTTCTATATAATAATCAAAATAAATATTGTTATATTCATCTACATAATTATCTGTCTGCCATTTTTCAAAATATTTTCTAATAATAGTATTAAGTTTAGCATTAGATTTATCACTACTTAGAGTTAGAACTAACTTTTTAGACATTTCTGTAAAGTAATAATTTATATAATAACTGTTATTCTCAATTGTCTTATCTAGATACATTATATTAGGTATTATAATCATATCTACTTCACTATTATCTAATGCTGTAAATAACTCATCTATAGTGTCATATGATTTATAAGCAAGATTAGTTCCAGTTTTTAAATAATAACTAACCTCAGCCATATCAGAGTTAAAAACACCAAAAGTAATATTAGACATATCACTTACTCTATTGATTCTTCTATATTCTTTACCAATAGCGATATAACCATCTGTTGCAATTAATAAGTCGTTATTAGATAGTTCATCTTCATTATTTAAAACTCTAAAACTATAACCATTATTATCTTCTAATTCATTACTTTTAGAGTATGCTATTCTGTTAAATTCTAAGCCAACATTTTTTTCAAAATCATCTAAAAAATTAAAGAATACTCCTTCCCCATTAAGTCCATATAAAGGGTAATCATTAACAACACTTATATCGATCATAGTTGTATCGTTTTCTTCAACCCATTTTTTTTCATTAACAGTTAAAGAAGTTTTAGCATCTTCTCTATTATAATAGATAAAGACACCTACAAAAACAACTGCTACAACTAAAAGAGGAAGAATAATCAGTACTTTTTTCTTCATAATTCCTCCTACCTATCTTTAGTCCATGAAAATCCATCTTTATTTTGATGTTTATATCCTATAATAGGAAATCTTGTATCATCATTATCTTTACTTATAAATACTTGAATATCGTAATAAGATGTTTGATCTTCTTCAAGATTTTCAGTAATAGATGAAGTTAAAGCTTTAGCAGGGTCTAGTTCTACATCATCATTAACAGTAATAAGAACATTTAAGGTACGTCCCTTTATATCACAACTAACTTCTTTTACTTCATCTTTATCTTCTAAAGATTTAATAATATCTTCTTGTTGTTTATCAGTTATTTCTACTTCTTCTATTCCATCAAGCCTATCTCCATAAATAGCAGTTCCTTCATTAGGGAAGAAGGTTAATTTAACTGCAAAGACTAAAATTACAAAGATTACACAGATGATAAAGGCCACTACAGTAACCTTATTATTCTTAATAAAATTCTTCATATTTATCACTTCCTAGTATAATTATTATATAATATTATTTGAAAGTTATCAATTACTTATTTAAAGCTTCAACTAACATGTCATTAGCTTTCTTAGGATTAACACTACCTTTAGTCTCTTTCATTACTTGGCCCATTAAGTATTTTAAGGCTCTATCATGACCACTTTTATAGTCATTTACACTATCAGGATTATTATCTATTACTTTAGTAATAATATCTTTTATAAAAGAATCATCAGTAATATTTTCAATATTAAATTCTTTCTTTAACTCATCTAATGTCTTATCTGTTTCCATTATAGAGTCTATTAAATCTTTAACGTTTTTATTAGATAGGTCTCCACTTTCTAAAGATTCAATAACACTAACTAATTTTTCATATGAAAGATGTGTATCAGTTATTACTTTATTATGTTTATTTAAGTATGATGAGATATCTGAAAGTAGTAAGTTTACTGCTGTTACATAGTTAGTTTTATAAGAAAGTAGTCCTAAGAAATAATCATTTAGTGGTCTATTATTAATTAGTTTTTCTATTTGTAAAGAAGATAGACCTACTTTACTATATTTTTCTCTTAATTCATCAGGTAATAAAGGTAATGTACTTAAAGAATCATTAATAAATTCATCAGTAAGTTCTAAGTAAGGAATATCTGGTTCAATAAAGTAACGATAGTCATTACCTGTTTCTTTAACTCTCATAAGAATAGTTTTACCTTGTTTATCATCAAAACGTCTTGTTTCTTCTTTAATAGTCTCTCCATTATTTAACATTTCTTCTTGTCTTTTAATCTCATAGTCTATAGCAAGGCCAACATTATGAATAGAGCTTATGTTTTTTATTTCTGTTTTAGTTCCAAAAGTATCATCTTTACTAATAGAGACATTAGAATCACATCTCATGCTTCCTTCTTCCATTTTACAGTCACTAATATTAGCATAGAATAATAGTTCTTTTAGTTTAGTAAGATAAGCCATTGCCTCTTTACTATTACTAATACAAGGTTTTGTTACTATTTCTATTAAAGGTACACCTGCTCTATTAAAATCAAGTAAACTAACACTACCACGATGAGCACTCTTACAAGTATCTTCTTCAATATGCATCTCTTCTATTTCTATTTTTTTCTTAACACCATCTACTTCTATTTCAACATAACCATTTCTACCTATAGGTGTTCTATTTTGAGTAATTTGATAGTTTTTAGGATTATCTGGATAAAAATAATTCTTTCTATCAAAGTGCATTTTACGAGTTATATCACAGTTTAAGACTTTACAGGCTCTAACACCTTGTCTTATTACTTCTTTATTTATAGTAGGAAGAGTTCCAGGATATCCTAAATCTATAACATTAACGGCTGTATTAGTAGCCATACCATAAGTATTAGCACTTGAAGAAAAAAGTTTACTTTTACTTTTAACTTCAACATGTACTTCTATACCAATTGTAGGAGTAAATTCACTCATCTTTTCACCTCCTCTATAAAGCTTGCAAGGCGATAAATAGTCGCTTCATCAAAGGCTTTACCTATTATATGTAGTCCAATAGGTAGTCCTTCACTATTAGTACCAACAGGAACAGATAAACCAGGAAGTCCTGCCATATTAACAGGTATTACTAAGACATCATCCATAAAGGCTTTATGAGGGTCATCTTTAGTAATTCCTAACATAGGGGCAACTCTTGTAGTAGTTGGTCCAATAATTAAATCATAGTCTTTAAAGATACGATTAAACTCTTTAGTAATATCATCACGTACCATTAAAGCTTTATCATAATAGACTTTAGCATTCTCACCACTTAAGATATATGAACCTACCATGATTCTTCTTTTAACTTCATCACCAAAGCCTTCTCCTCTTGTTTTAGTATACATAGAATCAACATCATCTACATCACTTGCTCTAAATCCATAACGTATACCATCAAATCTTGCTAAATTACTACTAGCTTCTGCCATAGCGATTATCTGATAAAGGTTAACTGCTGTATCTAAGTATCGCATATCAACGACATCAACAATGGCTCCGCTTTTCTCTAAATAAGAAATGACTTCTTTAACTTTATTACTTATCTCTTCATCAACAATATCACTAATAAAGTATTTAGGTAAGGCTATCTTCATACCTTTAATATCTTTACCAATAAGTCTTGTAAAATCTTCTTTTTCTTTTTTTACACTAGTAAGGTCTTTTTCATCTTCACCTACTAAGATATTTAAAAGCAATGCATTTTCATAAACAGTTCTAGTCATTGGTCCTATTTGATCTAAGCTTGATGCAAAAGCAACTAATCCATAACGTGATACTCTTCCATATGTTGGTTTCATTCCCACTATTCCTGTATAACTTGAAGGTTGTCTAATACTTCCACCTGTATCAGTTCCTAGAGCAAGAGGAACTAAGGAACCTGCAACTGCACTAGCACTTCCACCTGAACTTCCACCACTAACACGTTTTTTATCATGAGGATTTAAAGGTGCCCCAAAGTAACTAGTCTCACTAGTAGAACCCATTGCAAACTCATCCATATTAGCTTTACCTATAATAAGCATCTTCACTTCTTTAAGTTTTTTTACAACAGTAGCATCATATATAGGTATAAAATTATCTAAGATATGTGAAGCACAAGTTGTTCTCAAGTCTTTAGTTACAATATTATCTTTAACAGCGATAGGAATACCAAAGAAAATATTATCAGGATCTACTTCTCCTAAGTCTTTCGCTTCTTCTCTTACTTTATCATTTATAGTAATAAAGGCATTTAAATCCTTATTTTCTTCTATTCTTTTTAATGCTTCTTCTACTAAATCAAGAGGAGTTATTTTTTTCTCAACTAATAACTCATGTATTTCTTTAATACTTAAATCTAAATATTTACTCATTAATCATCACCGGCACTTCTATAAAACTTCCATTCTTTTTAGGAGCATTTATTGTCGCTTCTTTTGCACTTAACATATCTCCTACAACATCATCTCTTAATCTAGTATTCTCTTCTATTGGTGTATACATCATTTCATCATCAAAGTCTTTTACATCTTTTATCTTATCTATATCATCCATTAGTACTTTAAGTTCTCCTCTAAACTTCTCTATTTCTTCTTCAGTTAAAGAAATACGAGCTAGATGAGCAACATGTAGTACTTCTTCTTTACTTAATTTATCCATAATTCCTCCTTTTTCTTACTAGCTTAGTATACCACAGATTAAAAACAAAAAAAAGTAATAGTAACACTACTACTAATCTTTATTTAACTTACTTACTAATACTTTCTTTATAGCTTTAGATTTTTCCATATCTTCTATACTTCTTCTTTTATCTAATATGGTTAAATAAGGATATACTTCTTCAACTAAAGTCTCAACTAATCTAACATTATAATCTTTATCAAAAGTAATACCATCATTTTCTTTTATCTTAATATATCTATCTTGTAGGTTACTATAAAAGCCATCTACTTCTAAACTATCAGGATTGATAAGCATAGTTAATTTATCTGTTGTTTCTCCTTCAGTTATTGTTTTAGTTCCAAGTAGTAATTCTTCATTGTTGTCAAGAGTAGTTTTAACAACTTTTAAATTACTATCTCTAAAATATTTTCCACTTTTACAATTATATAATGTGGTAGTTTGATCATGTTTATCTGAATTATAAGGAATATTTTCTAAAATAAAAGTATCTCTTATAATTATATTAGGTAAATCTAACTCTGTAAAATCTTGTTTATAAATAATGTTATTTCCTGTCTTATAATAATCAAAAACTTCAAAATGCCATTCAGGTCCTGCTGAAATTGAAACAAATCTATTATCACTAAGCTGCCTTAAATACTTAAGACATAAAAAGCCCAAAACTTTATTATCATCCTTATCATATAATCTTATAATATTATGTTCACTTATATCTTTTATTTTATATTTATCAGAAATATGTATTTCCATAACGGTCTCCTTTTTTCTTAATATTATACTTATATAATTTCTAAATTACAATAATTTTATATAAAATAAACATTATCATAACTAAATTCTTTCTCATCTAAGTTAAGACTATAGCTAGAATTAATATGAGTACATCTTCCATCAAAGTAAGTTTTAAATTTATCATTTTTAACATTAACTAACGTATAAGAAGTATCTTTATCTATATTTAGAATATTACCTTTAATAAGCATTACTTCTACATAGCCCTTAGTTTTAATAACTATTGGTATAATGCCAAATCTTTTTCTAATAGATTCTATTAAGTCTTTTAACTCTACATTATTAAGTTCTACTGATAAAGTAACTGCTTTATATCCTAATTTATATAGGTAATAAGCAGTATATGAATTAAAGACGTTTAAATGGTATGATGCTATTACGTCAGTAGTTGGTCTATATAAATTACTAACAATACTTTTATCTTTTAAGACATCTTTAATATTAAAAGGATTTCTTTCTACTTCTTGATATGAATCTAAATCTATTATCTCTTTAGTATTTATTTTATCAAAAGTTACTTCATTAATAATAGGCTCTTTATAATCATTAAGTCTTTCTCCTATTAATCTTTCTGATAAAGTCCTTCTTGCAATATTTAAATCTCCTATTCTAATAAAGATATCTTCAGCCATATCTATAGATATATGTTTTGCAACAAATGGAGTATTACCCAGTTTTTCTAACTGATTAATTAATCTATCTTTAGATATAGGATTATTAATAGACTTTTCTACTACATTACCAGTATAAGTAACAGTATGAGATAAGTCACTAAAACTTAAAGTAAATTCTTCTCCAACCTTTGCTTTCACATCTATATTAATAGGAACTTTTCTTGTAATAGTAAAGTCAGTTATTTCAAGAGATTTATCAGTAGTCTTTCTAACTTC
>CALVJB010000024.1 GCA_944332025.1 uncultured Bacilli bacterium
TTTCTAATATAATAGAAATCCCCTATACATAAGTAAAGTCAGTTACACCACTGTCTCTGATTGCAGAGTTAGGTATTGTCCAAGAATTTCTTGTTACTAGTATTTCTGTCATATTTGTATTCTTTGCAAACATATCAAAAAAATTTGTGACATTTGAAGTATCAAAATTATTTAAGTCTAAGTTTGTTAAAGAACTACATCCATAAAACATATACCCCATATCAGTAACATTTGAAGTATCAAAATTACTTAGATTCAATTCAAATAAATATTTATTTTGTGTAAACATATAACTCATATTGGTTACTTTTGATGTTTCTAAATTATCTAACATTATTTCTTTCAGATTAGATGATTGAAAAAACAATCTACTCATATTAGTAGTTATACTAGTATCTAAATACATTAAATTAATTGATGTTATATTAGAAAAACCTGAAAAATAGCTGCTCATATCATAATTAGCAATTATCTTACCTTCTCCACCTATTGTCACTTTATATGTTCCCGCACCTGTTCCATCATCTTCGGCATAGGCAATAACACTTCCATTCTGTTTTTCTGATATATCCCAACTTTCTATTACTCCTTCTGGAATTACTGTATCTCCTTTTGTTACTATACTTGTTATCTTACTTTTATATTCATCAGTATGAAAATCACTTGGATTACTCGAATCATATCCCATCATCATTCTATCTTCCATAGATAATCCATCTTTACCATAGACATTTATCTTTAAGCTAAACTCTAAGTTACCTCCATCGCCCCCAGGATTATAATCTTCATCTACCCACATTCTTAGTCTATATCTATTACTTTCACTAGAGTTCATACTACTTGTATATAAACTCATCTCTCCTGATGGTCTTCCTGTAAAGTTATTTGAACTTGTTTATTCATTAGAGTTGTTCGGAAACCTCTAAAAAGGGGTTAACAAAATTATAAAAATGTGATAAATTAATATTGGTTAGACATGAGGTAGGAATTAAGAAAGTAGCCTTTATGGAGCAACTAATCATGTTTAACCAATAATGATTCCTATAGTTGTTCCATAAAGGCTATTTTAAGGTAAAAAAGAATAAAAATGAATCAATATAGTGAAGAAAAATTAGCAAATCTAACTAATAAAAAATTTAAAAGATTAATGGTAGTTAAAAGAGAAGACTTTAATATTATGGTTGAAGTAGTAGAAGATGCATATAAAGAAAGACATAAAAAAGATGGCAGACCAAGCAATTTTAAATCTAGAGAAAAAGTTATTGTTCTTCTTTTATACATAAAGAATTATAATGCTATGGAAGATTATGGTATTCAATTTGATCTTCCTAAAAGTGTTGTTTGTGATTATGTTCATGAAGTGTTAGAAGTATTATTATCAAATAAAAATTTTACTTTATTTGGCAAAAAACACACAAAGTTTGATTCATCAGAAGATAGACTTTTAGATGTAACTGAGATAAGAATTTTAAGACCAAAATATAATCAAAAAGATAAATATTCTGGTAAAAAGCATTATCACACAATGAAAATACAGATAATTAAAGGTAAAACTACTGGTTTTATTTATGAAATACAAATAGGTCCTGGGAAAGAACATGATTTTCATTTATTTAAAAGGACATTTGAAGGTAGCCCTGACAATATTACTTATACAGCAGATTTGGGATATATTGGAATTAATAAAATTACTAATGGTAACACACCATATAAAAAATCTAAAAAACATCCATTAACAGAGAAAGAAGAAGAATATAATAAAGAATTAGCAAAAGAAAGAATTTATATTGAACATACAAATTCTTGGATTAAAAGATTTAAAATACTTAGTACTAAATTTAGAAACAACTTAAAATATTTTGCATCTTTTGCAGTTTTGGTTTGTGCTCTTTTTAATTTAGATATTGCCTAAATTTAGTTTCCGAACAACTCTATACTATTAAAATACAAATAATCATGAATGAAAAAAATAGAAAAATTGTATATGTATGTTTTGATAAAGGAAGTGTTCATGACTTTAACATATTTAAAAACACTACTAAAGAATTGCCAGATACATTGAAGTTTCTTGCAGATAGTGGATATCAAGGAATACTAGATTATTTTAAAAATAGTATGACACCAAAAAAGAAATCAAAGAATAATCCGCTTACCGACGAAGATAAAGAACTAAATACTTTGATTTCTAGTATTAGAGTAACAGTTGAACACGTAAATAGTCAACTAAAAATTTTTAGAATTTTGTCTGAAAGGTATAGAAGTCGCATAAATACATTTTATTCTAGGTTTCTTATAATATGCAGTTTTTATAATCTTTGCTTAGATACTTAGTTTCGCAAGAAGTCTATTGTTGTTCGCGTTACCATTGTTGCCCGCATTCCGCACGTAAGACGTACTATTAGTAATTCCCTACTATAATTTATTTAATCTAATTATAGCCTAATTTAATTTAGTCAGTAATCTAGAAAATACATTTCCTAGATTACTGACATCTAACTTCCTAACTGTATTTCAAATGGTGAAATCAAGGTTCCTTCACCATTTACAATTTGCACGTTTGATTTTAGATTTATTGACGGCCGGACGCCGACCGTGTTAGACGGACTACTGCCGACCGCATCACCATAGTTGAACACGTAACGCACGCGTGACGAACTATATGGTGTTAAAGTCCAATAAGATGTATTATTACCATATCTATCAAATTGTCCGGACATTAATTCTCCTAAACGGAGTAAGCCAACTTTAGCATTTGTACTTTTAGCATATCCTGACATATTTGTATCTGTATATTTCGCTAATTTATATGAAACACCACTTCCTACTGTTCCAAGATACCAAGTTGTACTTTCTTCTATCATTGAACTATAACTACTATCCACGTAATTTGTTAGATAGTAGCCATTTAAAAATTTACCTATTGTATTACTACTTGAATAATTTGCATTTCCATTTCTATCAAAAGCACTTTTTATAAACTCACTAGAACTCTTTAATGGCTCAGCACTAGTAATCTTTGTTAATCCTGTAGTCTCATGACTTACTATTCTGTATAGATTATTTTCTTCATTTCCAAATTTTATATATTCACCACTGTATCTTGTATTTAGTAGTGTTCCTGATAGATTTGTATCATTATCTCCGTTTAAGCGATAAGGGTTATCTATTGTTCCATCACCATCTACAATTTTAACGCTAGATTTTAGATTTATTGATGGTCGGACACCGTTCGAAATGGTCGGAGTGCTGCCGTCCACGTGACCATTGTAGTCGACGTAACGCACGCGTGACGAACTATATGGTGTTAGAGTCCACCAATAAAGTCCATTATTTAAATAACCATTTGTTCCTCCATTATTACTAGATTGATATTCATACATATTAAGTAATCCTACTGCATCGGTTACAGTTGCCTCCCCATTTGGTCTTGTTATACTTCCTAAACTGGTTGCATCCAATGTCGCGTCCCATACTGCATCTGTTACGATAAAATTTTCATAATCTCTTAAATTACCTAAGAAGCCATCTACTGTCGTATCATTTAACCACTCTTCCATATAACTTCCTTCAAAGTCTGTACTACCACTAGAGTAAGTAACTGCACTTATATTCCATTGGGTTACTAACTTAGTAGTATTCGCTTCTTTATTAACAGATACTGCTCTCCATAACTTTCCACTATACCAGATATAGTTATTTGGATCTTCTCCAGTGATAAATGTATCTGTCCCATCATCATATTGATTTTCTTCTGGTATATTTGCAAGTAACACATCACTTACTGGTTCTGCTACTCTATCTAATCCATACACATTTATTTGTACTGAGAAAGTTAGATTTCCTCCATCTCCTTGAGGATTATAATCTTCATCTACCCACATTCTAAGTCTATAATTATTAGACTCGCTAGAATTCATACTACTTGTATATAAACTCATCTCTCCTGATGGTCTTCCTGTAAAATTATTAGCATTACTCTCTTCATTATAAACTTCTGGTGTCATTAACTCTTCTTCTGTTCCATCATCTGTTAATCTAGTTAAATATAACTTTATATTACTTCCATCTATTTTATTAGCACTACTACTTGTTACATCTTTTGCAGATATTTCATAATTGATATTTACATCTCCTGATATATTACTACTTACTGTAAAATCAAAATACTCTCCAGGATTCATTCTTACTTTCCCTGTCGCATCTGTTGTTGGTAAAGCTCCCGTTAAACTTATTGTATTATCAGTCTCTTCATATGTCATTGTTATTGATCCTGTTGTTATTGAGTTTACCTTAGTTCCTTCTCCTGTAAATCTAAAAGCAGCATAACTTACTCCTATTAATGCTATTACCATTAATAGTATTAATCCTATTATTACTATCTCTTTCTTTGTTTTTATCATTTTTTATTCACTCCTTCTTTATTATTTTTCACACACTAAAAAGAACAGAATATCTCTATCCTGCTCTTATATCATAATGAAAGAAAGTAATTATATTACTTAATCTACAAGTAAACTGCCTTTTATGCTTAAGGATAAAATATGCCCCCCCCCCCAGGTAACACATTGTAAACCTAGAGTTTTTAAAGATTGACGAATTAATTTACCCCAGAATTGACAATTTATTTTACCCTGATAAACTAAATTAACCATACAATCACTCTCTTTCTATTATCTTTGTTAACTTAATACTATCATAAATTACTTTAAATAACAATAATTTTAATAACCTACTCTCAATATTTTAAAAGATACATTTTTACTAACACCATAATTTAATGCTTCTCTACTTGTTTCAAATAACACATCAAAGTCATATAATTTATCAAAACCAATATTGCGTCCTGTATCTAAAACAATTCCTAGAAAACTCCCTACATTACTATTACTAACCTCTATAACAGTACCAAAAGGAATACTTCTATCTCCTGCTAATATTCTAATATCACCATAAGTAGAATCAGGATAATAAATACTATCACCTATATAATGACCAGAAGCTGTATAATTACCAATATCTGCACCATATCCACTCATAGTACCTGTAAAAGTAGAACCGACCGTAATAGAAGGAATATATACCTCTTCATCAGGTTTACTATCAATAGGTGTATTATCTTCTATTACTTCATCTTTACCTACAACTACCTCTTCCTCAGGCTCTTCTTCTATAACTTCCTCTTCTACTTTTTCCTCTACTACTACAGGTTCTTCTTCTACAACTTCTTCTACTACTTCAACAGGTGCAACTTCTATAACTTCTTCTTTAGTAATTGCATCACTGTTTACATAAGTAATTTTATTATTTACATCTATATCTTTTACATCAGGTGTAGTTGTACTGACAAGTAAACAACACCCCATAAATAAAATTGCATTAATAATATAAATGGTTCTCTTCATAATATCACTGCTTTCTATGTTCATTTATATCTTAACACATAGACACTTATAAGACAACATTTGACAAAAAGATAAGTGTAAACTACTGTTCATAGTAACTCTTAATAACATCATAATCGCAGTATGGTAAATACTTATCATCAATAGCCATGTAATCATCTCTACCCTTACCTGCAATTAAAACTATATCTTTATCCTCTGCCATATCTAAAGCTTTATATATCGCTTTCTTTCTATCGATAATCCTCTCATAATTAGTTTTATCTGAACCACTAACTAAATCATCTATAATTTTATTAGGATCTTCATATCTTGGATCATCCATTGTAAATATTACATAATCAGATTTTTCCAAAACTACTTTACCCATACCTGGCCTTTTATCACTTTCTCTTCCTCCAGCACTACCAGTAACTGTAATAATTCTAGCATCTTTAACCATATCTAAAAATGTTAATATATTATCTAAGGCATCAGTAGTATGAGCATAATCAAGTATTACTGTATATTTAGAGACAAAAGGCATGATCTCCATTCTACCTTCTATTTGATTTATATTACTTACTCTTTTAATTATATCATCAAAACTAATACCTTTACATAAAAGGCATAATAAAGCACAGCCTAAATTATCTACATTAAAGCTACCAAGTAATGGTGATATAGCTTCATAAGTTTTATTATTATATTTAAAGTTAATAATAGTCTTATCTCTTTTTAAAGTATAATCTTCTATCTTTAGTGTATCACTATCTTTATAACCATAACTAACAACAGTACCTTTCGCTTCCATCTTAAACTTATCAAAATATTTATCACTACTATTTAATATAGAATAACCTTCATCTTTAACTTGTCTAACTAACTGACACTTACAGTCTACATAATTTTCTATTGTTTTATGAATATTTAAATGATCTTCTGTAATATTAGTAACTATTCCTATATCATATTTAATATCATCAAGTCTATGCCTATAAAAAGCTTCACTACTTGCTTCCATACAAACTGTATTACAACCATTATCAATAAATTCTCTAAAATACTTATAAAGTCTATCTACATCAGGACATGTATTTCTAATGCTTTCCTTTTTACCTTTATATTTTTTACCATTAGTACCTATATAAGCACAGTTTTCTCCTAATAATTGATAAATTATTTCTGCTACAGTAGTTTTACCATTAGTACCAGTAACACCTATCATATAAAGAGAGTTACATGGATAATCATAGAATTTAGCGGTAAGTTTTCTTAATTCTAGATTAGTATCATCTACTTTAATAACAGGAACAGACTTTTCTCCTACATCACGACTAACAACAATAGCACTTGCACCATTTTTAATCGCTTCATCAATAAAATCATGCCTATCAGCAGTAACACCCATAGTACACACAAATATATCTCCAGGTTCTATTTCTTTAGAATTAATTTTAATTCCTTTAATTAATCTATCATCTAAAGTATTATATAATTCACTTAATTTTTTCAAAAAACATCAACACCTTCTAATATAAAATATAAATATCTAATAATCTTGTTACTTATATTATATACCAACACAATAATAATGAAAAGAAAAAGACTTCTCGCCCAAGAAATCTTTATTTAATACAAAATTGATTCTAACTCTCTTTACATCTCTTTTGTTAACTATATATTAACATATTTAATACACTATTATCAACTACTTATTTTAAACTTTCAACCTTTACTTTCGACAAACCAGTAATATTCATAACTTCATCAATAGAAAAGTTATTATCTAACAGTTTTTTAGCAGTTGAAACAAGTTGTTTCTCAAAGACTTTACTTTTCTCTTCAAGAGATTTTTGACCTTCCTCAAGAGATTTTTGACCTTCCTCAAGAGATTTCTTTTCTTCTTCAATAAACTTTTTACCGTCTTCAATTTGTTTCATAATTAAATCATTCTCTTCTCTTAAAGAATCTATTAGTGCCAAATCATCTTTAACATATTCCTTTGCTTTCTGTTTCCATTCCCATTCTTTATGCTTTTCATAATCATATACACCTATTATTCCTAAATTATCTGATAGTTTTTTTATCTCTTCTTTCGCTTCCATTAATCCTTCAACTCCTTCACTAATCTTTTCTATATCTTCTCTTTTGGTTAAAGTTAATAAAGTTATAGCCCTCTCAAACTCACTTAACTCATCATTATTATAATATTTTTCACGGAATTTTAAAAGATTAATATTGTATATTATAAGATTTTCTGAAAGCACAATTCCTCGTTCTGGATCCATTAATATAAACTTTATTATATCTCTATCATCATACTGCCAATCTAAATCAAAGTTTATCTGAATACCTATATAACTATCATCGTAATTTTCTCCACTAAAATTCGCTTCAGTCTTTCCTTTTAAAATGTAATCAATATTCCTATTTATTAATCCCTTATAATAACTAGCATTCATTTCTAAATTGACTACATTTCTTTCAACTCTAACTATTATATCTGTAACTTTCTTCTTTTCTTTAGCATTACTAACAGGTAAAGTTGTATTTTCTAGATGCATATTATTTCTTATCATTTCTTTATCAATACCTAAGAAATGTTCTAATATTATAATTAAAAATTCACGACTTTCCATAATCAAATTCTTAAAGACAACATCTTCTGTTGCAGGTAATACTTCCCCTTTTCTTATAAGTTCTTCTCTTATTTTTATCGCTTCTTTTAAATTTATCATTTTTTCTAAAAATTCTTCACTATATCCTGTGTACATTACAATTTCTCCTTTCTTAATTACATACTTTTCGAAAAGTGATTTAACTCTAACATAACAAGAGAATTAAATCAAAAAGAGAAAATTGCAAATTCAAGACAAAAACAGGTGCAAAATTACCTCAAAACACCTGTTTCCTTCAATATTCACTGATAAATTATCTTGAATTTTAAAAATTCATATAAATTTTATTTTTTTCTTCTTTCTACTTTTAATCCCATCAATAAATCATTAACTGGTATATTTTTATCAAGACTCTCATCTTTAATAACTTCAAGTGATAAAGTCTCTTCTTTAACATAATTCATATACTTTTCAAGCATTACATCTACAATATCTTCTCCATTATAGTAAAGATTAATTCTATCAGTAATAACAAAATCAGCTTCTTTTCTTAGACTTTGTACTTTTCTAACTACTTCACGAGCAAGTCCTTCAAGTATTAAATCATCTGTTAAAGTAGTATCTAACACAACACTAATATTACCATTACTAGATGCGCAATATCCTTCTTTATTTTTAAGGGTTGTAAGAATCATATCTTCTGTTATTTTTAACTCACTACCTAAAAACTCAGTAGTATAATAACCTGATTTAATCTGATTAACATCATTAATATCAAACTTACTAACTAATTCTTGGAAATCTTTTATATTAGAACCAAACATCTTACCAACAACTCTAAAGTTAGGCTTAACAATATAATCCATATAAAGACTCATATCATCTTCATAAACTACTTCTTTAACATTTAACTCTTCTAATATTATAGATTCAAGTTCTCCTACTACACTTTCAAATACTTTAGGAACAATTATAAAGTTAAGAGGTTGTCTAACTTTAATAGACACATCTTCTCTTGCATTACGTCCTAAACTACAAATATCACGAACTAAACTCATTCTATTTTCTAACTCATTTGATATTAAGGTTTCATCTACTTTAGGGAAATCCGCTAAATGAACACTCTTACCATCTGTCAAATTACGATAAATCTCTTCTGTAACAAATGGTGTAACAGGTGCCGCCATCTCACAAAGTGCAAGTAAAACTTCATAAGTAGTCTGATACACTGCCTTTTTACTAAGAGTAAGTTCACTATCCCAGAATCTCTTTCTATTACTTCTAATATACCAATTAGAAAAGTCATCATTTAAGAAATCTACAATATAATGAACTACTTTATTTAAGTCATACTCATCATATGCTTTAGTAACTAAATCTAAAGTATTATTTAAACGAGATAATAACCACTTATCAACTAATTCTCTATCTTTAACCGGAACATTATATTCCCTTGGATCAATCTTATCAGCATTAGCATACATCTCAAAGAATGAATAAGCATTCTTAAGTGTTGATAAATATTTAGAATTAACTTCTTTTAAGCCATCATTATCAAACTTAATAGGAGTCCATACAGGAGATACATAAGGTAAATAGAATCTAATAACATCACTTCCAAACTCATTCATTAAATCAAATGGTTTAACAATATTACCTTTACTTTTACTCATCTTCTTACCATATTTATCAAGTAATAAATCATTAACTAATACATTTTTATAAGGACTTTTACCTGTAACAAAAGTAGAAATTAACATTAATGTATAGAACCATCCTCTAGTCTGATCAATTCCTTCACTAATAAAGTCTGCAGGAAATTGGTCTAGAAATAACTCTTTATTTTCAAATGGATAATGGTATTGTGCAAAAGGCATAGAACCAGAATCAAACCAACAGTCAATTACTTCACTAACACGACTCATAGTTTTACCACACACTGGACATTTAATATGAATGTCATCAACATATGGACGATGTAACTCTATAGTTTCATCTATATCTTCTATCGCTTTTTCCACAAGTTCTTTTCTCGAACCTATCATCTCCTGATGTCCACAACTACATTTCCATAAAGGAAGTGGTGTACCCCAATATCTATTACGAGATATTGCCCAGTCATTCATATTTAATAACCAGTTACCAAATCTTTTCTCTCCAACAAAAGATGGATACCAATTAACACCATTATTATTTTTAACAACAGCATCTTTTATTTTAGTTACTTCTAAATAATATGAAGGCTTAGCATAATATAACAAAGGTGTATCACATCTCCAACAATGAGGATAGTTATGTGCCATTTTTATTTTCTTAAATAACTTACCATTTTCTTTTAAGTATTTAATAACCTCTATATCAGCATCAAAGACGAAACTGCCTTTCCATAAACCTTCAGTATATTTACCATCTTCACCTACAGGGTTTATTACAGGTAAATTATATTTTTTACCTACATTATAGTCATCTTGTCCAAAAGCAGGTGCAATATGAACAATACCAGTACCATCTTCCATAGTTACATAATCATCTACTGTAACGAAAAATGCTTTCTTATCTACCTTTAAACTAGGTATTAACTGTTCATATTCCATATATTCCAAGTTCTTACCACTATATTCTTCTATGACTTTATAGTCATCTCCTAATACTTTAGAAGCTAGTTTTTTACCTACAATAAATTTATTACCTTGAGACTCAACAAGAACATACTCTTCTCTTGGATTAACACAAAGTGCTACATTACTAATTAAAGTCCAAGGAGTAGTAGTCCAAACAAGAAAGTAAACATCTTCATCCTTTTTCTTCATAGGCACAATAACAGTATTTGCAGTTACTTCTTTATAACCCTGGGCAACTTCATGAGAAGCAAGACCAGTACCACATCTAGTACAATATGGAAGTATCTTATGTCCTTCATAAAATAATCCTTCATCAAAGAATTTCTTTAGAATCCACCATTCTGTTTCTATATAGTTATTATCATAAGTAACATAAGGATGCTCTAAATCAATAAACTGTCCCATTTCTTTAGTTAAATCAGAAAAAGCCTTCTCATTTTCCCAAACACTCTCACGACACTTCTGATTAAATTCTTTTATACCATACTCTTCGATATCTTTCTTATTACTAAAACCAAGTTCCTTTTCTACTTGTAATTCTACAGGAAGTCCATGAGTATCCCAACCTACTTTACGAAGAACTCTATATCCTTGCATAGTCTTATATTTACAGAAAGTATCTTTTAAAAACTTAGCCATCATATGATGAAGTCCTGGTTTACCATTAGCAGTGGCAGGTCCATCATAAAAAACAAAGTTTTCCTTACCTTCTCTATTATCAATACATTGTTTTAAGATATCCATCTTCTCCCAAGTCTTTAAAATATTCATCTCGACTTCATGAGTCTTACCTTTTTCAAGTTCCCTAAATGCCATAATTATCTCCTCCTAAACAAAAAAATCTATGAATCACAAGGGCGTTAAAAATAACACTGTACCACCTTGGTTCATAGATTTTATCTATCTTGATTATTTAACGGTTTTACCCGGCTTTAACTTATCCTTAAAGCACAACTTGAAAGTGATCCGAAATAAGTTCCTTTATTAGTTTACACCATCCACTAACTCTCTATAAAATTTCCTTATTCCCGTCTTTCGCACTTGTTTTAAATAAAACTAAACAAAATATATCACAGTTTATATAGTTTATGCAACTATTTTTGTAAATGTTTTGTTAAAATTTTAGGTTCTAAATAAGTAAGTGCTGCTCTGTCTAAAATTTCCATACAACAATCGTCACACATTATCAAACTATTATAATAAAGCTTTCCATAATTCAAAGCTAAATTTAGTTGTTCCTTAGAATAGACAAAGCCATTATCAAAATAATCATATTTTATTATTTGAATAGCAGTAGTATTTGTATCATCAGGTATCAATCTTATACCACATGTATAAGATTGATTATAATCTATTCTTTTTCTATCACAATAAGAATAGCAATTAGCTATAGAAACATTATTTTCTTTAGCATATTTTTTTTAATTTCTCATATCTTTTTAAAATTATCTCATCACTTAAAGCATCTGGATATTTTTCTAATAATAAATAAAATTCACTTAATAAATCTTCAAGATTTTCTTTAGAATATAAAGAAACATAATTTTCATTTCTTTCGATTTTATCTAAAGTAATCAAGTTTACTCCTCTAGCATCAAAACCTATTACCTTATCTTCTCTATTTGCAAAATTAGTTATTCTAGCAATCATAATATACCCCCTTCGAGTAAGACTTATTATATACCAATGGAAAGAAAAAAGCAAGAACTAAACTCTTACTTAAATCTCTTATCCTATAAATCATTTATTAAACAAATCACTATGACTACCAGTTTCTACTAAATATAAAATTAATATATCTTCATCGTATTTATAAACTAATAACCAATCTGGTTCAATATGACACTCCCTACAATTACTATAATATTTATTATCAATAAGAGCATGATCTCTATACTTGGAATCTAACTCTTTTTTCTTAGATAACATATCAACTACATTTAAAAGCTTATCAATTTTTTTGCCTTGTTTAGTAACTTTCTTAAGTTATTTTTAAAACTTTTAGTAAACTTAACTTTGTAATTATTCATCAGACTCTAAAGCCTCTTTTAAATCTGCAATATTATCATAAGCTTTATATTCATTTGGATGTTTCTCCATATAATCAAGTTCATTAAGGGCTGCTAAAAATTCTCTACTTGGTCTAGGTTCTTTAACCTCAAATAGTATTCCTCTTTCGTAAATTGCTCTTTTTAAAAACATATTTATAGCAACACCCATATTTAAACCTAAATTATTAAAAAGAGCAGTAGCTCCTTCTTTAACTTCTAAAGGAACATTCACATTAATAGCACTAGTTAAATTAGACATATAATAATCATCTCCTTTCTTGCCAACATAATAACATGTTTTTTTATGTATATGTCAACATGTTTTCATGATAAACAAGGTAATTGTGTAGAAATATGTAGTAATCATCTAGTTCTTCCAACTTCAAGACTAGGAGCATTTGCAAATATATCATCTGTTCCACTAAGCTCCCTTAAAGCTTCTTCCATACTCTTACGTTGAGCTTCTTTAATAGCAAGTTCCCTTTCACTTTCTTTTCTTGATTCAGCTATTCTAACTTTTCTTTCTTCTAACCTATTTTTAGCAAAATCTATACCATCAGACATCTTATCAATACCACTTTCAAGAACTGACTCTAAATTATTTAACTGATTATTAAATACAGTAAATAATTTACTACTCTTACTAGAAATATAACCACCAATTTTATGAGTTACCACAGCTTTTTCAACTCTAAAATCCCAATACTTTTCTTTTATATAATCAACTGCTTTATTAGTAGCTCTACCGATATAACAATTATTCATACTAACTTCTTGAATCTTTTCATTTATATTAGAAAAAGGCACATCTCTTTCTTTATAACTAGCTTTAATTTCTTCATCGTGTTTAATATCACTATTAATTTTTTCTAATCTAGCTGCTTCAAGAGCATTCTGTCCTTTTTCATATTCTCTATTTACCTTATTAGTATATTGTCTTAATCTTATATCTTCAATAGCATTCTTAATAATTAAATCTATTTTAGTATTCTCTTGAACTTTTTTAATAGCAGAATTTTTTACACTACCAACAAAAGATGAAGCACTACTAACTCTACTAATACTCGTTTTTTTTATATAGGAAAAAGTATCACTAACTTCTTTACCAATTTCTTCACCAAAACTAATAATATCATCTTTCTTATCATTAACAAAGTTAACTATATCTTCTTTTCTTTTATCTCTAATAGCCGCTTTAAAATCTTCTTTAGCCTGTCTTCTTTCTAATCTTACTTCTTTCTCTTGTAACTTCTCTGCTCTTCTAATCTCTTTTTCACGTTTCTTCTCTATTTTCTTTATCATTGCATCATATTTTGCAATTGCCTGTTCTATTCTAAAACGTCTAAACGGAGCAAGAAGTTTAGTAGAAATAGAAGTAATTCTAGCTTTTCTAAGCGTTGCCTTTGCATTCTTATACTCCTTTAAGCTAGAAACTACTTCCTCTTCAGCAGACTTAAGTTGTTCATCTAACTCTTTTAATGACATAACCATTTTTATCACTCACCTTATGAAAACATTGCATTTACTATATCTCTTATCTTAGCTCTTTCTTCATC
This sequence comes from uncultured Bacilli bacterium, assembly GCA_944332025.1. Taxonomy (GTDB): domain Bacteria; phylum Bacillota_I; class Bacilli_A; order RF39; family UBA660; genus Onthousia. The sequence goes on from CALVJB010000024.1 coordinate 14,231, forward strand.
AGTCTCTAAATCAACTAAAGTATCTTTACCTTCATTATCTTTAACTATACGAGAAGCTAAGATATCACTAGTCTCATCACCCTTATCAATAGCATAAATAGCATAATTATTACCATCAAGACTAACAGTCTTTAACATTTCTGCTTCCTTAACTTCACCATCTACTTCAATCTTAAATTTTGTATCATCCATAATTTTAACCTCCTTTTATCTTATATAAATATATTATCATAAATAAAAGAAAAAAGCTAGATTATATAAACATATAATCTGGCTTTTTATAAGGTTCATCATAACTTTTATCTTTCATATATTTATCGATAAGTACAACGCTACCTTGTTCTAAACTTTTAGGAACATCTATAACTCTTTGATTTCTTGAACCCCTATAATAGATATTTAAGCTTCTCTCTTCTAAGATAAACTTACCATCTACTAAGACATCTACTTCACTAAGTAGCTTCTTCATCTTAGGATTTTTAAGCATCACTTCATAAGTATAACCTGTATAACACCATACATTAAGCCCCATCTCATGAGCTGCTTTACTTATTTCATAACAGGCTTCACTCTGACACACAGGATCTCCTCCTGATAAAGTAATACCATCTTGATTTTTAATAGTCTTTAACTCATCTATTAGCTCACTAACATCAAATAAAGCCCCACCATTAAAGTCATGAGTCCCTGGATTTTGACATCCAGGGCACGCATGAGGACATCCTTGTGCCCAAATAACAGTTCTTACCCCTTCTCCATCTACAATAGAATCAGGTTGTAAATAAGCTGCTAATCTTATTTTCATCTTATTTACCTTCTTTTTTTTCTTTTAAAACTTCATTTAAACCACTATGTTTAACACGATCTTTCTCTTCAGCACGTTTGGCATTATTAAATCTAGAAACATCACCTGCTAAATATCCAGTAACACGTCTTATTCTTTCAAATTTTTCTCCTTCACCAACTATTTTTTTCATATTTAATTCCTCCTTCTTATTTTATATATTTATTCACAACAATTTGTATCAATAGATGTTATCTTTTCCATTGGAACCCCTTCAAATTCATGCCGTCCACATCTAGGACAAACATCATTTATTACTCCAACATATCCACAAACAGGATCTCTATCAACAGGATGGTTAATCGCACCATAACCAATACCTGCTTCTTTCATAATCCTTATAACTTTTTCAAAAGCTTCAATATTAGAAGCCACATCACCATCTAATTCAATATAAGAAATATGTCCTCCATTAGTAAGTTCATGGAAAGGTGCCTCTTTCTCTATTTTTTTAGTAATACTTATATTGTAATAAACTGGCACATGAAATGAATTAGTATAATACTCTCTATCAGTAACCCCTTTAATTTTTCCATATATCGCTCTATCAATACCTGTAAATCTACCAGATAACCCTTCTGCAGGAGTAGCAAGACAAGCAAAGTTAAGATTATATTTACTAGCATATTCATCACATTTCTTACGCATAAAACCAATAATCTCTAACCCTAATTTTTCCATCTCATCACTTTCACCATGATGTTTTCCTGTCAAGGCCTTTAAACATTCTGCAAGTCCAATAAATCCAATAGATAAAGATCCATGTTTCCATACCTTTCTAAGTCTATCTGTAGGTTTTAACTTTTCACCATTAGTCCAAACACCTTGACCAAGTAAAAATGGAAAGTTGTAATTATGTTTACTACACTGAACTTCAAATCTTTCAAGCAATTGATCTTTGACCATATCCATAATGTCACCAAGCTCTTCATAAAAACCATCCATATCAGCTTTTTCTCTTTCTTTTAAAGCTATACCATGTTTAATTCCCAAGCGAGGTAAATTAATAGTTGTCCAAGACAGATTTCCACGACCAGTAACTACTTGATTATCAGGAGAAGTAACATCACTAATAACCCTAGTACGACATCCCATATAAGCAATTTCTGTATTAAAGTCTCCCTCTTTATAATATTTCTTATTAAATGGAGCATCTATAAATGCAAAGTTAGGGAAAAGTCTTTTAGCAGATACTTTACAAGCAAGTTTAAATAAATCATAGTTAGGCTCTCCTGGATTATAATTAACTCCCTCTTTTACTTTAAATATTGATACTGGAAATATTGGTGTTTCTCCTTTTCCAAGACCTCTATCTAAAGAAAGTAAGAAATTTTTAATAACCATTCTACCTTCTGGAGTTATATCTGTTCCAAAGTTAACTGATGAAAATGGAACTTGTGCTCCTGCTCTAGAATGCATTGTATTTAAATTATGAATAAATGCTTCCATCGCTTGTTGTGTCGCTCTATCAGTTTTCTGCATTGCTTTAAGATAACTCTTTTCAAATATTTCATGAACTCTACTAGAGCCTTTCTTATAATCACTAAATTCTTTAATATCGAATTCAATTGATTCTTGTTTATCTATCTCTCTAACAATTCTATCTATATTAATACCTGGAATAAATCCTTCTAAATCAAGGAAATCATAAATTGTTTGTTTAAATTGTTTCTTAAATGTTTTAAGTACACCAGGTGCAAGATAATAATCCAAAGCTGGTATTGCTTGTCCACCATGTTGATCATTTTGATTAGCTTGAATAACGATACAAGCAAGTGATGCATAAGTTGAAATATCTTGAGGTGGTCTAACATATCCATGCCCTGTATCAAAACCATTTTTAAATAGTCTTGCTAAATCTATCTGACAACATGTAGTAGTACCCATTGCTAAGAAGTCCATATCATGAATATGTATAGTACCATTATCATGAGCTTCAGCATATTCTTTCTTCATTAAGTATGCTTTTGCAAACTCTTTAGATACTGTCGCACCATATTGTAACATTGTACCCATTGGACTATTTCCATCGATATTAGCATTTTCACGTTTTGCATCTTCTTCATTAGCAGACTTAAGCCCAAGATTCTCTAATGATTTTAAGAACTTATGAGTTTTATTATCTCCGAAGAAAGATTCTCTAGATTGATTTCTTCTTTCTCTATATTCAGAAAATGATTTATATACATCATCGTATCCTTTACTAGATAATTCTGTTTCTATATAGTCTTGAATCTCTTCTATTTTAAAGCGATTATTTTTTTCTTCTGCATCTTTCTTTATTTTCTTTAAAACTGCACTATATACTTTTTGAATATCAGAAGAGTTATATTTCTTTTCTTTTTCACTCTCATCATCATCTACTTCAACACTATCAAAACCTTTTTTTATAGCTAAAGCAATTTTTGCACCATCAAAATCTACTTTTTTACCATTTCTTTTAATTACTGTAACACCTTCTAATTGGTCGTTTAATTCATTTACTCCTGTCATATTTTACCTCCTATTTAAGTCAATTGTAAGAGCTGCAATTTCAAAAATCAATAGGTAATTTTAAGAAAAAAAACACGTTTTTTATAAAAGCATTGATATATATAGTTTTCCTAAAAAAATTTAATTTGTTCGATTTACGACAATTTACATTTATATACATTTTTATATTTTTTCTAAAAATTATTTTTGGTTTTTTTGAAAAAATATAAATTTTGACAACATCAATTTCCTTATTTTTCAATAACTACGCACAAAAAAATAATCATTTTTTATATTTTTTTAAAAAATGATTATTTAAAATATCAAAAAAAATAACTAGTTTTTTAAAGTCCCAATAGACACTACATAAACACCATCATCACGTTTATAAGAGTAATTAGTACCTGTTAATACTAACAAGAAAGATGGCTCCCCACACTTTTTAATATCAACATGTTCCTTAAATTTTAAAAGATTATTAGCAGCCTCATCAATATAACCTGCTCCAAGTTTTATCTCTATTGCTCCCCACTTACCACTAGGCATTCTAAGAATTGCATCCACTTCAAATCCTCTTTCATCACGATAAAATGTTACATCTCCACCTAAACTTTCTGTATATATTTTTAAATCTCTAATGCAAAGTGATTCAAACATAAAACCAAATGTGTTTAAGTCATTAATTAAATCCATAGGTTTCAAATCAAGAATAGCAGTTGCAATAGAAGGATCTACAAAAAATTTTTTAGGTTTTGTTCTTAATGCATACTTACTTCTAAGATTTAAATTAGTAGCCTTAACATCTTCAATAACAAATAATTTCTCTAAAGTGTTTAAATAATCTGTTAACGTAGGCCTAGATATATCATCATCACTAGTTTTTTTAATATCAGCTTCTATAGTTGAATTAGAAACTTGTGTTGATATATTTCTAGCAAGACTTCTTAAAACATTCTGCATTTTTCCTGTATTTCTTTCTACACCATCTACACTTCTTACCTCTTCATGTATTAATGATTTAACATATTCTTTAGCAATTCTATATTTAGCATCACTTTTAATGGAAATAGAAGCAGGCCAACCACCTCTTACAATAATACTTGCTATATCTTCAAGTGATAATTTTGATACTCCAGATATATCTTTACCTGCAAGTATATCACTAAAAGAAACCTCTCCAGTCGATTCTTTTGATTCAAATAAACTCATAGGACGCATTAACACTCTTGAAATTCTACCAGTTCCAGTATGCATTGTTTCTCCTTCACTAGGTTTAGCTGACCCTGTAAGTATGTATTGTCCTTTTAATCCTGTATGATCAACATCAGTACGAACAGAATCCCAAACAACAGGATACATTTGCCATTCATCAAACATTCTTGGTTTTTCGCCATTTAAAAATAGTGATGGTTTAGTATTTCTTATATTATCATACTCTTGCTTTCTATCTGGATTTTGAAATTCAATAACACTCTTAGCATGATATAAACCAGTTGTAGACTTGCCACACCATTTACACCCTTCAATTAATATAGCACCCATAATCTCCATAAGTTCATCTATTTCTTTATCCACAATCCTTGGTAAATATTTCATAGTATCCTCCTTTTTTTACAAAAAAAGTATATCATCATTTTACAAAAAAAGCAAATTTTATTTTACATTTTGAGAAAACGTTTGTTCTGGTTGGTTTTACTTCTTATCAATTATTTTTTTCTTTTTAAAACTTTTTCTTGTTCTTCTATATAGCAAGCACCACATAAAGATTCATAAGAAACATCACTAGTATCATCAATAACAATACTATCTCCATCAAAAGTAAATTTACCATCAACTTTCCTAGCATTAAATCGTGCTTTCTTTCCACACCGACAAATAGTTGGCATTTCTTCTAAAGCATCAGCAAGTTCTAACAAACGTATTGAACCCTCAAATCCATTAGATTTAAAATCAGTTCTAAGTCCAAAAGCAATAACAGGTATATCCATTATTTTAGAAATATAAAATAATTCATCAACTTGTTTTCTTTTTAAAAATTGCGCTTCATCTACCAATATACAAGAAAGAGAAGAAAGGTTATCTCCTAATTTAGAAATAATACTATCATTGTTACCAATTAAATAATCAACCTTTCTTTCAAGGCCAATACGAGAAACTATTTTCTCATCACCTTTAGTATCAACACTAGGCTTTAAAACCACTACTTTCTTACCCTTTTCTTCATAATTATAAGCAGTCTGTAAAAGAATAGTAGACTTCCCTGCATTCATCGCTCCATATCTAAAATGAAATTTAGCCATTATTATTTATCCTTCTTATCAGTAGAACCAAATCCTCCAGTCCTCTCTCCTTCTGCATTATCATCATCTACTGTTAAATACTTTTGAAATATTGCTTGTGCCACTGCTTCTCCTTTTTTTATTACAACATCTTCATCTTTTAAATTAATACACTGTACAAAAATATGTCCTTCATTTTCAGGGTTATTATAATAATCAGAATCAATTACTCCTATACTATGTGGAAAACTAATACCTTTTTTAGGCCCAGAACTTCTTGAAACGATTAATAAAACCTCATCACTTTGCATATAAGCTTTAAGTCCTGTAGGAATTAAAGTTGGCTTCATTCCTTGCTTAAAACTAGGTAAAACTATCTTCTCGGCTGCTTCTATATCATATGCTGCAGAATGTTTTGTCTTTCTAACTGGTAAATTAATCCCCTTATCTTCATACTCTTTTACTACTTCAAATCCTCTTATCTTCATTATTTATTTTCCTCCTCTAATTTATATTTGTCACTACCATATAACTTATAAGCTTTTCTATAAGTTTTAACATTTTCCTTTTCAGTACTTTTAGATAATTGTACATTTAGTTCCGTTAAAACACCAATAACACTATTATCCTGCACACCATTTAAAACCTCTAAATATTCCTTTTCAGCATAAGGACCTTCATAATGTCTAGAACCTATCATCGCCACAACATCATTACCTGATGAATATAATTGTAATATTTTACTGTTTCTTATAGTTTCTAATACTTTAGGAAAAACTTCTAAAGCCTTTTCTTCATCTCCTATTAAAGAAGCCGGAATCATACCCATACCATTATTTCCTCTCTTCAAGTATCCTCCAGAAATACCCTCATACTCTCCACTCATAATTAATGTAAATCCTTCTTTTAATCTTTCTTCCATTACACTACTCCTTCTAAAATTTTACTATTATCTATGTATAAAACCTTCTTATTCTTTTTTAGACTCTTAGGAACATCAATAATACATTGATTACTACTACCAACATAATGAATCTTTTCACTTGCAAGTCTTAACACAAATCTCCCATCAAGTAATACATCAATATTATTTAAAATAGTATCTAAGTCTTTATCAGTCTTCTTCTGTTCTAATAACTCTTCCCATGTATAACCCGTATAAAGCCAGATAGTTTTATCTCTAAACTTTTCTCTAATCTCTTTAACTAATTTAGATATTTCTTCTCTGTTACCAAAAAACAAAGGATCTCCTCCTGATAAAGTTATACCACTACACCAGTCTTTTTCTAACTCATCGAAAATTTCTTTTTTAGCATCTTCATCAAATACTAAACCATCATTAGGATCCCATGTCATAGCATTTTGACAAGCATGACAATGATGAGAGCATCCTGATACCCACAAAACAACTCTAAGTCCTTCTCCATTAAGCATATCGGCTTTTGTTATATTATGATATCTCACCTAAACACCCCCTCTTCTATTTTCTTTCTATTACGTTCATTTTTCTTATCAAGCCATCTCTTTATCTCTTCATCACTTAAATCATAATATTTCTTAACCCATTCCATTACGATTAAACAATCAGCATACTCTTCCAACAAATCTTCTCTATTCATCTTACCACGTAACCCTTTTGTAAGTTGTTGACTGAGCTCTGCTAGTTCTTCAATAGCGATAACTATGACCTTATCTCCTAAAACTTCCTTAGCTTTTTCATAGTTATACATACTACATAGACTTCCTTTCTGAAATTTCTACCATCTTTGCATTACCAAGCATAGTATCACCATGAACTCTTGAATAAGAAAGGTATCCATTCATTCTATCTATCTTTGTTAAATCACTACTTCCACACTTAGGACAAACATCCATATCTAATTCTTCATGACCACAGTTATTACAGTAAGCAAGTGAAAGATTAACTCCTTCATAAAAACCTTTGTCCATCGCTCTTTCTACATAAGTAAGCATTGCCTTAGTATTATAACTTAAATTATAACGAACATACTGTATTCTACCCCCTTTAAATAGTTCCCAAAATCTATCTTCCAAGTCTTGTTTTTCTATACCACTAATATCTTCCCAAACACCACAATGGAAGCTGTTAGAAACGTATTCACGAGAACTAACTCCTGGAATAATACCATATTTTTTACGAAATTGTTTTATTTGAAGTCCACACAAACTCTCTGCAGGTGTTCCATATATAGCATAAAGAATATTATCTTCTTTTTTAAACTCAGTAGTCTTCTTATTAATATATTTCATAACTTCAAGAGCAAAAGATCCATCTTCAACAATACTCTTACCATTATATAGAACCTGTAATTCATTTAAAGCCGTAATACCAAAAGATGCTGTAGAGCTTTTCAAAATAGGTTCAATAGGCTCTTCAGGTTTCAAATTACCTCCATAAAAGCCACCTTGACAGTAAGCTAGAGGATTAGTAGAAGCTTTACGTTTAGATAGATATCGATAAGTACGAATATGAATCTTTCGAATCATCTCTAAGTAATAATCAAGCACTTCATAAAAGTCTTTCTGTTCTTCTCTAGCTTTAGCAAGTATCATAGGTAAATGTAATGATATCGCTCCTATATTAAATCTACCAATAAAAACAGGTTTATCTTTTTCATCAGCTGCATCCATTCCTCCTTTTTCATACCAAGGAGAAAGAAATGCCCGACATCCCATAGGACTAACAATTCTCTTATACTTTTTATACATCTCTCCCACATAACCTTCTCCTAATAATGATAAATAATCAGGATACATTGTCTTTTCACTACATTTAATAGCAGTAAGAAAACTATCCCTTAACTCTCCCCCTTCACCATGCACTTTCTTATCATATAAGAACACAAGTTTAGGAAATACAGTAGGTCTCTTAAACCCTTTCTTACCTTGACCTTCTCTATGTACATCTAATATAGTCTTAGTAATCATAACTGCAAACTTATCTTTATCTACTCCAAAAGTAAGAGTAACAAAAGGATAATCTCCTCTACTAGAACTAACAGTATTTAATTTATATTCAAATCCCTGATAGCCCTGTTCACACTCTCTAACTGTCTTCTTCCAAGCATAATCTTCTGCCTCACTAACATATTCTTTTCCTTTAATATCTAAATACTCTTTATAATACATATCATAACTTTTCTTAGCATATTTCTTTAATACAGTATCAATTTCTGGAAGAGTAAACCCACCATACTGCATTGCCGTAGTATTAATAGTAACATCACCTATAACATTAAAAGCAGTCTGTAATGTTTTAGGTTCTGTATACCAAATATTACTCATCTCAAAACCATCTTTCAAGACATTAGAAATATCAAACAAACAACAATTCATCGTATCTCGTCTTGCACTCATATCATGAATATAGATATAACCATCTTTACAAGCTTCTATCTCTGCACTAGTTAAAAAGAATTTCTTATATAACTCTTTATTAAGACTATTATATATTAAACACCTCTGTGTAGTAACCAAAGCACTATCCATATTAGCACAATCTTTATCACCTATATAAGTTATAACTTGACTCTTTTTATAAACTTCATCCAATATATGAACAATATCTTTCTTATAATCTCTATACTCTCTATAACTCTTTGCAACTAAAGGGTTAATAGTTTCAAGTGCTACTTCACAACAACTATGTACTTGTTCAACAGTAGGATTACTTGTCTGTGTTTCTAAAAGTTCAACTACTTTATTAACAATTTTATTCATAGCATCATCAGTCAAATCAACCATAACTCTCTCAGCACTACTTCTAACTGCTTTCCTAACTCGTTCAGGATCAAACTTTTCCAAATTACCATTTCTTTTTACAATCATAATATCCTTCATGAACATCAACTACCTCTCTTATCTTACAAAATCCATTCTAACTCATAAACTAAAATAATTATTGTTGCATTTGCAACAATAATAAAAATTTGATAAAATTAGATAAATGAGGTGATACAAAATGGCGAAAACTTTAGATGAAACAAGACTTTTACAATTCAAAAAAAATTTGTCAAACTGTGTCAATGTTAAGAGTAAAGTATTTTACAACAAGGAACTAATACTTAGTTATTCTCCTATTAAAAAGAAAATAGGATTTATTACAGAAGGCAAAGCAAACATAGTAAAAACTGATAAAGAAGGAAATACTACTATTATGAGAGATTTAAAAGAAAATGACATTTTCTCTAATCTTTTCTTTCAAGAGACAGAAGATGAAATATATATAATTAGTAACGGTGAAACAAAAGTTATCTTTATAGATTATTATAATATAATTAAAAATTGTAATCAGAACTGTCCTTTTCATAATAGCATAGTTTTAACCCTATTTGATTTATTAATAGAAGATAACAAACAACAAAATGAAAAGATTGAACTACTATCAAAAAGAACAGTAGAAGATAAAATATTATTTTTTCTAAAGCAAAGAATGAATAAGAATAATATCTTCAAGGTTACTACTTCTTATAAAGCAATTGCAGAATATCTCTTTGTAGATAGAGCGAACCTTATGAGAGAATTAAAAAAGATGGAAGAGAAAGGATTAATTGAAAAACATGAAAAAACAATTAAGATTAAATCCTAATTGTTATAGATCATATTATTGTGGGGCAAGCGTAAAAGGTCGCTCTTTAGTACCATCTCCTCCTGTTATGACAACATTTGATTTTAGATTTATGGATGGCCGGACACCGAACGCGATGGTCGAAGGACGGCCGCCCGAATCGCTATTGCTGTACATGCCACGCACGCGAGACGAACTAGATGGTGTTAAGATCCAATAACTAGTTGTTAGCCCTGTACTTGAATAGCTACTACCTTTTACGGCATATCTTTCAAATTGTCCTGCCATTAATTCTCCAAACCTTAGTAATCCTACTTTAGCATTTGTAGTAGTAGAAACTGTACTACTCATATTAGT
>CALVJB010000025.1 GCA_944332025.1 uncultured Bacilli bacterium
TAAATTTCGCTAATTTAATTATACTACGTCACTTTGGCGTTTTCATTTTTTCTTTATAAAACAAGCGAAGTTTTTTTTAAGCTTCGCCTTTTTATAATTAAAATTACACCATGTCAGAAAAAACACGGAAACTCAAAACTTTTATACCTTAAAGTTTCTTATTTTTTCTTTTCATTAGATAAAATTCTTTGCCTTTTTCACTATCAGTATCATGAACAATATGATAAGAAAATATATCACTTAATCTTTTAAGAGAATTTTCTTTAAAACTCAAAGCTTTATCATTTTTATCAGATACAAAGCCTATAAACATATTAGGAAAGTTCTTTGCACATGATAGTTTAATTATTTCTGATACTTCATTACGACTAAATTCATCCATAAATACAACACCTGTATCAAATTCAGAAATATCTGGATATATATAACCATGAGGTGTATATGGAAGCTTTGGTCTATGATATCTAAAATATTCATCTGCTGCTAATGTTTTAGGAACAGTTATTGTCGCATCAGCTTCAAGATAACCTAAAGCACCTTTTATATCATATTCTTCTAACTCACTATAAATAACTTTTCTAGATAATAGAAATTGCTTATATTCTCTTAAATATTGTGACATAGAATTAGGTACAGATTGAACTAACTCTAAAGTTTGATAATAGTTTTCAGGATTAAATCCATTAGATCTAATAAAGTCATAGAATAATTTTGAATCATTATTATTCATTTTTAAATCCCCCTTCAATGAAATTGGCTATATTATATCAAAAAGTATATAATTTGTCAAAGTTTAAAAATCTATACTATCAAGATATTCTCTTGCAACATCTCTTGGATTTTCACCTAATTCATCTACTCTATAGTTTAACTCACTCATAATATCATTATTTAACTTACTACCAAGATTACTTAATACTTCTTCTATTTCTGGATATTCTTCTAAAGTATCACTTCTAACAAGAGGTATTGCATAGTATGGTGGAAAAGCATTTTTATCATCTTCTAAGACGACAAGATTAAATTTCTTTAATAGTCCATCTGTTGCAAAGGCATCTACGACATCACTTTCATTATTCATTAAAGCTGTGTATCTTGGACTACCGTCTATTCCAATAGTATCTTTAAAATTATAAGAATATACACTACTAACTCTATTTAGTCCATCTTCTCTATTGATAAATTCAAGACTTGGACTAATAACAAGATTACTTGAAACACGTGATAAATCACTCATTGTCTTTAGGTTATAAAGATTAGCAGTCTCCTGTTTAACAGCAAGTGTGTAAGTATTATTAAAGCCCATTTGATTTAATACTTTAATATTATATCTACTATTTAAATCATTCTTAACAGTATTGTAAACTTTTTCTATATCAGTAATAGGTTCATAATTTAGAGTATCTCCATAGACAGTACCTGTATAGTCTATATATAAATCAATATCTCCTCTTTTTAGGGCTTCAAAGCATACTTGAGTACCACCTAAATTACAATTTTCTACTACATCATAATCTGTTTTATCTTTAATCGCATCACTTACCATATTACAAAGAACATTTTGTTCTGTAAAGTCTTTACTACCTACGACAATAGCATTGTCATTTTTATTTGATGAAAAAAATGTGTAACCAAAGATTATGATTAAGATGATAGCAGTTACTACTAAGATAATCTTTTGATGGAATCTTTTTTTCTTTAATAATTTCTTATCTAAGTCACTACCTTTTTGAAGACTTATAGGGGTTACTAATTTTTCAACTATACCAATGATATAATCAACTGCTAAAGCAAGTAGACAAGCTGGTATTGCCCCTGCTAGTATTTGATAATTATTAACAGTTCTAATACCTGAGAAAACAAGATAACCTAGACCTCCACCTCCGATAAAGGCAGCCATTGTCATTAGTCCTACCGCTGTAACAGCACTTATTCTAATACCTGCCATAATTACTGGTAGAGCTAGAGGTATTTGAATTTTGTAAAGTATTTGCCATTTAGTTAGTCCTATACCAGTTGCAGATTCTATCATATTACTATCTATATTACTAATACCTGTATAAGTGTTCTTAATAATTGGTAATAAGGAATATAAAACAACCATTACAATCGCAGGTGTAGTACCTATTCCAAGAAAAGGAATAGCAAAACCAAGTAAAGCCATACTAGGTATCGCTTGGATAACACTTGCAACTCCTAAGACAGGTTTATTTATCTTTTTAACATAACTTATTAAAATACCAATAGGAACACCTATTACAATAGCAAGTAAGACTGATAGAAAAGTTAATTCAATATGTTCTATTAGTAAAGATATGATTTGATCTATATTATTACCAATATATTCTAAAAAATCCATTACTCATCACTCCCTTCTAGAAATTGACTACTTAAGGAAGTAAGAAGACTACCTCTTGTAATTAATCCTTGTAAAACGCCTTTAGAATTAACTACAGGAATGGTAGTTGTTTTAGCATTATTAACAACATTTAAAACATCTACAAGAGAATCTGTTTCTTTAACACTAATAGAGTTTTTAGATATATAGTTACTAGCACTCTTCTTCAAATCAGAATCTTTTGATAACTCATCTATAATAATAGAACCTAAATATTTTTTCTTACTATCTACAACCATTAAGGTATCTACTTTTAAATTTCTCATTTTAGTAAGACATCTAAATAAAGATAAGTTTTCACGACAAGTTACAGGATTTTTTAACATAATATCTTTTACTTTAATAAACTCAGGTGATGTCCATATTCTTTTAGGACCTACAAAGGCACTAACAAATTTATTTTTAGGATGTTTTAAAATATTTTCAGGTGTATCATACTGAATAATATGTCCTCCATCCATAATACAGATTTTATCGGCTATTTTAATCGCTTCATCCATATCGTGAGTAACAAAAACAATTGTCTTTTTAAACTTCTCCTCTATCCTTAAAAGTTCATCTTGTAAAGAGTTTCTAGTCATAGGATCCAAAGCTGAAAAAGGCTCATCCATAAGTATTATAGATGGATCTGTTAAGAAGGCTCTTGCAACTCCTACTCGTTGTTGTTGTCCTCCTGATAATTCTGTAGGATATCTATCTAAATAAGACATATCTAGTCCTACCATATCCATCATTTCTTTAGTCTTTTTATTAATTTCATCCTCTGGCATCTTCTTTAATCTTGCAATTAAATCAATATTTTCTCTAATTGAAAGATGAGGAAAAAGACCTGTTTGTTGGATAACATAACCAATATTTCTCCTTAATTCAATAACATTTTTATTAGTAATATCTTCTCCATCTATTAAAATATGTCCTTTAGTAGGATTAATTAATCTATTAATCATTTTTAAAGTTGTAGTTTTACCACAACCACTCTCTCCTATTAGACAAACAATATTACCTGTTTCTATTTTAAAAGAAATATTAGAAAGAACATTAGTATTTTTATATTTTTTAAAAACATTTTTAAATTCTATCATTTTACTACCCCTTTTTAATAAAATATTTTACTATTTATTTCTTTATTTAAATTATCTACAAAGTATTTAGCATCTTCCCTACTTCCTATGGCAAGTCCATAATGAATAGGAATAGCATATTTTGGTTTAATTGTATTAGCAAGTCCTACCGCTTCTTCTCTATCCATTGTATAAGTTCCTCCTACTGGCAAGAAGATAACGTCCGCATTAAGTTCTTTTAACTCTTCTATTACATCAGTATCTCCTGGTATGTAGTAAGTAATATCATTTAAAGTTAAAAGATAGCCAACATATCTAGCATCTTTTGGATGATAATCACGTCCTATATTATAAGAAGGTACAGTCTTAAAAGAAATGTTATTTAGATTATAAGTCTTATTAGGTTCTACTTCTAATAAATTAAAACTTTTATCTAACTTTTCAATAACACTAGATGGTCCAACTATTATAGTCTTTTCATTTGCAATATTATTAATTGAATCTATATCTAAATGGTCCCAATGTGGATGAGTTATGAAAATATAGTCGGCATTGCTTACTTTTTCTTTTATATCATAAGGATCAAAATAAATAGTTAAGCCATCACTAATCTTAATACTACTTTGACAATTTATAGAAATATTGTCTATTTCTTTAAGCATACTTTCCACTTCCTCTACCTTATTAATTATATCAATTTCTCTTAATATTTGGAATAAAAGAATAAAAAAAGTTCATATTAAAGATGAAAGGAATGATTTAAATGGATGAAAGTTTAGAAATTGTTAATCATATTTATAAAGATAGCGAAATGGCTATTTCTACTTTAACTAAGCTTAGTAATACTTTAGAGAAGAAGGATAATAAGATTAAAGATACTGTTGAAGATATCATTAAAGGTTATGAAAGATATTTTAAAGATGCTAAAAAGATATTAAATAAGAATAACTGTAAAAAAGAAAAAAATGGTCTTGTTTCTAAAGTTATGGCTAACATGGGTATTGATAAAGAAGTTAGGGATGATAATAGTGATTCGGCAATGGCTGATATGCTTATTAAAGGTGTATCTATGGGAAGTATCGATTTAGAGAAGAAGTTAGCGAAGTATAAAGATAAAGAAATAGATGATAAAGTCTTAGAACTTGCTAATGACTTTAAAGATTTTCAAGATGATATTATTAAAAAATTAAAAGAATATTTGTAAAAGAAAACTACTGAGCATTTAAGTTCAGTAGTTATTTTAAAGCCTTTTTTAGAAGATGAGGTGTTTCTTCTCCTATTTCTCCACCAATATTAGAATATTTATCAGTAAGAATAATATCACCTTGTTCTATTAGGTCTCCCGTACTATCAAAGTAAATAGCATTGCTGGCAGGATCTACAATAGTATCACCACATTTAGCATAAGCATGGTAATGTCCTCCTACAAAGATATTAGGTACATAACTTACAATAGCATCATATTCTTCATTTTCTCTAACAAACTCTAAAGTTCTATCAAAACACTCACCAGCTAGTTTTTTATTAAAAATGTATGATGATTTAGTATCTTTAAAATATTCACTTGCTTTTCCTAATCTAATAGTTCCAACCGTTGTTTCTAATATCATTTTATCTTTATCATTAGTTACTTTATTTATAAGTGGAACATCTTCTAATTTAATTAAAGGATTAGATGATAAAGCTTCATAAATACACTCATTTAATAAAGCTTGTTGGTTACAATTTTTTTGCTTTAATACTAGCTTTATATCATCTTTTTGATATTTAGATAATTCTACATAGTTATAAAGAAAGGTATCTTGTAGTTTAGATAGTTCTTTATAAGGTAAATTATAGTGAATTGCAAGATGCTTTAAGTACATCACTACTTGCTCTACCACCCTTTTATCAGCTTTTCTCATTACCTCTTCTTTAAATTCATAATCACCCATAACCTCATCCCCTTTTGATGGCTACATTATATCATATTTTTACAAAAAAAGAAAGTCCTAGTTGGACTTATTGTTAAGTATAAAGTTATAAGAGTCTCTACACATATCTTCTATACCATATTCTGCTTTAAATCCTAGTTCTTTATAAGCTTTAGTAGGATCTGCGTAACATGCTGCAATATCACCTGGACGTCTATCTACTATTTTATATGGTACTTCAACATTATTTACTTTTTCAAAAGTATTAACTAAATCTAGGACACTATAACCTGTTCCTGTTCCTAAGTTATAGTACTCTATTCCTTTAAAGTTGACACTCTTCTCTAATGCTTTTAAATGTCCTTTAGCAAGATCAACTACGTGGATATAGTCTCTTACCCCTGTACCATCATGAGTTTCATAATCATTTCCAAAGACACTTAAAATTGGTAATTCTTTATTTGCAACTCTAACAATATATGGCATTAAGTTATTTGGAATACCATTAGGTTTTTCTCCTATTAAGCCACTCTTATGAGCTCCTATTGGATTAAAATATCTAAGTACAATTATAGATAAGTCATTATCTGCTTTAGAAACATCAGCAAGGATTCTTTCTATCATCAATTTAGTTGTACCATAGGGGTTTGTTGTAGATAGTGGGAAATCTTCTTTAATTGGTAATTCCTTAGGTGAACCATAGACAGTAGCACTTGATGAAAAGACAAAATTATGACAGTTTTCTTCTTTCATAACTTCTAATAATGTAAGGGTTGAATCTAAATTATTACGATAATACTTTAATGGTTCACTAACTGATTCTCCTACTGCTTTGTATCCTGCAAAATGGATAACGGCATCTATTTTATTTTCTTTAAATACAGCACTAACTTTTTCTTTATCACAGGCATCAATCTCATAAAATTTAGGTCTTTTAGAAGTTATTTCTTCTATTTTATCTAAAACATCAATACTAGAATTAGATAAGTTATCTATAATAACAACTTCATAGTTTTCATTTAATAGTTCTACACAGGTATGACTTCCAATAAAGCCTAAACCTCCTGTTACTAATATCTTCATTTTATCATCCTCCTCATATATTTATGATATCACACATATAATGATATAGAAAAGAAAATTTGCAAAATTCACTTGACGAAGTGAGAAAACAGTGATAATATAGTATCAGTTTTAAAGAAAGACCTATGTAGCTGCGCTCGTAGCTCAGTTGGATAGAGCGTTTGGCTACGAACCAAAAGGTCAGGGGTTCGAATCCCTTCGAGCGCACCATTATATCGGGAAGTGGCTCAACTTGGTAGAGCACTTGGTTTGGGACCAAGGGGTTGCAGGTTCAAATCCTGTCTTCCCGACCAGTTAGATTATTAACTCTCTATATGAGAGTTTTTTTGTACAAGAAAAAAGAAGGTTATCCTTTCTCTACTTGAAAATTACTATTTAAAACAGCATACATCCCTGGAAAATAATTCATAACTGTCCATATGGAAATACCACCTAAATTATACTTAGTAACAAGGTCTAGCTTTGCTTTTATACTTCTAGCATCTTCAAACCAAACTATATGTAAGGCTCCACTTTCATCTTTATAATAAAAATACGGAGCTTTCGCTACTGGGTCAAACTGTATCTCTACTCCTTTTTCTACAGCAAGAGCGATAGCATTAGTATTAGAAATTGATCTAGCAGGTCTTCCTGGTTCATAAGGTAAGGTCCAGTCATATCCATAGTTAGGTATACCCATTAGTATTTTCTTACTTGGTATAGCAGTGACGGCATATTGTATTACTCTTTCTACTTGATTTAATGGGGCAACAGCCATAGGTGGTCCATAGGTATAACCCCATTCATAAGTCATTATAATTACATGATCAGCAAGTCTTCCATGAGTAGCATAATCATGGGCTTCATATAAAGTTCCTGTCTGATTTTCTCTTACTTTAGGTGCTAAAGCTGTTGTTACAATAAATTCTTCTTCATGAAGCCTAGTTACTACTTTTTCTAGGAAATCATTATATAACTCTTTATCCATAGGATATACATATTCAAAGTCAATATCAACTCCTGCATAGCCTTTATTTCTTAGAGTTGTTATTAAATTAGAAATTAATCTATCTTGTACTTCTTCATTAGATAAAATAGTATGGGCAAGATCACTATCAAATCTACCAGTAGAGCCTATATTAGTCATTACAAGCATAGGTAGTGTATTATTATCTTTCGCTGCTCTTATCGCTCTACTATCACTTATTGGTGTTAAGTTACCACTAGGTGTTACATGATAACTAAAGATACTTAAAAATGTCAAACTAGGTAGTGTTAAAGCAAGAGTTGTATCACTAATAGTTGGATAAGCATAACCATTTACTAAAATACTTGGTAATACTTCACTAGGTATCACTAAAGATTGCCCTATCATTAAACGATTTACATTAGATAGTCCATTTAAATCAGTTATTTCTCTTACTGGAACTTTAAACTTTCTAGCAATACCATAAAGGGTATCACCTCTTTGTACTGTATATATAGTCAAAGTATCACTCCTTACACTTTAACTATATGTTTTTACTTATAAAGATTATACTTCTTTTATTCTTGTAGTACTTTTCTTAGTCTTATATTTTTTAGTAGACTTTATGTGATTACCTATAATATCAGAAACATCTAATATAGTTATAAAAGCACTCTCATCCATTTCATTAGCAATCTTTTTAAGTTCAAATACTTCTATTCTTGTTAAGACACAATACATTACTTCTTTTTCTCCTGATAAAAGACCACTACCATTTATTTTAGTTACAGTTCTACCAAGTCTTTTATATATCTCATTAGCCATATCTGTACCTTTCTCAGTTACAATTAAAGCGGCTTTCGCTTGTTCTAATCCTTCTGAGACAAGATCTATTACTTTATAAGTTATAAAGTAAGTTAAAACTGAATAAAGGGCTCTATCTATTCCGAATGTTAAAGCGGCAATACTATAAATAATAAAGTTAAAAATCATTACAATTTGTCCTACAGAAAGTGATGTTTTTTTACTTATAACAAGAGCGACTGATTCAGTTCCATCAACACATGCTCCAAGTCTAATAACTAATCCTACTCCTATTCCTAGTAAAACTCCTCCAAAGATAGTCGCAAGTAATATTTCATCTGTAACTTCATGGAATGATTCAAAGAAACTAAGAGAAAGTGAAAAAGTTAGCATACTAATAATTGTTCTTAGTAAGAAACTTTTACCTAAATTATGATAACCTATATAAATAAAAGGAATGTTAATAAGGATAACTAGTAAACTCATTGGTATAGAGAACACTTTAGAAATGATTATAGAAATACCTGTAACTCCCCCATCTAAAATATTATTAGGTATTAAAAACGTATCAAGAGAATATGCTGCTAGCATAGCTCCTAAAATAATTAAAATATAAGATAAAATTGTTTTTAAACGATTATTTTTTATTTTTACCATACATATAACCTCCATCTATATTATACAGGAAAAAGTTATTTTTTTTGTAATTTTATGTAAATTATTGGTATAATTGCTTTAGAAAAGATAAATTTGGAGGAAGTTTATGGATAATTTAGTTATTAGAAAATATGTTAATGAAGATTTTAATGAAGTTATAAAATTATTAAAAGAGCATTTTAATATCAGAGATAATATTAAATCTATAGATGATAGTCTTAATAGTTTTGGTATAGTCGCTACTACTGATAAAAAAATAGTTGGTTATCTTAGAATTGATAAATTATATAATCCTTTTAAGAAATGTTATTACTATTTTCTTTCTTATGTTTGTGTTGATAGTATTTATCAAAATATGAGTATTGGTACTAAAATGTTAGAGTTCGTCTTTAATTATGCAAAGAATGATAGTATTAGTTATATAGAATTAACTTCTAGATCTTCTAGGGAAGCGGCAAATCACTTATATTTAAAGAATGGTTTTGTTATTAGAGATACTAATGTATTTAGAAAAGAGGTGTAGGTATTATGAATGGAACTAAAACAGTAAACTTAATTTTAAAATATATTGGTAATGATAAAATAACAGAGCTTGATACTTTTGTTAATGATGTTAGTAAAAGAAATTTTATTGAATTTTCCTCTTTAGAAGAAGTAAGTGCATTCTTTACTGATTATTTAGCAGAGTTTTATAATAATAATTCTATAAATGATATTGATACTATTAGAGCATATACAGGTATTGCTTTCAGACGTTTTAATTCTCTTTTAAGAGGCACTTGGAATTATGATACTAATGGACTATTAACTGATGAGATGAAAGATAAATATTTGGATTATGCTGATACTTTAAGTGAATGTATAGAAAAGTCTAGTACTCTTTCTTCAAGCATTAAAACTTATAGAGGTGTGTCTTTAGATAGTTTTAAAGATTATGGGATAAGTTCATTAGAAGATTTAAAGAGCTTAGAAAATAAATATTATTATGAAAGCGGTTTTACTAGTACTTCTTTAGTAAGAAATAAAAGTTTTTTTAATAGAGAATTAGAATATCATGAGTTTTGCAATATAGAAATAGAATATTTAATACCAGAAGAAGCGAATGATGGTATTCCTTTAATTGATGATAATTTAAGTTATTCTAAAGTACAGAATGAATACTTAATTAATAAAAGTAGTCTTTCAAAGATTATTGATGTTAAAATTAGTTCTGATGGAAAGCTAGCTTATATTAAGGCAGTACTTATTCCACAGAAGATGTGGAATATTACTTATAATAAAAATGATAGTCTTGATTCTTCAAAGACTATCTAATTACTATTCTTTTATATCATCAAATAACTGTCTTATATCTATTTCTAATGCATCTGCAAATTTTCCTACCGTCTCTAAAAGAGGCGTTTTTTCTATGGAAAAACATTCTAAATCTCTTACATAACCATGAGTTAATCCAGTCAAATCTGCTAATTCTTGTAGTGTATACTTGCGCATAAGACGATATTTTCTAATGTTCTTTCTTACTATAAGAGAAAGTCTTTCTTTTGAATATCTACTAGTCAAAGTTTTTCATCTCCTTGAAAGAAGATTTTTTCATAAAACATTAAGCTATAATAAAATCGAAAGGAGTAAATAATTATGGATAAGAGCAAAATTGATATGTATTTAACTACTAATGCTAAATACTTTGAACCTTCTGCTATACCTATAATTAGACAAAAGTTAGAAAATGCTAGTGATGATGTTTTTGTAAGTTTACAAGCTTGTGATTTAAAAGATCCTACTGTTTTACTAATAATTTCTATTCTTTTAGGAAGCTTAGGTATAGATAGATTTATGTTAGGTGATGTAGGTATGGGAATTTTAAAACTTCTAACATTAGGATGTTGTGGAATTTTAACAATTGTAGATTGGTTTACAATTAGTAAGAAAACTAAAGAAAAAAATCTAGCTACAATTTCAATGATTCTATAATGAAAAATTTAAAGGTAATTTTAGTAGTAATAGGGCTTGCTTTTATATTAAATATATTTGATATAAGGTTCTGCCCTTTTTTTAATATTTTTAATATTCCTTGTCCTACCTGTGGTCTTACTAGAGCTTTTAAACTTATTATGCAATTTAGACTTATTGAAAGTCTAAGATATAATCTTCTTGCTCTTCCTCTTGTAATTTTTACATTTATATATATTATTCTTTTGATAACAAAAAGAATAGACTTACTCTACTCTTTTCTTAATAAATATAAAAAAGTTTTAATTGTAATAACTATTATAATTATGTTAAAGTATGGTTTATAAATATTAATAATCCAAGATTGTATTAATTAAATTATTATTTATTAATAAACTCTAATAAACTTTTAAAGTTAGTAATTATATATTTCTGTACATCTTCACTATATGAAACGAGGTCATACTCTCTAAACTCATTAACTACATGTTCAATTGTCATTCCCATATTTTGTCCTTTTTCTGTAGGCCTTTTCAGTTTATGACCATTTTCTTCTATTACTTGCAAAATACCTATTTCTATTAACCAATTACACATTTCAGTAACTTTTAGTTTTTCCATATTTTCGTTTGTTCTTAATGCATTAATCTTTTGTACTACTTTTGTAATCGCTAAATTTCCAGTATATTCATATTTGTTAAGTTCTTCTAGGGTTAAACTAAATGGAATTTTTTTAACTTTATTTTTATTAACTCCACCATTTGCAATTACTTCTTTTAAAACGTCATTAACATAGAATAGACACCTAGATATTTTTACATTATTTATCATATCATTACTTGGAGTAATTTCTCCTGTTAAAGGATTAATACCATTAGCCATTTTTTCAATATACCCTTGAGCATGCTTTAATAATTCTAGATTCATTTAAGCCATCTCCTTTTTGTGCATATTATAATACAATTATGCCAAAAAGTCTATAATAACCTATTTTGTTTACTCATATAATAGTTTATTGCTCACTATGCTTTCCTACTAAATTTGCTGGATATATTTCAAACAATCCTATAGAACTAACGGTTAATTCAATAGGAATAAAGCTTTGTTCTAGTTCTTTTTTTATTTTAATTATTTTATCGTAATCTTTATCGACATGAATAGTTATATGAAACTCAAAACTATTAGGATTATATTTTTCAACAGGTAGAATATTATATACCCTTTCTTGTAATTTTTTTAGTTCCCTATTTTCTCTAATTTTAAAATACAATACATAACTATTTTCTCTGCCATTCATTACTTCTATACTGCTAACAGTTATTTTAAAGCTATTAAATTTTATATTTGATAACTTTTTTAATACAAAGTCATTTTCTTCTATATTCCAAGCAGATAAAGTAAAATGATAAGGTAATGTATCTATAGATATTCTATTATATATATTTTTTATATATGGTACTTTACATAATGGTTCTGTTACATTCTTTATAACATTATCTATTTTATTTAAATCTTCTATACTTAAAAGTGATATTAAGGTTATTCTATAGTTCATATTATTATTCCTTTCAATAAATTCCTATAATATAAAACTCACACAATTAAGTGCGAGTATTAATTTCATTATGGAGTATTTACTAAAGATGTCATGCACACTATAGTAAAAAAGTTCATTTGTATTTTATGTATCAATCATAGCGTAGCACTATTTGGTACAATTTTATAGGAAATTTACTAGGAAATTACTAGGAAATTACTAGGAAATGTGATACTATTAATTTGACTGTAATTGGAGGTGTAAAAATGATAGAAGCTATTGAAGATTCACGAACAGAATTTAAAATTAAATTAGTAGATGACTTAGAAGAAACGGTTATAGCCTTTTTGAATAAAGATGGAGGTAGCATCTATATTGGAGTTGATGATAATGGTAATGTAGTTGGATTAAAAAATAATATGGATTTATTTCAACGAAAAATAAAAGATAAAATAATTTCTAGTATCGAACCATCTGTTTTAGGATTATTTGATTTAGAAGTATTTACAAAAGAAGGCAAAAAATACTTAAAGATAACAATAGCGAAAGGATATGAAACTCCATATCATATAAAAGGTATGGGAATGACTCCAGATAGTTGTTTTATTAGAGTTGGTAGTTCTAATGAAAAAATGGATGAACATCTAATAAATAAGATGTTTAGAGAAAGAACAAAAAATTCTTTAAAAAATATTATTTCACCAAGACAAGATTTAACTTTTACTGATTTAAAAATATATTATGCAGAAAAAGGTTTTGATGTAGGTGATAATTTTGAAAGACAATTGGGCTTTTTTACAAGAGACGGAAAATATAATTATGTTGCTTATCTTCTAGCTGATAATAATAGAGTCTCAATTAAAGTTGCCAAATATGTTGGTGAAGATGTTGATGAAATAGAAGAATATTATGAATTTGGTGATTGTTCTTTAGTCAAAGCAACTTATAGAGTACTAGAAAAGTTTAGAACAGAGAATAAAATTTATGCTAAAATAGCATATCCAGAAAGAATTGAACAACCAATGTATGATTATAATGCTGTTAGAGAAGTTATTATCAATTCTATTGTTCATAATGATTGGTCTAATGAATATCCACCAAAATTTGAATTTTTTAGTGATAGATTAGAAATATCCTCATTTGGTGGGATACAAAGTGAATTTACTGAAGAAGAATTTTTAGAAGGATATTCTGCACCTAAAAATCCAGAACTTATGCGAGTTTTTCACGACTTGGAACTTGTTGAGCATTTAGGAACTGGTATAAGAAGAATATTAAAAAAATACGATAAAAGCATCTATCATTTCTTCCCACATTTTATAAGAGTAAGTATCAAATATAATCAAAATGAATTTGACTATGAGAATTCTAACAAAAGAATAGAAAAAATTTCTTATTCTGATATTGTTCTAACAAAAGTTCAAGAAGGAATTATTGGTTTAATAGAAGATAGACCTAGTATTACTCAAGAGGAAATGTCTAATTTGCTAGGTGTAACATCAAGAACAATTAGAAATCATATAAAATTTTTGGTTGAAAACAATTATATAAAAAGAGTTGGGGCTGATAAAAATGGCAAATGGATTATTATTTATAAAAATAATTGAATATATAATGAAAATCGTAGCAGTAAATTGCTATGATTTTTGCTTATATAAAGTACTTAATTTGTACCTAATTATTTTAAGCACAATAAAACCCTTGATTTACAAGGGTTAATTTCATAATGGAGCGGATGAGGGAAATCGAATCCCCGTCACAGCCTTGGCAAGGCCATATTCTAACCACTAAACTACATCCGCAAAATAGATACATATATATTGTATCATAAATTCTAAAAGAGGCAAGTGCTTTTTATGTTACAAATTAAAGCTTTCTTTATTTTTTAGATATTCTTTATAACTAATTAGATTTTTATAGTAATCTAGTGGATTATCTATATCTAATTCTATTAATATAGAATATGCTATAGAACTGTTAATTTTAAAGAAACAAGCATCATCTTTTAATAGTTCTTCTATTAATCTATATTTCTTTAAGTCTTCTAACTCTTCTATAGTATTTGCATTTTCTAACATCTTTACTTTATCTACTACTAATTCTCTCAAATGATTCATAGACTTCCTCCTTTATTACTAAGTACATCTATATCAATATTCATAGAGTCTTCTATAACTTTACGAGCTTTTCTTTTGGTTAAATATTCTAAGGAACCATCTCTATAGATAAAGTTATATCCCTCTAAAGTAGGTATACCCATTGTATAATCATGTTTATGAATTCTTTCTTTATTAGGATTATAGTTAATTACTTCGCTATTTTTGTATTCATCTTCTCCTTTACCCTTCTCTTTTATTTGAACATAAGCTAGGTGTTGTTGTTGTTCCTTAGTAAATAATACTTTTATTAAGGTATTTATATAAGAGATAGCAGAAACACCTCCTAAATCTTCTTCTAAAAGTAAATTATTAATTAAAGAGAAATTATCTGTAACTTCATCTGTTATCTCTGGTATATTACGTATTTTAAAAGTTTTACAATTAGTAAGATTTCTAATAATTGTATTAGTTCTATCTTCAAAGTTAACATAGTCTATTTCTGTTGATATATCTAGATTAAGCCCTAAATCATAAATATTAACTTTCTTAGCACCTACTTCTTCATCACTGATTATGGCATTAAAGCCACTTGGTCTTAGTCCTAACTTACTTCTTGTTAAATCATCCATTTTATAGTTATCATTTTTATCTTTATTTATTATAGTAGCATCAGCATTAAAAAGGTATCCTTCTTCTTTAAGATAAACACTGTAATGGACTCCACTTATATTAACTACACAGGGAATATTATGTTTATTTAAGAAGAAAGCATAAAGTTCTGCCCAGTTTTTACATACTACTTGATTATCTGTTAAATTAATACTATTTATAGGTTTTTCATAAATTCTTTTTAAAAAGTCTAAACTTAAATCTTGTCCAAAAGCTTCAAATTTTTCTGAGAATTCTACTACTTCATTTAGATTATTATAAAGTTTTAAAGCAATAGAAAGATTATTAGAGTCTAGTGGTAAATCCTTCTCTACTCTTTTTATAAACTTTTTACCTGGTTTAACATCTGAAACAAATGGTTTTCCAAATGTTTCTAAAGATCTATCATATCCATAAGGTGTCATGTTATCACTCCTTATTATCATTATACAATTTAACTTAGTATTTGACAAATAGAAAGATATATGAGAGAATATATTTGCAATTGATACATACAATGTATTAGATGGGTCTATAGCCAAGTGGTAAGGCATGGGACTGCAACTCCCTGATCGTTGGTTCAAATCCGACTAGGCCCTCCATTGAAATATAAAGGAATTCTAGTGATAGGATTTCTTTTTTTATATGCTTGTTTAGTGTTATTACTAACATCAACAAACTTTAACCATTTGTCTATTTATCTTGATTTGAATTGATATTAATTCTTTACTATCAATGATAATAATATTACTCATAATTACTTCATTTCTAAACGATTAGAGATTTTTATACATATTTTTAATAAAGTACAATTAATCTTTTTAAAAAGAGTGAAAAAGTCAGATTTATTATTAAATATATCTGACTTAATAACATTAGTTTATTTAATTTATATTTTCTTCATCTATTATATATGATTTTATATCTTCTTCTTTTATAGAAATTTTCCCATCATTACTTATTTTACATTTTTTCCAATAATTTATATTATCAACTCTTTTTAATAGTCTAAATAAGCCTCTAAAAGTATAATAAGTGTTGTTGCTAAAAAAGTTTATTTCTTTTGTAAATAAATATATATATTTTATATTATCTTGATTTTTACGTTGTTCTTCTTTCCATATATCATCTTGTATAAACATATTTTTAAAATCATTACCATTATTAAAGTCAAGAGTATCAACAATAATACTATTGCCATTTAAGTTTGATATTTCTAACTTATCTAATTTAATTGTTGAAACTCTATTATCTAAATTTTTCACATCAATATTAGTTAAATTTTTAAAACATTCAAAACACATATAATTAGTTCTAAAATGAGTTTTATCTTCTTCTAATATTCCAGTGTTTGAAATAAATTCTATACTATTTTCATGATTACTTAAAAGACTTTCGTTATTTAAATTAAATACAAGAGTATTATAATAATCTTCAATTAAACTATCTATATGCTTATATTTACATAAAACATTAACTAACTCCTCTAATTGAGTTGGTCTATTGATAAACTTTATATGATTACTCCAATTATTTTCTATATATTTTTTACACATGTCATAATATTTATATTCTTCTTTATTAGTAGATAATTTAGATAATGAATCTTTTATTTCTTCTTCATCATTTGGATTATTTTTATATTTAATACCTGTTTTTATTAAAACTGAATAAACTTTATCTTCATAGTTACCAATAGCTGTATCTATTTCAAACTTATCAAATTTACTTTTATCACTTACATTTGTTAACTCAAATACAAGCTTTGTATAATATAGAAGTGTATCTAACTGTTTTTGACCTAATTCACTTGTTGTTTTGTTTTCAATGATTAAAAAGTTTTGTATTCCATCTTTCATATTCAAAACAAGTAGTATATCTATATAAAAAAATTGTCTTATAATCTTTATATTACTAATATTATCTATTTGATTAACTAGACCATTAGGTAATATTGTTTTTAAAAAATCTCTAGAAAAATTATAATATTCACTTTCTTCTTTATAATTATACCAATTTATAATCCAACTAAAGAAAGAATCTTGTGATGTCTCTTTAGTAGCAAATTTAAATAAATTATTTTTCTCTTTTTTCATAGGCTCCTCCGCGTGGTGTTTCCAACACCTATATTGTATATGCTATCATAGTTACTAGAAAAAAGCAATTATTCAAAATAACAAAAAAACAATTATTCAAAATAACAATATATTTTAAGAATTGAATTATAATTGTATAGAGATGCGGTATTATATTTGAAACAACTTAATCAGTCGCTCCAAGAACAAAAGAAAAAAAGAAATCTAGTGATAGACTTCTTATTATAGCTCTTTATTTTTGTATATTCTAACTGAGATGTAATATGAAATAGTCATTATGATAATTGTTACTATTATCAATAGTAACGTAATCATTCCTATGCTTAAGTTATTTAGACTATTTAATAGATTCATTATCTCTTTGTTATTAAATATATCTAAGCTTGTAATCATTCCTATTATTAATGCAAGAATTACTATACAAAGGAATAACATTATTCTTCCCTTATTAGCACCAAATTTATAATAGAATGGTATTAGTAAAGAGATTACTAAACATATACCAAAGGCAACTCCTATTATGCTTGCAAAAAGGGATTCAAAGGTAGTATTTTCTATAAAGTTTGGAATGATGAGAGATGAAAGTATTCCTACTATTAAAACAATAAGTGATGTAGCATTAAATAATATATATTTAGATTTAACTATTTCTTTTCTACTAAGAGGTAAGCTGTTACAATAAGAGTCCCATTTATTAAATTCATCATAATTAAAAGTAGTTATAAGAATCATTATCATATAAAATGGTACTAAGAAAAGAATGAATGTTGCATCTTCATTGATAATTGAGAAGATAATGAAGAAAGCTAATACTAATAATAATGTTTTCATTTGATTTTTTATAACACATAAATCTTTAATAATTAAACCTTTCATTATTTTTCTCCTTTCACTATTAATAGCATAATATCTTCTAATGTTGCTTTATCAATTACTAAGTTGGAGATATTTTCCTTAACATTTTTTCTATCATTAACTAATACTTCATAGTTATATTTATTTTTACGATAAGATATTATATTATCTTTAGAAATCTTCTTAAAGTCATTATCATTACACTTAACTATTCCATAATTATCTAAGATATCATCTTTTTCTTTATCAAAGACTAATTTACCATTATCTATAAAGATTATATAGTCAGCGATAGATTCAATATCACTGGTTATATGGGATGAGAATAAAATACTGTTTTCACCATTTTCAATAAAGTCTAAAAATATATCTAATATTTCTTTTCTAACGATAGGATCTAATCCACTAGTTGGTTCATCTAATATTAATAGTTTAGGATGATGAGCAAGTGCAGTTATTATTTCAAGTTTTTTCTTCATTCCTTTAGATAAGTTTTTTATTAACATATTTTCATTTAAAGAAAAGTCTTTTAAGTATTTAAAAAACAATTTTTCATCCCAAGTTTTATAGATATTTTTCATAACAGAGTTAACATCTTTTACTTTAATAACTTCTGGAAAGAATGAATCATCTAAGACTACACCAATATCTTCTTTTACTTTACTATTTAAAGTTTTATTAAATATTAAAATATCTCCTTTATCTTTTTTTATTAAACCTAATAGTAGTTTAATTAGAGTTGTCTTCCCTGCACCATTTTCTCCTATTAGACCAATGATACTTCCTTTTTTTATTTCAAGAGTAATATTATCTAGTTTAAAGTTATCATAAGTTTTAGTTAAATTATTAACTTTAATTATATTATCCATTATTATCCTCCTTCAAAGCATTAAGTATCTCTAAGACTTCATCATAACTAATATGATATGTATTAGCGATAGTTAAAGCTTCTTCTAAATTTTCTTCTATTTTCTTTAATATTTCTTCTTTTAAATAATTCTCACTTTTATTTTTAACAAAGTATCCTTTTGTAGCGACTGCTTCAATAAAACCATCCTTTTCTAATTCTTCATAAGCTCTTTTAGTGGTAATATTACTAATTCTTAAATCTTTTGCAAGAGTTCTAATAGAAGGTAAGGCCTCTCCTCCTACTAAGTTACCATTAAGTATTTCTCTTTTAATGTTATCAACTATCTGTTGGTATATTGGTATATCACTACTATTACTGATAATTATCTGCATTTAATCACCTCTTTGTATATATACAGTATATACAGTTATTATATGTTTGTCAATATAAAAAGATACTATCTTTCATTATTAGTATCTTTAATATATTTATCTAACATTAAATTTTGAAATTCTAACTTCATTTTTCCTTTTAACTCATTTGGATAATACCATTCAATACTAGTATATGGTTCAATAGATTCTTTAATTTTATTTTTTATAATTCCAGTATAAAATTCTGCCAGATTATGGCTATGTGTTATACTACCATCTTTAAAATAGACATCATAATAAGCAGATACACTATCATAATATTTTAAATTATCTACTACATATCCAACTTCTTCTAAAGTTTCTCTTATTATAGTTTGTTTGGGTGTCTCACCTTTTTCAATTTTTCCACCTAGAAATATTAGGCCCCAATTTTTTTGGCATGAGACTGCTATTTGTCCTTCACTATTAGTTAATATACCATAACTTGATTTTCTTTCTTGATAATTTAATCCTTCTTGTTTCTCACCAACTTTAATCATTTTAAAACCTCCACTATTCGTTAACATATTGCTTAACATAATTTTCTATAATATATTTTAAGTCTTCTATTGCTTTATCTATATTAAATGTCCCATTACCAACTGGATAATAGACAGGAAATATTTTATAAGTTTTAGAACCTATTTCTTTTTCAAAGTATTGTTTTCTACACTCTCCTACTGATATTTTCTTATTTAGGATAATTGATGAGACTTGATTACCAAAAGTAATTATTATTTTAGGTTTAACTATATCTATTTCTTGTTCTAAGAGTCCAAGATAACTTTTTAAAACTTCATCTTTTAGAGGTCTTGCATCTGTTTGGGTACACTTGCCTAAGTTCGTTATGAAATAGTTATTTCTTTTCACCTCATCATAGACTTTATTAGCAAAGTCATAGTCCCAGTCTTTAGGTTTTTTTTCATTTATTTCATCTAATAGATTTTTATCAAATAGGTTGATAGCAGTAAATAACTTCCAGATGTTTTTAGTACCAAGCCATGGAGCCTTTATACCTTTCCAAGTTTTAGGACTAGCAATGTTTCTTCCGGTTGGATTCATAAAAACAAAGAGAATGTCTGGATTATTAGATTCTCCTCCATTATAGATAGAATCTAATGTCTTATCACCATACTTATTTTGTAATTTATCATATTCTTTATATAGTTGTTTAAACTTCTCTTGCAACATTATTAATTACCTTTACTATAACTTTCTTCTAATGGTAGTAACTTTTGTTTTTCTAAAGTATTTTTATAAGTATCTAATAATTGTTGATAAGTCAAATTTTCTTCCTTATTATAAAATCCTAATAGTAATGACGATAAGTCAACAGATAAGGCTTTGTTTTCATTATAAACCTGCAAAAGCTTATCAAATTCTTCATCTCTATTTTTTCCTTCATATTTTTTTAAATTCCATAATGCTTCATTACTTTTGTCTAAACATCCGAAAATAACATTTAACCTATTTTTATCAATAAATTCAAGTATCTCTTCATTACTAGAAAAAGTTTTACAAGAAAAATCAAATAATGCTCCATCCATAATATAATCAAACAATTCAAAACAAGCTTTATATTCATCATAAACTCTTGATGGGAATAATCTTTCATCTTTATAAATATAATCTTCTAAATCATAACCTGCTTCTTTTAATTCTTCTCTAAACTCATTAGACGCAAAAATCTTTGAACATATAGATTCAAGAAAGCCATCTGACATTCTTTTTCCATAAGTATATTTTGCCATTAAAGTATTATTATCATAATAACAATTAAAGTAATATGTAGTTGTTCTTTTGGCAACAGGATATATATTATTTTGATTTATAAAACACGGAGCAGGTTCTGTGATAACATGACCTAATTCATGAGTTAGAATAGTTATTAATTTTTTATAGTTACTATCATTTATATAATCTACTCTATGTATAACATTACATTTTTCATCATAGTCAGTTGTTGTTGTAGCAAATATTTTATTTTCCCCAGTAAATTCTGTATCACTACTATCAACTTTATTAAATACTGTAT
Organism: uncultured Bacilli bacterium; assembly: GCA_944332025.1. Lineage (GTDB taxonomy): Bacteria > Bacillota_I > Bacilli_A > RF39 > UBA660 > Onthousia. Next base: position 21,346 of record CALVJB010000025.1, read on the forward strand.
TACAAACGTTTATTATACCTGATATAGGGATTTTCCCATTACTTTCTCTAATATATCCTTTACATATAGCTTTCACTATAGGCTTCAATTCTAAAGAAACATTATTAGAATTTTCTATTAACTCATCTACTTCTTTTAATACTTCATTCATAAACAACTCTCACTTTCTTTTATTATTCTACCATAAAAAGAAGCCTATTTTCTAGACTTCTCGTACTTCTTCATAAACTTTTTATATAGTTCATCGCATTTATTAACATCCATCTCAGGTGTATCTTTTAATGGATTAGGAATATTAAGTTTTTGATACTTTTCAAAACCTAAGTGATGGAATGGTAGAAATTCTATTTTTTCAATATTTTTTATTTTCTTTAAATATTCTAATAGACCATCTAAATATTCATCATTATCCATAATACCTGGAACAATTACTTGTCTAATCCAAACTGGTTTACCACTTTTATTTAACTCTTCAATAAACTTCTCTGACTCTTCTATATCTCTTCCTGTTAAGTCTTTATAACCTTCTTTAGTAACGTGTTTAATATCTAAAATAACAAGATCTATTAACTCTAATATTTCTTTATATTTACCGATACCAACACCTGCTGTATCTAAGGCAATGTGGATATCTTCTTTTTTTAGTTTCTCACAGATATCTAATAAGAAATTAATTTGTAAAAGAGGTTCTCCTCCAGAGAAAGTTACACCACCATTATTTCTTTTAAAGTATGGTTTGTTACGAAGAATTTTTTTAACTAATTCATCAGTATCATAGTTTACTTCATTCATTGCCCATGTTTCTGGGTTATGACAGTATTTACATCTTAGAGTACAACCATCTAAAAATACTACGGTTCTAATTCCTGGTCCATCTACAAGACCAAAGGTTTCAATTGAGTCAACGCTTGCTTTCATTTACATCTTCTCGTGGAAAGTTCTTGAAATAACTTCTTCTTGTTGTTTTCTAGTTAGACGATTAAATCTAACAGCATAACCTGATACTCTAATTGTTAATAATGGATATTTATCTGGATTATTCATAGCATCTATTAACATTTCTCTTTGTAAAACATTAACATTTAAGTGATGTGCTCCTTGTACAAAGTAACCATCAAGTAGGCTTACTAAGTTGTCAATTTGTTCATCTTTACTATGTCCTAAAGATGATGGAACAATTGAGAATGTATTAGAAATACCATCACGACAACAGTCAGCATAGTTAAGTTTTGCAACTGAGTTTAATGATGCAATGGCACCACTTGAATCTCTTCCATGCATTGGATTTGCTCCTGGAGCGAATGCTTCTCCTGCTTTACGTCCATCTGGAGTAGATCCAGTCTTACTACCATAAACTACGTTTGATGTTATTGTTAATACTGATAATGTTGGTGTAGCGTTACGATAACATTTATGTTTAGATAATTCTTTATACATCTTATCAAGTATTTCTTTAGCGATATTATCTACTCTATCATCATCATTACCATATTTAGGATAGTCTCCTTCTACTTCAAAGTCTATTGCGATACCATCTTCATTTCTAATTGGTTTTACTTTAGCATATTTAATTGCAGAAAGTGAGTCTGTTGCAACTGATAGTCCGGCAACACCATAAGCCATTAGACGATTTACATTTGTATCGTGTAAAGCCATTTGTCCTGCTTCATAAGCATATTTATCATGCATATAGTGAATAACATTCATTGCATTAGAATAAACTTCGGCAACTTTTTCTATCATCTTGAAATATGCATCTTTTACTTTGTCATAATCAAGTACTTCATCAGTCATCTTAGGGAATCCTTCAACAACTAGGTCACCTTTAACTTCATCAACACCACCGTTAATAGCATATAGAAGTGCTTTAGCAAGATTACAACGAGCTCCAAAGAATTGCATATCTTTACCTTCACGCATTGCAGATACACAACAAGCGATAGCATAGTCATCTCCGTATACTGGACGCATAACATCATCGTTTTCATATTGGATGGCATCTGTTTCAATACTCATCTTAGCACAATATTTCTTGAAGTTTTCAGGTAATCCCCCAGCCCACAATACAGTCATATTTGGTTCTGGTGCAGTATCTAAGTTAGTTAGTGTATGTAGAATACGATAACTTGTCTTAGTTACCATGCTAACTCCTTCAGTAGTAACACCACCAATAGATGCAGTTACCCAAGTTGGATCTCCTGAGAATAATTCATCATAATCAGGTGTTCTTAAGTGTCTAACTAATCTTAATTTAATAACAAACTGATCAATAATTTCTTGAATTTCTTTTTCAGTTATAGTTCCATCATTTAAATCTCTTTCAAAGTAGATATCAAAGAAAGCATCAACTCTACCTAAACTCATAGCAGCGCCATTATTTTCTTTAACTGATGCTAGATAACCAAAATAAGTCCATTGTACTGCTTCTTTACCATTATGTGCTGGTCTAGAAATATCAAATCCATATCCTTTAGCCATTTTCTTAATTTCATCTAAAGCACGATATTGCATAGAAACATCTTCTCTTAGTTGGATTAATTCATTAGTCATTGGTCCTAATAGTTTATTATCCCACTCATCTTTCTTTTGTTCCATTAGATAGTCAATACCATAAAGGGCGACACGTCTATAGTCACCAATTATTCTACCTCTACCATAAGCATCAGGTAGTCCTGTTAATAGACCAACATGTCTTGCTTTTCTAATCTCATTTGTATAAGCATCAAAAACACCTTGATTATGAGTTTTACGGTATTCATTAAAATATTTATCAACTTCAGGATTTAATTTATATCCATAAGCATCTAATTCTTGATAAACCATTCTAATTCCACCATATGGATTAACTATTCTTTTAAGCGGAGCATCTGTTTGAAGTCCTACGATTACATCATCATCTTTACTGATATAACCTGGCTCAAAAGCATTAATCCCTGACATATGATCAACATCAATATCAAGAACATGTTTTTTTAATTCTTCTTTTAATAGGTCACTACACTTTCCCCAAACTCTATTTGTTTTCTCTGTAGTACCTTCTAGGAAACTTTCATCTCCATCATATCCTTTATAGTTAGTTTTAATAAAATCACTAACATTTATTTCTTTAGTCCAGGCTCCTTCTTTAAAGCCTTTCCATTCTTCTCTCATTCTTTCATACCTCCTTGCATTCTTATTGTACCAAATTTCTAACGAAAAGTCTTTATTTTCTAGCAAAAAAATATTGCAAAATAAAATGTGTTGGTTTATTATAATTTCCGACCAAGGAGATTAATAAATCCAACACACTTAATATTATACACAAAAATATTAATTTGAAAAGATTTTTTTCTCTCTTTGGTCA
>CALVJB010000026.1 GCA_944332025.1 uncultured Bacilli bacterium
TCTTTGATGCTTTAGGATTTGATCCAGAAATAAAAGAATTAATGAAAGATGAAACTTTGGTACAAATTGCAAAAGAACTAGTTGAAATTATAAATCAAAATTTAACATTAGATGCTTTTAAGAGAGAAGATGCTAGAGCAAGAATTAGAGTCAATATTAGAAGATTATTAATTAAATATAACTATCCACCGATAAAAAGAGAAGGTGCAGTAGAAAAAGTAATAAAGCAAGCAGAACTAAAGTACCAAGATAATGAAATACAGGGAATTGGTAAAAATTACTGATTTCTTTTTTTATGGCAATAATTGCTAATTCTTGATTTTTATTTTATAAGAAGTATAATAATTGATAATGTGGAGATGATGTAATTTGAATTTAAAAGGAATTAAAATCACTAAAAAAATGTGCCAAAAAATTAATACCTTTGGTGTAGATAACTTAAAACACAGTATGTTGCAAGGATTAGATGAATTCAAAAAATTTACTTGGTCAAATTTTGTTAAGCAAGAATTCAAAGCATTAATAAATTGCATGATGAAGTTATTGAATGAAGGAATATTTTCAAATATAAATGATAATCAGTTATTTATATTTAATTATTATACAGATGTTGTAGAAATGGATATTGCTACAGTGTTACTAGACAATGAAGAGAATAATGTGGTTATAGATATAGAATATAAGTCTGGAAATGTTGAAGCAGCAATAGAAAAGTTGGATGTACAAATAGAAAAAAGAGTTCAAGATCATATGCCTCAATTATTTTTAAATGGAAAATATATAGTGATAGGAATGACAGAAAACGGATTTTATAAAGCAAATTATTTTGATTCAAAAAATAATATAGAAATTTCTGACTACACGGATTTAAATAATCTAATGCAAAATTTTAGCAGTAATTCTTCAGTAGAAGTAATTTTAACACAAGCTAATAATTTAGCAGGTATTCATAATTTATATAAAGAAATGGAGGAAGGAAAATTTAAGTATTATGAAGAAACTAAGCGAACTACAGATTTTATATTGAAAAAAATAGGTGGCGGGGTAAAAACAATAGTATGTTTTTCTAAGCCAGGAACAGGAAAAACTGTCGTTGCATTTAAACTTTTTTTTGAGAATGATAATACTATGTTTTTACTTATGAATCAAAAATTTTACAATTCACTCGGACTAATAAAATATTTTTCTAGTAAAAGATGTTTTTTTGGAACCGATACTTTTTTGAGTCAAAATCTTTCAGATAAAATAGTCATTGTTGATGAAGCACAAAGATTAAATAAAGAAACAATACTAAAAATTATAAATTCAAGTAAAGCAACAATCTTATTTGGAGATGTTGACCAATCATTTCTGCCAAATGATTTAGACTTAGATGAACAAGGATTAGTAAATTATTTAAGAGAAAATCAGATTTACGTACATACAAAAGAATTAAAAAGAAGTAAAAGATATAACGATGCAGCAGAAAGTGCATTAAAATTCCTGTCTAGTAGAGCCTCAGACTTAAAAAATAATATTATTTTAGAAGATTATAAAATAAATATCTTTTATGATGTAAATGAATTTTTAGAGTCATATCATGGATGTAAGTCATCAAAGAAAATGTTTACTACTTATGATTATAGGAAACAGCATATTTTATTAATAGGAGATGAAATATTTTATATGGCAGAAAAGGATGACTATAGTTTTGCAATTTGTACTGGAATGGAAAATTATATTGGACACACACTTCATGCAATATCTTTTGATGTTGAAAACAATTATATATTTTTAAAAGGCACTCGCATAATTAATCATAAGAAAAAGGATATAATTTTTAGAAATGATATTGAACCTACTAATGAGTTTGAGGTTACAAAATTTCTAAACGAACTAAACATTTTATTCACAAGAGGTAAAAAAAGTTTAAATATTTATACAGATGATTTAGAAGTATATTTGTATTTGAATAAAAAATTAAAAAAGATATTGCAAAAATAACTTGCAATCCTCCTCAAACAGAGCTAACATACAACACAAGGAATCGATTTTTATCTTATATTTTTTAAAAGATGATGCTCATCGCCCCAGATTGGAAAAAAGTCGAAAGACTTCAAGATAGAAATCGATTCTTATGAGTCGATTTTTTTTAAGATATTAATTACTATTTAAGATTGAAGTTAAAGTTATATTTGTGTTATATTATTGCTATAGAAACATGGAGGTGTAGTATGCCAGTACATTTAAATTCAATTGTAAAGAACAAAGAAAAAGAAAATAATATTTTCTTAGGTATTATTAAAAAAGATTTTAATAATTCAACGAATGTTTTTATAAGTGAAGATAAAAAAATAATAATTGCTTCAAAAGATATCTTTAATAAAGATAATATGGAAATAATTGGAAAAGAAGTAATAACAACTAAATTATCTAAAGATGGAGACTCTTATGAAATATTAGATGTAGATTTAGAATTACTTAATGAAAATAAAATAACTTTAGAGTTTGATTCAAAGCTTAAAGAGTCTAGTGATTCTAACGAATATTATAATGTTCATACTGTTGATAATAATATTCATTTTCAAATAGAGACAGTTAATAGATATCAAATAGAAGATAAAAATATTGTTAATGAGAGAAAAGATGTTTATATATCAGTATTTCCTTTTGTATTATCTATATTTAGTACTATGGAGGAAGTAAATAAAGCATTAGGATTTCTTAAACCTATAAAAGTTAAAGACTTAGATTTAGAAGTAAAATGTTATAGTGAAGAATTTGTTGGTAATGGAGATATTTTTGTTGGACATATTAGTTCACTTATTATTGGTAGAGTTGTATCCTTTTCAGCTGTTAATGCTATAATAGGAGAGGAGTTAGTGCCATTTACATTAATAAAAGTTAAAACATCTATAGGTATAATACCGGTAGCAGCATCAAAAGATGTTTTTGATCTTTCTGATTTAGAAGAAGATAAATTAATACTTATGATAGCTAATGTTAAGGCAGATTTTGTTAAATAATTTATATAAGAGTTTGTTAGTATGAGTGAAAAAGATTTGGATTCTAGTATTAATGATTATAATGAGATAATTAATCCTAAAGGCTACTTTAAACAGTTAGAATGGGATATGGCTATTGGCTTACAAGAAGTAGATAATTTAAAATCATCTAAATATTTAGAAGAGCTTATAGAAAAGAGCATTTTAGGAGAATTAACAATAGAAGAAGTAGAGAAAAAACTAAAAGATTATTATATAGAAAAAGAAAAACAAAATAGCATTAATTATAATGAATTAGAATGTGATTTTGTATCCATGAGAATAGTTGAGTTATTGGAAAAAGATGATTTTGAGTTGTCTATAGATTATTTAAAGTATATTCATAAATATCTGTTTCAAGATGTTTATGAATTTGCAGGGGAGTTTAGAAATGTTAATTTTTCTAAACATGAAATTATCTTAAATAATGATTCAGTTGCTTATGGAGATTGTAAAACTTTAATGGAATCATTAGAATATGATATACGTTTAGAAAAAGAGAAAAATTATAAAGATATGTCTATTGTAGATGTAATTAAAAATATTACTGATTTTTCTTCTAGTATATGGCAAGTTCATCCTTTTAGAGAAGGTAATACTAGAACAATAGCTTTATTTATAGAAAAGTATTTAATTAGTTTAGGTTATAATGTATATAAATCTTTATTTAAAGATAAATCAGTATATTTTAGAAATGCACTAGTCAGAGGTAATTACTTTAATAATGTTTTAGGTATTCAAGAAGATAAAAGCTATTTAATTAAATTTTATGAAAATTTATTATTAGACCTGTTCGGCAAGGTTATTGAACAAAATAGCCAAAATATGCTATTATGAAGATAAATTTAAGACAAATGAAATATATACTAATTTGTGGAGTAGAGATAATAGTAATAAATATATTTGGACAATAGAACATATTTTCCCTGAAGGAGAAAATATTCCAGTAGAGTGGGTTAATATGATTGCAAATGGTGATAAAAATTTAGCAATTGAATATTTAAATAATTATGTACATACTTTAGGAAATTTAACTATAACTGGATATAACCAAAATTTAAGTATTTTGTCTTTTGAAAAGAAAAAGAATAGAGTTAATAAAGATGGTAATTATATTGGCTATAAAATTGGATTAAAATTGAGTGACGATGTAGTTAGTAAAGATGCTTGGCATATAATAAATTTTAAAATATAGAAGATGATACTGCAGTAATAAATTAAGAAAAAACCAAAAAAATTACTTTCTAGAGTAATTTTTTTGACAATATAAGTAAATATAATAATAAAGAATAGAGAAAATGTATGATAATATTTTTAATGCTATTAAAAAAGGAAGATATGAATAATAGTCAGTAATCTTATAAAGAGCTGATTTTAGACTTAAGTGTTCAATTACGTAATAAACCTGCTATGAGAGATGAATTACAAGGAGTATTATAGCAATAATAATTATTTTGAGAAGACTATACTAATAGTTCTCTTTTTTTGGTAATAGTTGGAAAAACATAAAAAAATAACTATACATTAACTAGAACATATGATAGAATAATAGCCATAAAGGAGAAGTATATGGATAATTTTGAAGTACTACAAAAAGCTATTACGGAAACTAAATATTTGTCACAAGAAAATACTTATCGTTATAGACCTATTATGCGTTTTTTCTATCATAAATATGAACAAGCAGAAAACTGGCTTTTTAAAGAAGAAATCTATGATGAATTAAAGGATAAAATAGATAATTATACTATGGAAGATTTAGAACGAGATTTAGAGTTTTTAGTAGATAATTTAAGTTTAACTACTGTTCAAGATGTTAATAATATTAACTCACTTCAAGACTTTAAATATAAAAAATATAGATATCAATTAACAGATTATGCTATCGCTATAGAACGTATGACTATTGAACTTGAAGAAATGGAAGTAAAGGTTGCATCTTTATCTCCTAAAAGATTTGAGGTATTAAGAGATTTATTAAGAAAATTAAAAAGTATAGATTCTTTATCTAATGAAGAATTAATGGATACATGGGAGAGAATTACTAATGAATTTAGTGATATTAATAGAAACTATCAAGATTTCTTAAAGAAGTTTCAAGAATCTAAAACAGAAGAACTTTTACAAAGTACAGTCTTTCTAGAATATAAAAATAAAATGATTCAGTACTTAAAAGATTTTATAACAGGGTACTTAAATCAAGCAGAAATTATAAGGGATATTTTAAAGAGTGTGGATACTAATTTTGAAACTATTCTTGTAAAACGTTTAGAAGAAGGGGAAAGAAATATTCCTAAAATAGCTTTAGACTTTAATTATCAGAAATTTAATCAAGTTAATCTAGGTAAATGGAGAAGTATTTATAAATGGTTTGTTAATACTAATGATAAAAGTGAAGGGGATAGACTACTAGAAGTTACTAGTAATCTTATTAGTAGAATTACTAAATGTGCTAATAGTTTGATAGAACTTCATGGTAATATGATAAAACGTAAAGAAGAGTATAAACATATTTGTAAACTATTTGATAAAATGCCTAATCTAAATGAAGCAAGAAAGCTTTCTAATGCTGTTTTCGGTATTTATAAAGTAAAACACTTTAAAGGTATAAGTAATAAAGATACTGACTCTTTAATTAATTCCTATGAAGTATTACCTACTATTATATCTGTCTTACCTAATGATAAAAAAATAAAAAGTGAAAAACGCCATAGTGTTATTGTTGATAAAACTAGTAAGAAGAAAGAAATACTAGAAGAGTATGAGAGGGAAGAAGCTAAGAAGAAGGAAATGTTAAAAAGATTTGTAGATACTAAAGAAGTTATTTTAAAAGGGGATGTTTATTTAACTAAAGAAGAAAGAGGTTATCTTCTTAACTTAATTAGTAGGATAGGGACTAGTGAAGAGTACTTTAAAGAACCTTTATTTGGTTTAAATTATAAAGTTAACTTTGATAATAATAAAGAAATATGTAGAATAATAAGTGATGATGGGACATTTACTCTACCTAGTCTTAGCATTACATTTGCAGGTGATTATAATGGATGAGATTCAAAATGAGATTAGAGAACTTTTAACTAACTTTTGGATTGTTAAAGAAGAAAGTCCTGATTTATATTATGAAATAAAAAGAAAACAAAACATTATTAAAGACTTTGTTACAAAGACATTAGGAAGTAAGTTAATTATTCATGATAGATTTATAAAATTAGAAAAGATTCCTAGTAATGATACTGGTAATATTGGTATTGACACTTTTACTTCTAAATCTGATTATGTTTATCTTTGTATAATTCTTTTATACTTAGAAGATAAGACAAGAGGTGAAGTATTTGTATTATCTTCCTTAATAGATTATGTTAAAAATACTGCTGTTACTATGAATTTAGAAACAATACCTGACTGGACTTTAAGAAGTGATAGACATAGTTTAGTTAGAGTTATGGATTTTTTAACAGAAATATCGGTAATTAAAGTTAAAGATCAAGAAAAGACTAGTTTTAAAGATAGTGAAGAAGCAGAAGCTTTATATGAAGTAACTGGTCTTGCTAATTATGTAATGCGATTATTTACTAATGATATTTTTGAAATAGATAGTGTTAATGACTTTCTTAATGATGAATGGAAATATCAAGACTTAGAAAAAGGTGATGTTAGAAGATATAAAGTTTATCGTAACCTTTTATTTACTCCGGCGACATTTTCTTATAATATAACTCCTGCTGAACTTGATTATATTAAGAAGATGAGAGGATATTTAGAAAATGAATTTACTAATTTAGGATATGAATTAGAAATCACTAAAAATATGGCTTTTCTTTATGAATATGAAACTAGTAATTCTAAGTATAATTTTCCTAATAATAAGAAGATTACAGATATAGTATTAATGGTAAATAATGAGCTTTATAAAATGATAACTAATAAAGAGATACCTTTAGATGATAATGAAATAGGACATATAAATAGAGAAAGTCTAGAGGTGATTTTAAAAGATATAAAGACTAATAATAAAGATTATTTAAGTAAACAGTATCAAGACTTATCTTTAGGAAAGTTCTTTGATGAAGTTATTAATTATATGATAGAATACTCATTTCTAAAAGAAGAAGATAATACTTATTTGGTTTTACCTACTATCGCTAGATTTAATGGTGAGTTAGTAAGATCTAATACAAAACAGATGGATTTATTTGGAGGTGATGATGATGTTTAAACCAACTAGAATGGGACTTATTAATTTTTGGCTATATGATGATGAAGTTTTTGATTTTTATGATGGTAAACTTTTACTTAGAGGAAAAAATGGTTCAGGTAAATCTGTAACTATGCAGTCATTTATCCCTTTAATATTAGATGGCAATAAGTCTCCTAAAAGATTAGATACTTTTGGTTCTACTGATAAACATATAGAGTACTATTTACTTGGAGAAAACAATGAAAAGGATGATTCTACTGGTTATTTATATATGGAGTTTTATAATAGTTCAGAAGATAGGTATATTACTATTGGTATGGGATTAAGAGCAAGAAGGGGTAAGCCTACTGATTTCTTTGGCTTTATCTTAAAAGATGGCAGAAGAGTAGGAAAAGATTTCTTCTTATATAAAACAAAAGATGGTTTTACTAAGACTCCTTTAACTAGATTAGAATTAAAAGCAGCTTTAGGTGTTCAAAATAATTTAGTAGAAACTGCTAAAGAATATAAAAAGTTGGTTAATGATAATCTATTTAAATTTAAAAATATTGAGACATTTGATGAGTTTATTAATATTATTTTACAGATTAGAAGTCCTAAATTATCTAAAGAATATAAACCTACTCAGTTAATGGAAGTACTAAACGAAGTCTTACCACCTTTAGCAGATGAGACTTTAAGACCTTTATCTGATACTATTGAAAACTTAAATGAAACAAAAGAGAAGATGGATGAGTTAAAGGAAAAAATCAATATTTTAACTAACTTCACTAAAGTCTTTAAAAACTATAATGAAGCAGTCTTACTTGCTAAAGCTTCTAACTATTATAAAGAGTATCAAACTGTAGAAAAAATAAAGAGTGATATTTTAGAAAAAGAGACTCATATTAGTGAAATAAAAAATAATATAGATTTACTTAAAGAGGAACAATCATCTTTAGAAGATGAATATAACTATGCTAAAGAAGAAAGAGAGCACTTAAATAATACTGATTTAGAAGAAAAAAGTAGAAGAAAACTAGAATTAGAAGAAGAAATAAAAGTACTTACGGAAAGACTTACTAAAGAAGAAGAAGTTATTTCTAACTTAAAACTGAAAATGAGTGAGATTAGTTCTATTATAGAGGATAATGAAGATAGTATAACTCTGTTAGATAAAGAGATAACTGATACTATTACTTCACTTAGTGATTTAGGTGAAGTGATTAGTTTTAGTGAATTACAAGATTTAATCCCTTTTATTAAAGAGATGAGTCAAGTAAAGTTTATAATAGAGAAGATAAACTTTAAAAAAGAAGAGATAGATAAGACTAAAGAGTTACTTCTAAAGAAAGGTAAACTTTTAGAAGAACAAAATGTTAAATCTAATGAGTATGAAAGTTTGAAAGAAGATTATAACGAAAAAGAAAAGATAAGGGATAATTTATATGAAGAGTTAGATAGTGAGTTAGAACTATTCTTTATGAGTTTAAGAAATCTTTCTGTAAATAATAAATATCTTATTCTTTTAGAAGAAGATATAAAAGAAATCGCTAATTACTTAGATGAATATACTAGTGTTGGATATTTAGATGCTAAAAATAAGTATGAAGAGATATATAAAATTAAATATAGTGATCTTGTAGAAAAGTTATCAATTAAGAAAACAGAACTATTACAAGATAAGGATAACTTAAGTAAAGAAGAATTAATCTTAAAAGAGTTATTAGAAACTGAAGAGATAAAACTTAAAGAAGATGATTTAATTAAAGATACAATAGAATTATTAGATAAAGAAAATATTCCTTATGCTTCACTTTATCAAGTAGTTGAATTTAAAGATAATATCGATAGTAATACAAAAGATAAATTAGAAGAAGTATTATATTCATCTGGAATTTTGAATACAAAGATATTTAGAAGTAGTGACTTATCTAAAATAAAAAATATGAATATATCTTACTTTAAGCCAAGTAGTAAGAAGAAAAATAACTTAACTAAGTATTTAAAAGCTTATCCAAATGAATACTTTGATAGCGACTTTATTACTAAGGTATTAGAATCTATTAGTACTGATACTAATGACTTAATTAGTGTTAATGAAAATAGTTATAGTTTTGACTTTATTAAAGGTAATATTAGTACTAATTATAAGAGTAAGTATATTGGTATTCTTAAAAGAAAAGAAGAACATCTACTACTTATAAAAAATCAAGAAGAGAAGATTAATATTTTAAAAGATATTATTAAATCTAAAGAAGAAGAGATAAAAACAATAGAGAATGCTCTTAATACCTTAAACTATGAAAGAGAATTATTCCCTAGTAATAAAGTTTTGGATAATATATCATCTAAAATAAAAGAAATAGATTTAGAACTTGATTTTATTAATAATAAAGAAAAAGTAATAGAAGAAGAAATAAGAAACTATCAAAAACAAATAGAAGATGTTGTTAAAGAATTAGAAAAATATAGAAGAGACTTACCTTTAAATATCGCTACTTATGAGAAAGCTAGTGTTGTAATAAGAGAGATATTAGATACTACTAAAGATTTAATTAGTCTTTATGAAAAGTTAAATCAAAGATGCGAAATACTTGCAACTAATAAGGAAAGACTTGATGATTTAACTATTAATCATGATGAAGTATATGCATCTATCGCTAATTTAGTCAGTGATAAGAAAAAACGCGAAATAGAACTTGATACAATATTAAAGATTCTTAATACTAAAGAATATCTTGAACTTAGTAAAAAAATAGAGAAAATAGTAAAGACTATTGAAGAGTATCCAGTAAAAAGTTCTAGCCTTTCTAAAAGATTAGGTATTTTAGAACAGAGTCTTACTAATGAAGAAGTATTACTTAAAGAAATAGAACAAAATAACAAGGAAGAAAATATTATTTTAGAAATATTATCTAATATCTTAAAAGAAGAGTTAGACTTAGGATATGTAACTAAAGAATTAACTGTAGAACCAAAGGTTATTAAAGCTTTCTTAAAAAATAATTCTACAAAAGATAAAGATTTGAAAGATGTTACTATGAATTACTATCGTTCTTTTAATGAGTACCGTCAAGATTTATTAGAATATAATATTCAAGATGTAGTTTTATTTAATGAAAGAGAGAACTTAATTAATCATTATAGTGATAAAGTATCTGATAAAACAAGAGTTATTAACATATATAATGATGCGAAAAGACAAGATGTCTTAACTAGTTATCAAGGTAAGAAATTAAACATCTATGAACTTGCTAATGCTTTATCTGAGAGTTATGAAGCGGATAAGATTTATCTTAATGAGCAAGATAGACATTTATTTGAAGATATTTTACTTAGAACTATTGGTACTAAAATTAAAGATAAAATAATAGAAGCGAAAGACTGGGTTAAAAATATTAATAATATTATGGAAATAAAACAACAAAATAGTAATCTATCTTTTTACTTAGATTGGAAACCTAAAAGTGGTGAGACACTAGAAGAAATGGATACTAAAGACTTAGTAGAGATATTTATGATGCCAACTTCTTCATTAAGAGAAGAAGATACTAATAGATTAATTAAGCACTTTAGGTCTAAAATAAAACGTGAAGAAGAATCTATGTTTACTAATAAGATTACATATTTTGATATGATTTTTAACATCTTAGATTATCGTAATTGGTTTACTTTTAAACTATTCTATAAAAAAGATGGCAATCAAAAACGAGAATTAACTGATAAAATATTCTCTGTCTTTAGTGGAGGAGAGAAAGCTAAGACTATGTATGTACCTTTATTTGCAAGTATCTATGCCAAACTAGATAGTGCTTGTCCATCATCTCCTAGATTAATCGCTTTAGATGAAGCCTTTGCAGGTGTTGATGAAGTTAATATTGAAGAGATGTTTGCCATTCTATCAAGTTTTGATTTAGATTATATCTTAACAAGTCAAGCTTTATGGTGTGATTATAAAGAGATAAAAGATATTTCAATATGTGAACTTATTAAACCAAAATATGCTGATGCAGTTAGTATTAAAAGATATCGTTGGAATGGTTTGGTTAGAGAAAGTGTGGAATAGATGGATTATTTAGATTATTTTAAGAATAATAAAGGATTAGAGAGATTTATGGTGAAAGCTAAAGAGAAGTATCAAAGTTATGGTAAGGTAACAGGTACTATTACTCTTGATAATATTACTTATGAAGAATCTATTAGTCTAACAGACTTCTTTGCAAGAAAATTTGAAGAAGGTAAGACTTATAAAATAAAGATTAGTGAATTTAATAAGGTACTTGAAAGAAGTAAATTTCAAGATTTTGAGTTTACTGATTACTTTTCTAATACTTATGATGACTTCTCTTATCTTACTAATACTTTAAAGAAAAGAAAATTCCAAGAGGAGTTTATCTCATTTATTGAAGATTTACTCTTGGAATTTAAGAGTGATAAACTTAAAGAGTTCTTTATAGAAAATACTAATAAAAATTTTAGTACCATGCGTAATATAAGAAAAAAGTTTAAAGAAGATAGAAAAACTTTAAGAAATGAATTACTTGTGATAGACAAACTTCTTTCTAATGTTCCAGATAAAATAACTTACTTGCCAATATATGCATCCATTACTTCTAACCCCCATTATTTAGATTATAATGCTAATAGTAGTAGCCTTTTCTATAAAATATTAAGTTATATTTTAGATGAAGATATACCTACTACTAATTTAGATAAAACTAAGTTATTAGAGAGAATTAATGTCTATACAGATCCTCTTAGTAATTATGTTATTACTTATAACTTAGTTTATGATAGAAAGATGCCTTTTGATGTTTTAAATCTAAATATTGATAATATCTCTAAGTTAAATAATATAACTGGTAGAAACAATAACATATTTATCTTTGAAAATCCTTCTATCTTAAACTATTTAAAAGATAAGGACTTAGATATTTCTATTATCATAACATCAGGTATTCCTAATCTTGCTTTTTATAAACTATTAGAAAATATTAATAGTAATACAATCCTTTATTATAATGGAGATTATGATCCAGAAGGATTGTTAATAGCAGATAAATTAAATATTAAATATAGTAATATTAAATTATTTCTTTATGATGGGAAAAGTTACTTTAATACTAAACCTAGTGTTTGTGTTGGTAATAATAGACTTCATAAATTAGAACTTGTTAAGTCAAAAGAGTTACAAGAAGTTAAGAGTTTACTATTTGAAAATAAAAAGTGTGGTTATCAAGAAAATAACTTGTTATTTATAGAAAAATTTATTAAAATGAAATTAGAGGAGAAGTTATGAGAGATAATGAATTTAAAAAGTTTCAACAAAATATATTAAAAATAATAAATAATAAAACAATAGAAAAGTTAATATTAAATAAGAAAGTAGATGGTAGTTTAAAAGATATTTTAAAGTCTTTAAATAAAGAGCAGTTTAATATTTTAAAAAGTATTTATTTTGATAATGACACTAAGAATAAGAGTTTAAATAAGCAGATAGATATGTTAGATAAAAAGATAAAGGCTACGTTTGTAAAGATATTAGAGTTTGATGATCCAAGTATTAATGAGTCTTTAGATAGTATTATGTCTTTTGAAGATAATATAGTAATTGATTCAGTTCTTCTTTTAGGAGGATTTGTCTATGCTTATAAAGATGATAATAAGATAAAGTATATTTTACCTTTTGACTTGG
Organism: uncultured Bacilli bacterium; assembly: GCA_944332025.1. GTDB lineage: Bacteria > Bacillota_I > Bacilli_A > RF39 > UBA660 > Onthousia. Next base: position 12,899 of record CALVJB010000026.1, read on the forward strand.
ATATTATATATTTAGATAATCTACGAGAAAGTATAACAATAACAGAAGATGATTTAGAAGATGATAATAATAAATTAATGGCCCTTTTTCTTAACTTTGGATTAGTACCAAAAGATTTATTTAAAGAGTTAAATCCTACTTCAGGTTTCTCTATTAAGAAAATAAATAATAGAGAATACTTTTGGTATGATAGTGTTCCTTATGATAACTCGTATGAAGAATTTTTGGATGATATAAACTATGTTAAAAGAACTTTTGAAAGTTATAATAGTTATACATTTATATTATCAAATCTTTTTACGGATATTTTAGGGCTTTTAGATAATGTTGATATAGATTCTTTCTATCCCTTCGCTATTACTACTTTACTAGCAAGAGAAAAAGGAGTTAATGAGATAATTAATGAATTTGTTTCTAAATATAATTTAAATAAAGATAAAGAAGAAGAGCTTTCTATAATAATTGGTGAACATTATGATTATATTAGATTTTGGGAAAAAGGTGGCATGAATAATAGAGAAGAGTTTGCCCTTAAACTTTTAATAGTTAAAAAACCTAAAGATAAAACATTATTATCATACTTAAAATGTTTAAATGAAGATATTAGTAATTATTTATTAAAAGATCTTAATTTTAAAACTATGGAAAAGATTAGAGACTTGTCTTTAAGATATTTAAAGCTTGATTTAGAAAATGAAGAATATGATATGGAATATTTAAAAAATATTTTAAATCATGAGAATATGGAATATGACTATGATCCTAGTATTACAGAGTTTATTTGTTGTAAGTATTGTTTTCTTTATAAAGAGAAAAATAAATATAAAGTATTAATACCAAACGATGTTAAAGAAATGATTATGGATTATGTGTATAAATATCCTAAAGATGAAACACTAACTGATGATGATTATGTTAATTTATATGTTTTATATAATGGAGTTATAGAAAGACAAAAACTAAAAGAGATGCTTAAAGATAATCATAATCTAGACTATACTCTAAAAGAGATGGATGATACAATAGAACAGATAGGTTTAAAAATTGTAGGAGATTCTTATTATATACCTTTCTTACAAGAAGATTTAGCAGAAGCTAAAGTAATACCTTATAAGAAACTTTTAAATAAATATAAAGTATTAAGTAATGATGATTTGAAATACTTTACTATAATAGATACTTTATCTTTAAAGATAGATACTCTTTTAGATAAGTTGAAAATTAAAGATTATCTTTTAAAAGAGTTAGAAGCCTCAATAATAATGTTAATTAGTATAAATGAGCCATATATACCTTTTTTAAGATATTTCTTTAAAAGTAATAAAATAAAGATTAAAGAATCTTTGTTTAAAGAATTATTAAGTATTATAGATATTTATAAAGATGATATACCTATATGGATATATAATGGTTACTCAATGAGAGAATTTAGTAAATTGAAACAGTTGTAAAGGAGAAGTTTATGAAAAAAGAATTTGATATTAGTGAAATATTACCAAATATTGAAAGCGTTGGAGAAGAATATAGCTCTAGTGATTTGATATTAGAAAATAAAGTAGAAGGTAATTTAAAAGATGTTTTAAAAAGTTTAGATGAAGACCAAATTAATATAATTGCCTCTGTTTATTATGATGAGAAAAATGCTTTTTTTAGAAAAAGTATTGATAATAAAATAGAATTATTAGAAGAAAAAATTAAAGGAAGCTTTAAAAAACTTATTAATAATGCTTCTTATAGCCAATATGTTATATTAGATAAATTATCTAATAAAGAAGATGTTACTAATATGTCAGCACTTTTCTTATATAGTGGTTTTAGTTATTCATATTATGATAAAACTGAAGTTAAATATTTATTACCAACAGACTTAAAAAAGATATATTTAAAAGAAGTAGATCCTACTATAAAGGGAGATTCCTTAAAAGGAGAAATATTAACAAGAATAATGGCTTTGTTCTTTAGTAATGGATTAGTACCAACTGATTTAGTATATAGTTGTTATCCAGATGATTTTTATGGATTCTTTACTAAAGATGAGTTATTAGAAGAAATAGATACCGCTGTAAGTATTAAAAAAATTAATAATAAAGAATATTTTTGGCTTATTGATACTCCTTATGAAAATTTGTATGAAGAATCTATTGATGATAGAATTTATATTAAAAGAGATTTAAATGATATAATACTATATATGATGAGTATCCTTATGTTAATAGAAGAAGTTGGTAAAATTATAAAAAAGCCTTATAAAGAAACAATATCTATAATAATATCAAAAGTACTTTTAAAAGATAGAAGTCTTGATGATATTTTAGATGATTTTGTAAGTGAATTAGGTTTAAGTAAGAAAGATAGTAGTAGATTAGATGATATACTAATTGATTACTATGATAATTTAAGATATTGGGAAAATGGTGGGAATACACAAGATGAGATTTTAGCCCTTAATTTAGTCTTAAAAGAAAAACCTAAAAATAGTAGTATAGAGGAATGCTTAAAACAATTAACAGATAATGCTAAAGAAGAATTTAAAGATACATATAATATTGATGATGTTTCTTCCTTAGATGAGATAATAGTAGATGATTTTTGTAATGAAGGATATTTAACTATAGATAATGATGATGACATTAGTGAATTATTAGAATTAGATGGTAAAGAATATAATGGAAATGAGATAGTTACTAGTTTTATTATAAATGGTTATGCATATTTATATAAAGATAAAGATAATTTTAAAGTAATTTTATCTGATGAGATAAAAGATGTAATTAATAATTTTGATTTAAGTGATGATTATGAATTTAATGGTTTAGATGATAGAGAAATAATAAATTTATATATGCTTTATAATGGTATTATTGAAAAAAAGATATTACAAAGATTACTTCAAGAAAATCATGATTTAGAATATACAATTGATGAATTAGATACAGTTATTAAAACTTTAGATATGTACTGTATAGACAATTATTATTGTGTTCTAGATGAAACTGATGAAGTAATAGATAAATTTTTATTACCTAGTAAGAAGAACCTTAAAAAGTATAAAAAGGTTGATTTTGATAGTTATTATGAACTTGATTCTTTGAATACTTTAGAGAGTGAATTACGTAGTTATATAAATAAACTATGTAAAAATGAAGATACTGCGAGAGAAATTGGTATGTATCTTATAACGCTAATAAATATGAATTGTTATGTACCTGATATTTTAATTCCTATTTTTGAAGATCATAAGATTAAAGCTAGTAATACAGACTATAAGAATATAAATAATATAATAAATAAATCTAAGAATGATATACCTATATGGGCTTTTAACGGTTATACTAAAAAAGAAGTTAATTCTATGCCTAAAGAGAAAAAAGTAGGTAGAAATGATCCTTGTCCTTGTGGGAGTGGAAAGAAGTATAAAAAATGTTGTGGTAAGTAAAGTTAGCATTAATTTGTTAACTTTATTTAATCAAAGAAGAAAGAGGATGTTGTTATGAGATTATATACAAATGAAATAGTATTTCGTGGTCATCCTGATAAAGTGTGTGATCAAATTAGTGATGCCTTACTTGATGCTTATTTAAAAGAAGATAAACACTCTAGGTGTGGGATAGAAGTAATGGGTGGTAAAGGTAAAATATTTATTACAGGAGAAGTTACTAGTAAAGTAGATGTTGATGTAGAGAGTATTGTTAAAAGAGTTTTAGCTAGTGTTGGTTATGATACTAATTATGAAATAATTAATAATTTAGGTAAGCAAAGTCCTGATATTGACATGGGTACTAATGATGAAGTAGGTGGAGCAGGGGATCAAGGTATGATGTTTGGATATGCAGTTAATGATACTAAAGAATTACTTCCTACTGCAATGGTAATACTTCAAAGATTTAGTAAATGGTATGATAAAGAAAGACTAAATTGTCCTTATTTAAGAAGTGATGGTAAAGCAGAGATAACAGGTTATTATGATGATAATATGAAATTAAAGAGAATAAAATACTTTACTATCTCTTATCAAAATGATGAAGAGCATAGAGATTATACAGATAACTTAATAAAAGAAGCATGTATAAATATATGTAAAGATTATGATATTGAAATAGAAGAGTTTTTAATTAATCCTACTGGTAGATTTGAAATAGGTGGCTTTGAAGGAGACTCTGGTCTTACAGGAAGAAAGATAGTAGTTGATTCTTATCAATCATTTTGTAAAGTAGGTGGCGGTGCTTTTTCTGGAAAAGATCCTACTAAAGTAGATAGAAGTGCTGCCTATAAAGCAAGATTAATCGCTAAAGATTATTTAAAAAAATATAACTTATCTTGGTGTGAAGTTGTTATTAGTTATGCTATTGGTATAGATAAACCTCTATCAATATATATAGATAGTGATAAAGGTTATATTGAACCAGAAGAGTTATTATATTTAGAGTGTACTCCTAAAAATATTATTAAAGATTTAGATTTATTAAATATCTGTTATGAAGAGAAAGCTAGATTTGGACATTTCCAAGACTAGTTTTTCTTTTTGATATTGATTGGTAAAAACTGGTAAAATATAGAAATGTTTGACTAAGTATATATTTACTTCCGTTTATAATAGTGTTAATATAACTAAACATGAAAGGAAGATATTATGTCCTGTTTAGAAGAAGATTTAAAGAATGCTAAATATTTGATAGAAAATCACAAATTTTATAGAAATCATGGTGAGATGTTTGAGATGATTTATCCATTTACTAATGAGAATATAAAGGATATGTTTTCTTGTTTTAATTTTAAAGATAAAGAATGTCTTAGTATTCTAGGTTCATCTGACCAAGTTTTTGATATGTATTTAAGAGGAGCGAAAAGTATTACTGCTTTTGATATTAATCCTTTAACTAAATATTTATTTTATTTGAAAAGAGCAGCTTTAAGAGCAGATTTAACTAAAGAAGAGTATTTATCATTTTTTTGTAGTAGTGAAAACTATGATGAATTAAAAAAAAGTTTTAATGAAGAAACATTTACAAGAATTGTTCCTTTTTTAAAAGGAAATAGTTATAAGTTTCCATTTAATTTATTAGATAGAGAAGGACCTGATATGGAACTAGATATTCCAAGTGGTAAAGTCTTAAAGAAAAACTATGTAGGAAAAGATTTAACAAAGTATGATTCTCTACTTGTTCTATCTCATTTTAAAGGACATGCTATGGGAGGATATGGTGGAGCTTTAAAACAATTATCTATTGGTTGTGCTTCAAGTGCTGGTAAAACATTAATTCATACAGCAGGTGTAACAAATGACCAAACAAAGCTATTTGGTAACTTACCAGAACAAGATAGATTCTTAGAAGCAATGGCAGATGCTGCTAGCTCTATTGTAGATTATTTTAAAGGTAATGCCGTTTACATTAATGTCATGAAAAATATATCAGTTGACTGTGACTGTGATGGTAATGCCTCAGCTCCTTGTATGAAGGATATTGGAATACTTGCATCTCTTGACCCTGTAGCAATTGACCAAGCATGTTTAGACTTAGTTTATAATTCAAATGACCCTGGTAGAGATAAATTGATAGAGAGAATTGAATCACGTCATGGTGTTCATACTATAGAAGCTGCTTATAATCTTGGTGTTGGAAACCGTGAATATGAACTTATAGAACTTGACAACTAACATCTCCTAAGAGATGTTTTTAAATGCACTTATACAAATTTTATGTTACTATATTATTATAGTAGGTGGTCTTATGAATAGTAATAATTATTATAGTGTAGCAGTATCTAATTGTTTATCTGAATTTGAAAGTTTGTTTACTAAGAATAAATTTATTTCTAAAAAAGTATTTGATGAATTCTTAGATAGATATCATGATGTATTTAAAATATTTAATAGTAATAGAAGTCTTTTATATTTAGATAATCAAAATAAAATGTTACAAATTATAAACAATGGCTATACTATGATTAAAAACTATAATACTTATTTTATTAATAATGCCTTAATTACATACAAAGAATATTTTGATGATATGTTTAAAGAAATAGATTCTAATATTCTTTTAGATACTTATCAAAGAAAGGCAATTGTTAGTGATGAAGATTATTCTTTAGTTATTGCAGGAGCAGGAAGTGGTAAAACAACAGTGATCGCCGCTAAAGTTAAATACTTAGTAGATAAGCTTGGAGTAGATCCTCGTAAGATAATAGTTTTAGCATATACTAATAAAGCAAAAGATGAACTTTCTTTTAGAATAAATAATGACTTTAATCTTAATATAGAAGTATTAACATTTCATAAACTTGGAATAAACATTTTAAGAGAACTAACAGATAAACCTTTACAAATAATAGATGATAATAAAATGATAGCAATACTTAATAGTTACATTAAAGAAGTAGTATTTGAAAATAAAAGTCTTTTAAAAGAGTTTATTGATGCTTTTAAATCAAAAGTGAATTTTTATGAGGAAGCTTTTTCCTATCCTACATTTAAAGAATATTATAAATTTTATATGCAAGAAAAATATATTAAAGATAAAGATAATCTTTTAGAAGTAGTTAAAAATAAAATAGAAAGTCGTCTTAGATATAATAGAACTATTAATGGAGAATATGTTAAATCATTAGGGGAGGTACGTATTGCCAACTTTCTATATCGTAATAATATCTCTTATAATTATGAAGAAGTTTATCCATATAATCTTTTTAATAAATCAAGTTATTCTCCAGATTTTACAATAGATGTTAATGGTAAGAAAATATATATAGAGTTTTATGGATTAACTAAATATAATGCTAATGGAAATTATACTTTGGATGATATTAATTATTATAATCGTTTAGTTGAAAAGAAACGTGAGCTTCATCATAGATATAATACTGATTTAATTGAATTATATAGTGAATATGATGATGGTACTGATTATATAGATAGATTAAAAGAAGAATTAAAAAAGAGAAATATATCATTAATAGAGAAATGTTTAGATGAGGTATATTTTAGAATTTTAGAAACATCTACTGATTCTAGCTTTTTTAAGGCAACTAAGATAATTAGACTGTTTATTAATAAATTTAAAGCAAGTAATTTAACTTTGAAAGACTTTGATAAATTGATAACTAGTGCTGATAATGAAATAGTAGTAAAACAATTAAAATTTATTAGAAAAGTTTATTGTTATTATAATGATTATATTCATAGTAGATACCAAATTGATTTTCAGGATATGATTAATTATGCTTATAAAAAATTAGCTTTACTTAAGAGTAAAAGTATTGAGTATGATTATATATTTGTAGATGAATATCAAGATATTTCTTATCAAAGATATAATTTTATTAAAGAACTTTCTACATTATTTAATGCTAAGATAGTGGCAGTAGGAGATGATTATCAGTCAATTTATTCATTTTCCCTAGCAGATATGTCTTTATTTACAAACTTTTATGACCTTATGGGTTATGCTGATATTTTAAAGATTATTAATACTTATAGAAATAGTCAAGAACTTGTAGATGTGGCATACACCTTCATTTCTAAAAATGATTATCAAATAGATAAGAGATTAATTACTAATAAACATTTAAGAAATCCTGTTGTTATAAATTATTATGATAATAATTTATATAGTACTAAGATTGAAGTGATTTTAAAAGATATAATTTTGGATATTTATAAAGAAAATCCTCATGATAAAATTCTTTTACTAGGTAGATATAATAAAGATATAGATTACTTCTACGATGTATCATTATTTAAAAAAGGTGACGGGGATCATATTATCTTAAGCGATAATAAAAATATAGATATAACATATTTAACTATTCATAAATCTAAAGGTTTAGGTTTTGATCAAGTAATAATTCTTAATACTATTAATGCTAAAAGAGGCTTTCCTAGTATGATAAAGGATGAACCTGTGATTTCTTTATTATCAAAAGACAAAGAAGAACCAATTTTATATCCAGAAGAGAGAAGACTATTTTATGTAGCATTAACTAGAACTAAGAATAAGGTGTACATATTATGCCCATATGCTTATAATGAAAGATCTAGTTTTATAAAAGAAATAAGTGAGTATGGTAATGTAGTAGAAAAATATTCAAATGTAGAGATAATTTAATTTGCTTTTCCCTTTAATATATGCTATATTTTATCTGTTATGATATATAGAAAAGGGTAATGATTATGGATTGGTTAACTATAAAAGAGTTTATAAAAGATTCAGTGAAGTTTATATTAATGGTTTTTATTTTAATATTCTTGATGGTTTATGTTGTATCAGTTACGCAAGTTGTTGGGGATTCTATGGATCCGACTTTAAAAAATCAGGATGTTTTAATATTAAATAAAGCTAAGTATAGATTTAGTGAGGTTAAACGTGGTGATATAATTGCTTTCACTTATGAAGATACAAAGTATTTAATTAAAAGAGTTATAGGACTTCCAGGGGAGCATATATCTATCATTGATAATAAAGTCTATATAAATGGTAGATATTATGTAGAAGATTATTTAAAAGATATAGATACACCTGATTTTGATTTGCAAGATTTAGGGTATAATACAGTTCCAGAAGGTATGTATTTTGTACTTGGTGATAATAGAGATAATTCTCTTGATAGTAGAAAAATTGGTTTAGTAGAAGAAGATGATATTATTGGTGAAATTGCTATTAGATTTTGGCCAATTACTAATTTTCGCTTGTTTTAAGTTCTAAATTTTAAATATTTAGGGCTTTTTTTATAGAAATGTGTAATTTTTGTGTAAATTTAGTTGCTTTTTGTAAATTTAATGATAAAATATAAGTACAAGGAGAGGATATTATGGATAAGAAAAAAATAGGACTTTTAATCATAGTTTTATTCTTGATTATTGGTTTAGGTTCATTTGTTTTTGCAAATCCTGATAATCAAGAAAATTTTGAGGAAGGAGATATAGAAGAAAGAGATGGACAAGGTTCTGATCGTGACGGTAGTAGTTCTAGTGATGATGATTCTTCAGATGAAGATGAAACAGATAGTAGTAATCTATTAACTGATGGATCAGATAATCAGTTAGGTAATGCAGTTGATAATGACAACTCTAGAGGAAATAATCTTTCTGATAATGGTAATACAACTTTACCTGGTGGTACTGGACAAACATCTGGATCTGATGAGGTTCCTGTAGATAATACTGATTATTATGCTAATGCTTTAAAAGCAGTTGAACAAGCTGAGTCTTCTCTTGCACAAGGTGATGTTGACTATGCAGCTAGCCTTGTAGACAAAGTAACTAATCAATCACAAAAAGATGAACTTAATAGTCGTCTTGAGGCAGTACAAGATATTATTGATGTTACAGCTTTAATTGAAAGATTAGAAACAATGGTTGCTAATTCTACTAATAGAGATGGTATTGTAGAATCAATAGATTATCGCGATGATGAGAAAATAGAAGAGTTAGTAACTAACTTAAATAATGGAACTGCTAAAGATAATTTAGCAAGCCGTTTAGAAACTGTTAACAAAATACTAAATGATATCGAGGGTCCGGATATTAGTGGTATTGATAATAATAGTTTCACAAGAAATGATAGTGTATCATTAACAATAAGTGATGATAATGAAGTTACTACTACAGTAATGTTTAATGGTAATCCTGTAGATTATACTGATTCATTTACTGAAGAAGGAACTTATGTTGTAACTGCTGTTGATGCTGCATTTAATGAGAAAACTTTGACATTTACAATTGATAGAACTAAACCAGTAGTTGGAGGAGTAGAAGATGGTAAATACTACAATACTGATGTAGCAGTTACTATTGATGATACTAATCCTGATACAGTACATCTTCATAAAAATGGAGAACTTGTTAAACCTTATAATGCAGGTGATCCTATAACTGAAGAAGGTACTTATACAGTTGTTGTTACTGATAAAGCTGATAATAAGTCTAAAGAAATTACATTTGTAATTGATAAACATGTAGAAGAACCTAAATGGGTTTACATTCTAAATTTAAGCGATGAAAATAATCGTAAGACTATTAGAAATGGTCAAACATTAAGGGTTGAAGTTAATTTTGATGAAGAATTAACTGAACTACCTGTATTAACTATAGGTAATTCACAAAGTGTTACATTTAAAAAATGTAATGAAACAGATTATGGTAAATATGTATGTGTAGCAGATATCACTATTGATAATTCAGTTGCTAACTTAGAAGATGGAAAAGAAATTCCATTTACAGTAACTAATATTATTGATAAAGCAGGTAATACTATTACTTTAAATAATGATAATGTTACTAATACTAAAAACTATGGTCAAGTAACTTATGATGGAAGTGCACCAGTAGTTAAATCATTAGGTGTTACTGATATTAATGAGTTTAAAGATGAAGTAGGTAAACTATATGCTAAGAATGGGGATACTGTTCGTGTATTAGTTTACTTTGATGAAAAATTAGGTGTTGAACCTACAGTGAAATTAGGTGGTAAAGAATTTACTGCTACATATCGTGATCAAAGTTCTAGACCTGAAGATAATCATTATGCTTATTATGCAGATATTAAACTAACAGAAGATATGAACTTAAACGATGGAATCTTACCATTTGAAGTATATGGTTATGCTGATAATATTGGAAATGTTGGTGTTAATTTAACAGAAAAAGATGTTAATATGTCATCATATCCAAGTGTAACTATTGATAATACAATTCCAGTATTAAACTTCAATAATGGATTTATTACATCAGGATATACTGTTGAAGCTACAGATGATAATTTTGCATATATGACAGTACAATATTATGATGGGCGTGGAACTGAAACTATCGAGAGTAATACATTTACTTTAGATAAAGAAGGAGATAATACACGTTATAATATTAAAGCCTATGATAAAGCTGGTAATGTTTCTGAATATAGAGATATTTACCTAGATACTGAAAATCCAGTTGTTGGAGGAACTGCTATCAATGGCGGTAAAGAAGTATCAGTTGAAAACAACGGTACTTATCAAGAAGTAACTTTAAATATCAGTGATGGTAGTTTAAAGAAAGTATCTTTAGTAAAAGAAGATGGTACTGAAGAAGTACTTGAAACTTATAAAGATAATTATAAAAATACAAAAATAACATTTGAAAAGAAATATCCTGAAGAAGGAACTTATACAATTAAAGCAGTTGATAGAAATAATAATGAATCAACTATTACCTTTACAATTGATAATACTCCTGCTACTAGAGTATATTCAACATTAGATTTTGATAAATCTGGTAAACAATATTATGAGATAGATAAAGAAAAAGTCTATTATGTTAAAAATGGAGATAGTTTTGTATTCAGAATGCAATTTAGTGAAGAATTAAAAACTGCTCCTACAGTTAAAGTTGGAGGAATGGAAGTTCCAATGACTTTAAATGAAAAGTTCTTAAATAATGAAGGTAAATATATTTATGAAGGAACTGTTAATATTACTGAAGAGGCTAAATTAAGTCAAGGTAGATTAGA
>CALVJB010000027.1 GCA_944332025.1 uncultured Bacilli bacterium
CTCTACACTACGTTGCTGGAAAGCAGGGGGACACGGAGAACAAACTTTTCTACAAGTACTTCAAAATTCTTGTAACCTAGTAGAACAGCAAGAGATACTTTCAATAATGAAAATACTACTCAATTTTCAAAGGAAAAATGTAGTAGATATAAACTAAAACCAACTATTTTAATAAAAGATACATTTACTTTCAAAAATACATATAATAGTAATTTTTGGGATGCTGAATATATTTATGAGGTGGAGTTATTATCGTTAAATGATTTTAGAGGTAAAAAATCAGTTGTTAACACAAAAGAATTTAAGGATTTTGTTAAAGAAGAACGTAATCGAGTGATTTATAAAAAATATGACATGGATATTAATATAAGAGATTTGTATCCAATTAATATACATACGGATAATAAAAGAGAAGAAGATGTTGAACGTTTTAATCAGTTAAATATTTTTTTACTTAACTTTAATGATAGGATAAATAGAAGGGTAACTAAAAAGGAAATAGTATATAAAAAAGATAAATGTAGAAGCATTTTAACAATACAAATTAGTAAAAGAGGTTATTTAAAAGTTTTTGCATTACCATGTATTGAGAAATATGATTTTCTTCATTTATTTAAAACAATTGCTAAAAGTAATTGTAAACCGTTAGAAAAATTAATTTTAATAAAAGAAGATAAAGATTTAAAATATTTAATAGAAACTATAAAGCAATATTTAAAAGATGTACTTTGATTTAAAGTGCATCTTTTTTTTGGGAGGTGTAAAGATGTCAGTTTTTAAAATAACAAAGAATAATAATTATACTGTTATGTCTAATTATCACTTAAGAGATAAAAATTTATCATATAAAGCAAAAGGGCTACTTTCGTTTATGTTAAGTTTACCAGATAACTGGGATTACTCTATGAGAGGATTGGAAAAGATTAGTAAAGAAAATATTAAAGCGATTAGGACTATATTACAAGAACTAGAGAAAAATAAATATTTGGTAAGAACTAGAAAGCAAGGAGAGCATGGAAGATTTTATTATGATTACTCTATTTATGAAACACCTTATGATTTAGTACCGTATTACCAAAAAGGGTATGCCGACAACGGGCATTCCCCAAAAGACATACAAATAAATACTAATATAATAAATACTAAAGAAAAAATAGATAAAGATGATAAAACGAAATTATCATCTTTTTTTGTTGCTGAAGAACATAATAGACTAACATTAGAATTAATAGATAGTGGATATATAAACGAAAATGATATACAAATATTTTACTATGATGATTTGTTTAACAAGTTATTAGAAGAAAATAATTCATATAAGGATTTGATACAAATTGTCCATTATATTGTTCCTAGAGTAGTTAAAAGAGGTTTTAGAGATGAAGATGGTAATATAATAAAAAATAAATTTGGTTATTTTAAAAATTCTATTATTAGTAATATAAACAAATTAAACCAAGATATAGAAGATCTATGGGGAGAAGATGACTTATTTGATAGTTTCAATGATATTGATAGATAAACTATTTTTTTAATATGTCATTCATTGATATTTTATGGTTATAACAAATTGTATATAAACATAACGAAGTTATTAAATATTTTCCATTTTCATAGCCACTATAAGTTGCTTGAGAAATCATACATTCTGAAGCAATAGTTTCTTGTGTTAGTCCAAGTTTTTGTCTAATTCTTTTTAGTTTGTTACCAATTTTTACTCGGTCTAATTTATCTAGTTCTACATAATTATTAACTTTTGATAATCCAGTTACATAATCTATTGAAAACTTATATAAATTACAAAATTTTACTAATTTAGTTAAAGGCATGGTATCATGACTATTTTCCCATCCAGCAACTGTTTTAAAAGAAACACCAAATACATTACCTAATTCCTTTTGTGTCATTTCAAGTTCCTCTCTGCAAAACTTAATATTATTATTCATCATTATAAAAATCACCCAATATAATTTTCACATTAAAATGAAAATTATTAGCAAAACTCTGGGTCATTTTATAAAAACGTGATATAATTATGATTGTAGTTTAGGGTATATAACGAAGGAGCTAAATTTATGAAAAAAAATATTAATGAAGAATTAAAAGAAGAAGAATTGGCAGAATCAATTTCTAAAACAATGGAAAATGATTTAGTTAAGATTCAAGAGGTGCTAGATTTAGATTTAAAAAATCTAGTTGATGTAGTTGACAGCCTTCCAAATGATAAGAAAGACAAAGTTTTAAGTTTGATTATCAATAAACAACTGGAAAAGTTAAAAAAATCTTTAACTATGGATATATATAGTAAAGTTTCAAGAAATGTTGATGAACTTACAGATTATTATTCAAGTAAAAGAGATGGTTTTGATGCAGTTGTTGAAGAGGGAGATAATGTAGCAAATGACATCTTATTTAAAGTTATAGGACATCACGATAGAAAATTAGAATTGCCAATAGATGTTGATATATTAAAAAAGTATTGCTTTTCAACTGATTTAAGAGAAGAGCAATTCTATGATACTCTTATGTGGATTGCTTTAAGATATTTTGCTATATCAGAAAGTATCTCATACTATCAATGGAAAGATAAGTATGAAAAAGATTTAAAAAGTAGTAATTAATATATATTAGCATTGCCACCCTAAACTATATATAAATAAAGACATTTTATCATAAAAAAAATCGTCCCTATACTAGCAGACGATCTACTACTCAACCAAACTTCGGTTGAATCAGATAAACACGATACTACTATACTGCTTTTGTGTCATCTGACTATTTAATATTAGCATATATTATTAACTATTTCAACAAATTTTAAATCATTACATTAATGTAATATAAAGTAAGTGTAAAACATGGTATAATTATATATGAAATGTGGTGGTTATTTTGAAAACAATCATGATAGTCGAAGATGAAAAATCAATAAGAGATGAACTTAAAACACTTTTAGAAACATCTGGATATAAGGTTATCTTATTAGAACGATTTGATAATACTTTAGAAGATATATTAAAGAGTAAATTTGATTTGCTTCTATTAGATATAAATTTACCTAAAATGAATGGCGAAACTTTATTAAAAGAGTTTAGAAAGCAGTCTAATATCCCAGTAATTATGGTAACAAGTAGAGTTGGAGAAACAGATGAAGTATTGTCTATGAGTTATGGGGCAGATGATTATATAACAAAACCTTATAATCCAACAATTTTATTATTAAGAATATCTAATATTTTCAAAAGAATGGAAAAAAGTGCAGACTTTCTTACCTATGATGATATAAAAGTATATCAAAGTAAAGGAATTTTAATGAAGGGCGAAGAAATATTAGATTTAACTAAAAATGAAATGATTATATTTTCTTATTTATTAAATAATCGCTCTAATATAGTAACTCGTGATGAATTAATGACAGAACTATGGAATAACGAAGAATATATTAACGAAAATGCTTTGACCGTAAATATAAGCAGATTAAGAGCAAAACTAGAATCTTTTGGAATAGAAAATGCAATTGAAACAAGAAAGGGACTAGGATATAAGTTGTTATGAAATTTAGTAAATATGTTTTTGATAAATGGTTAGAGATATTATTTGCTTTATTCGGATATTTCATTGTTCTAATGATGCTATTTGCTTTTAAAATTTCAAAAGAAGTTATTATAGGAATAGCAGTAGTATTTTTGTTATTTTTCATTATGATAATTTTAACTGGGTATATTAAAAGAAGAAGATTTTACACTAATTTAATAAATAATGTAGATAAACTAGATAAAAAGTATCTTGTTTTAGAAATGTTAAATGAGCCATCTTTTTATGATGGAAAAATACTATACCAAGTATTATATGAAATTAATAAATCAATGAATGAAAATGTCAAAGATTTAGAAATAAGTTTGAATGATTTTAAAGAATATGTGGAACTTTGGATACATGAAATAAAACTTCCTATTTCTAGTTTAGTTTTAATGAATCATAATCATAAAACAAATGTAGATAAAAAATATGATGAGCAAATAAGAAGAATAGATGATTATGTGGATCAAATCCTTTATTTTGTTAGAAGCGAGAATGCTGAAAAAGATTATTTAATTAAAGACACCAGTTTGAAAAAAGTAATTAATTCAGTAGCCATGAAAAACAAAAATGATTTATTAGAAAGAAATATTAGTTTTGAAGTAGAACTATCTGATATAAAAGTATTAACAGATTCAAAATGGCTAGAATTTATCGTGAATCAAGTTGTTAGTAATAGTATGAAATATACTAAAGATAATAATAGCATTATTAAAATTAGTGCTGTGGAAACTTCAAAACAAGTAGATTTAATTATTTATGATAATGGTATTGGAATACCAGAGAAAGATATTAAAAGAGTATTTGAAAAAACATTTACAGGAGAAAATGGTAGAGCTACTTCTAAATCAACTGGGATGGGGCTTTATATCGTAAAAAAATTATGTAGAAAATTAGGTCATAAAGTTAGGATTGAATCTAAAGAGGGAGAATATACAAAGGTTGTTATATCTTTTGCAAAAAATGATTTTTATAAGATAGGGGATTAATAAGTATTTTTAGTATTACGAAATTGTAATGTTCTGTAATATTAGAATAACGACAAAGTCCCTTTTTTGTCATAAAATTAGTAGCAGAAAGGAGAATTTTTATGGAAAATATTTTAAAGATTGATAAAGTTGAAAAATATTACGGTAGTAGATCTAGTCTTACCAAAGCAATTGACAATATCTCATTTGAAGTAGATAAGGGTGAGTTTGTTGCTATCATGGGTGCAAGTGGATCAGGAAAAACAACTCTTTTAAATTGTATATCTACAATAGATAGAGTAACAAGTGGACACATCTATGTAGATGGAGAAGACATTACAAAATTAAAGGGTAATAAATTAAATAAATTTAGAAGAGAAGAATTAGGTTTTATTTTTCAAGACTTTAATTTACTTGATACTCTGACTGCTTATGAGAATATTGCTTTAGCTCTTTCTATTCAAAATGTAAGTGCTAGTGATATTGCAAAAAGAATTGATAAAGTTGCAAAGGAACTTGATATTAAGGATGTTTTAAAGAAATATCCGTATCAAATGAGTGGAGGACAAAAGCAAAGAGTAGCATCAGCTAGAGCAATAATTACAAATCCAAAACTTGTTTTGGCAGATGAGCCAACAGGAGCATTAGATTCTAAATCAGCAAAAATGTTACTTGAAAGATTTACATATTTAAACAAAGAATTAATGGCAACAATTCTTATGGTTACACATGATGCTTTTACAGCCAGTTATGCAAGTCGTGTAATATTTATCAAGGATGGTAAAATCTTTAATGAACTACATAGAGGTAGTGATTCTAGGAAAGAATTTTTTGATAAAATTATAGATGTTGTAACCCTTTTAGGTGGGGATTTAAATGATGCTCTTTAAGTTATCCCTTAAAAATATTGCGAGAAGTATAAAAGATTACGCCATCTACTTTTTTACTTTAATATTAGGTGTTGCAATATTTTATATATTTAATGCGATCGATAGTCAAACAGTTATGATGCAAGTATCAGAATCTACTTATGAGATTATTGATTTAATGACAAGTATGCTTTCTGGTGTAAGTGTTTTCGTGGCATTTATATTAGGTTTTTTGATTATATATGCAAATAGATTTTTAATGAAAAGAAGACATAAGGAATTTGGTATTTATTTAACTCTTGGTATGAGTAAAAGAAAAATATCACTTATCTTATTCTTTGAAACATTAATAGTCGGCGTTATATCACTTGCCATAGGACTAATACTTGGTACTGGTTTATCACAACTTATGAGTTTGTTTGTCGCAAATATGTTTGAAGCTAAGATGACAGAATTTGAGTTTGTTTTCTCATCATCTGCCTGTATCAAAACACTTATTTACTTTAGTGTTATGTATATTCTAGTAATGATATTTAACACATATAATGTAAGTCGTTGTAAGTTAATTGATTTACTTAATGCGAACAAAAAATCAGAAAAAATAAAATTAAAAAATCCTTGGATTTGTGTAATTGTATTTATTATTTCTGTAATAGCATTAGGTTATGCATACTACTGTGTTACAGGTGGAGTAACAGATATGCAAACTGCTGATAAAATACTTATTCCCATCGCTCTTGGAGCATTATCAACATTCTTTATTTTTTGGTCTTTATCTGGTTTATTACTCAAAATATTTATGAGTATGAAAAACGTTTATTATAAGGGACTAAATAGTTTTACGTTAAGACAGTTTAGTAGCAAAATAAACACAACTGTATTTTCAATGACTATTATATGTTTGATGTTATTTTTTACAATATGTGTTTTATCAAGTGCTATTTCAATTAGAAATTCAATGACTGCGAATATTAAGGAACTTGCTCCAGCCGATATAGAAATTAATAAAAAAATGGATTTACCACTAGATTCAGGATATTCAAAGGAAGTTATAGAAGATTCTAAAATTTCTGTAAGTGAAACATTGGATAGATTAGGTTTTGATGCTGATAAGTATTTCAAAGATGTTGTAGAATTTTATGTATATGCAAGTAATGATATATTAGTTAAAAATACACTTGGAGATGCTTATGAAAAAATATCTCAAGAATTTCCATATTTAAAATATGATACTGCTGAACAATTTATTAAAGTGAGTGATTATAATAAACTTGCTAAATTATATAATTTAGATGAAATTCATTTAAGTAATAATGAATATGCAATAATTGCTGATTTTGATTCGTGGATAGATATTAGAAATCAAGGGTTAGAATTAGATACACCAATTATGATAAATGGTTATACTTTAACACCTAAATATGATGAATGTATTAATGGGTTTATTAATATGACAAGTAGCCATGTAAATATGGGAATATTTGTAGTACCAGATGAAGTTTTAAATGGTTACGTTAGAGAAACAGGAATGTTAGTTGCTAATTACAATGCAAATGATGATAAAGAAAAACAAGAAATAGAAAATATGATTATAGATTTAGATAACAGTCCTTACGCATCAAACACATATATAGGTGCGAGTACCAAACTTGCAATATACGAAGGTAGTATTGGACTTGGAGCTATGATCACATTTATTGGTTTATATCTTGGAATTATCTTCTTAATTGCTAGTGCAGCCATTTTAGCACTAAAAGAATTATCAGAATCAACAGATAATAAAGAAAGATTTAGAATGCTTAGAAAAATAGGAACTGATGAAAAAATGCTTAATAAAGCTCTATTTAGACAAATTGGAATATTCTTCTTGTTCCCATTAATTATTGCAATCATCCATTCTATATTTGGTATTAAATTCTGTCTATTTATATTAGAAACATTTGGTAAAGGAGAATTATTAAAATCAATTATCATGACAGCAGGAATTATTGTCTTTGTATATGGTGGATATTTTATAATTACATATTTATGCAGTAAAAATATTATAAAGGAGAGGTAAAGATGTTTTTGGCTTATAATTGGAGTGCTATTTGGCAAAGTGTAGAAGACACTTGGTTACCAATTTTAATTCCTATTGGTTTTGTAATTTTAGTTATTATTATAGTAGCAATAGTGAAAGGTAAGAAAAAGGATTAGTATTTTTTGCTAATCCCTCTTGCTGAATATGAGTTATTTAGAATCAATAAAAACAGCAATTATTGTATTTCCGATTATTGCTTTCTTATTTACAATTCCTTTTATACTACATCAGTACCATAAATATGGGTCTATAAATAAATTTAGAGTTTTAATAATTTATTCATTTATACTTTATTTAATTACAATGTATTTTCTAGTAATACTACCACTTCCGAGTAGAGAAGAAGTGGCAAATATGACTAGTAGAACAATACAATTAATACCATTTTCGTTTATTGGAGATATAGCAAGAGAAACAAATTTTAATATATTAGATCCATCAACATATATTTCTACATTATCACATCCTAGTGTTTATACAATGCTATTTAATGTTGTAATGACTATACCTTTTGGAATGTATTTAAGATATTACTATAAATGCAGTTTAAAAAAGACTTTTATGTTAACTCTACTTCTTTCTCTATTCTTTGAATTTACACAAGTAACAGGACTTTATGGTATATATCCAAGACCATATAGACTTTGTGATGTTGATGATTTAATAACAAATACACTAGGTGGAATAATTGGTTATTTTATAATGGGAATAGTAGATGACTTTCTTCCTACAAGAGATGAAATAGATGAAGAAACGATTGAAGATGGAAGAAGAGTATCAGGATTTAGAAGAATTACATTATTTTTCTTAGATGGATTTGTATATCTTTGTTTATCTACTATATTATCATTATTCTCTGGAACATTATTTATGACACTTGTATCTTTTATAATTTATTATGGAGTAATACCTTATTTTTGGAATGGTAAAACGATGGCTAGTAATTTCTTAAATGTAAAAGTTACTTTTCCTAATATGACATTTATTAGATTGATTTTAAAAAACATATTTAATTACCTTTATTATTTTATGTTACCAGTTTGTATATTAGCAACAGGAATGATAATAGTTAATAATATAGATTTGAGTGCAGTACCTTCAATTTGGGTATATTTAGGGTGCTTTATAATTATTATTCTTTTCTATTTGGTAAATATATTCTTATTGCTTAAAAATGGAAGAATTTATTACGATAAAGCATTTAAAATTACTTATTTAAGTACAATAGATGAAGTTAAAGAAAAAGATAGGAGGCGAAAAGATGGAAAACATTAAAGGAAAGATATTTGCTGGTATTGGTATTGTTGTTGTCATTGCAGTATTCTTTATAATATTCTGGTTATTATTCTATCAAGAATCTACTTATTATACTAAAATTGATAATACTAAGGTAGAACAATTGGATTCTGGTGATATGAGATATGAATACACACTAGATGCTTATAATGAAAAGGGTAATTCAAAGGAAGTAATTTTTAAAACAAGCAGAGAATTAAAGGATGATGCTTATTTAAAACTTGATGTAATGTTAACAAGAGGAGTTAAATCTTGGGAAGAAGTACAATTTAGCGAATTACCGGATAAAGTACAAGAAAAATATGAATAAATGAAATAAAATATAAAAAATTAGTATGAATCAAATAATAAAGAAGCATACTAATTTTTTTATATGACTATTTAATCTTTTGAAAAATGGTATAATAGTATCATAATATAAATTCTACTTTTAAGTGGTATAAATATTGCTGATTAAATGGTATATTTGATTCATGAAAAGGAGATGATCTTATGGATCAAAAAAAGATTGGTAAATTTATCGCTGAACTTAGAACAGAAAAAGACTTAACACAAACAGAATTGGGAGAAATGTTAGGGGTTAGTTATAAGGCTGTTTCAAAATGGGAAAATGGAATTTGCTTACCTGATGCATCACTATATGATGATATATGTAAAATATTCAAAATTACAAAGGATGAATTGTTTGCAGGCTGTAGAAAAGAAATTAATTATAAAAATAAAACGAACTATATTTTATTGATTTTGTGTTTAATATTGCTAGCTACTTGCTTGTTTATACCTGTGTTATCTAATAATATAATTGGTATGAGTATTATAGGAATAGTTGCTATTATAACATTAGCATTTTTTACTTCAAATATTTATAAATTAACTAATATAAGCAAAGATGATAGAAAAATTAAAGTAATAAAAATATTTAATTATTTACTTATCATAGCAATACCTATTTTGATTATATCCCAACATATATTTAATATAGAAAATTATAATAATGAAATTGTTATTATACTAATAATTTCATTAATTATAGCTAGTGGAACATTTTTTTATAAATTTCCTTATAATAAATATATTGGATTAAGGTTACCATGGACTGTTCGGGATGAATCTACTTGGAAAATAGCTCATCAAATTGTAGGGATTATTTCTTTACCAATATCTGTTTTAACCTTTGTTTGTGCTTTGTTCTTTGATGTTGAAATATGTGCAACTATTGGAATAATTTTATGGATTTTAATACCAAGTGTAATTTCAGGGATACACTTTTATAAATTATATTGTAGAATGTAATTTATAAAATATTAAGTCAGTTCAATATCAGAGCTGATTCAGACTATTAACAAATTTAATTTGTCAACAGTCTGAAATTAGTATGATTTTATACTAATTTTTTTGACAACTATTTAGATAACTTTCTAAATAGTTATTGACTTTATATATATAATAAGATAAAATCTATTTAGACAAATGTCTAAATAGTGAGGTGATAATTATTGAAATTTCTGAAACCTTAAAAGCTATATCAGATCCTATTAGAAGAAATATATTAGAGATGCTGAAAAAAGGTAAAATGACAGCTGGAGATATAGCAAAGGAATTTAATATAACCAATGCGTCTGTATCCTATCATTTGTCTTATTTGAAAAGAGTAGATTTGATTAGAGAAGAAAAATATAAAAACTATATTTACTATGAACTTAATACATCGGTTTTTGAAGATATATTGGTATGGGTTTATCAATTTGTAAATAATGATAATAAGAAAGAGGAAGATAAGAATGAAAAAAATTGATTGGAAAATTTTAATCATAACAAGTTTAATCTGTATAATTCCAATAATTTTTGGAATAGTTTTATACGAAAAATTACCAGATCAAATGGCAGTACATTTTGGGATAAATAATGAGCCTAATGAATATGCACCAAAAGAATTCGCTTTGTTTGGAATTCCTATATTTATGACTTTATTACAAATCGTTTGTTGTATTTTTAGTGATTTATTAGAACAAAAAAGGCAAAATAAAAAATATATTTCAATTTATAAATGGATAATACCAATTATTGGAATAGTGTGTTATTTAACAATGATAGCTTATGGTACGGGAATAAACTTGGATATGAGAATGATTGTTTGTATTACTTTAGGAATACTATTTACAATATTAGGAAATTATCTTCCCAAAACGATACCTAATAAATTTCAGTTAACATATATGAGGAAAGAACATTGGGAAAAAATTAAAAGACCTGTAGCATATTTCTTTGTAGTTATGGGACTATTATTTGTAATATCTACATTTTTAAATCCATTGGTATCATTTGCATTGGTAGGAGTTATTATAATATTTGCTGTAGTATTAGTTATGTATTCAATATATTTATTTCATAAAGATAGAAAAGTGAGGGGAAGAAGTAATGATTGAAATAAAAAATGTTTCTAAATCGTATATTAAAGGGAAAAAATCAGTAGATAATTTGAATTTAGATGTAAAAAATGGTGAGATATTTGGTTTTTTAGGTCCAAATGGAGCAGGAAAAACAACAACTATAAGAATGATAACAGGAATCTTAAATATTGATGAGGGAGATATTTTAATAGATGGAAAAAGTATTAAAAATAATTCGCTAGAAGCAAAGAAAAGTTTTGGATTTGTACCTGATAGCCCAGATATGTTTTTAAAGTTAAAGGGTATTGAATATTTATTATTTATGGCTGATATTTATGATGTGCCACAAGAAAAGAGAAAAGAGAAAATAGAAGAACTTACAAAAAAGTTTGGCATATACGACCAGTTAAATAATCAAATTCAAAGTTATTCTCATGGTATGAGGCAAAAGATTGTTATTTGTGGTGCTTTGCTTGCTGAACCTAAAAACTGGATATTAGATGAACCAATGACAGGATTAGATCCTAAATCTTCTTATGATTTGAAAGAAATGATGCGAGAACACGCAAAATCTGGAAAAACAGTTTTCTTTTCTACTCACATATTAGAAGTTGCAGAAAAACTATGTGATAGAGTAGGAATTATAAATAATGGTAAATTGGTTTTTGTAGGAACATTTGATGAAATGAAACAAAAATTCAAAGAAGAAACATCCTTAGAAAAATTATTCTTGGAAATAACGGAAAAATAATTTTTAGAAAGGTGTTTGTTTATGGATAAAGTTATAAAATTAACAAAAATATTTTTAAAAAATTCCTTTTCTAATATGGATGCAAGGATGGGAATTTCATCAAAGTCAAAGAGCAAAATATTGATTTATGGAATATTATTCTTATATTTTGCAGGATTAATCATTTTTTTGAGTTATAATTTGTTAGATGGATTAATATCTATTCATCAAGAAACAATATTCGTTGGTATGATTTTATTTATGATTTTTGGATTAGCCATTTTTCAAACTTTATTTTCAAGTATTAATATACTATATTTTACAAAAGATAATGAATATATATTGCCATTACCACTTAAACCCTATCAAATAATCCTTGCTAGAACTGGGGTAATGTTGATTATTGAATATGTTATTATATTTTTACTTGGATTAATTCCTTTAGTTATGTATGGAGTATTAACAAATGCAGGAATTTTGTATTATATTACAATGATTTGCTCTGTTATATTATTACCAATTTTACCAATTTTGTTAATAAGTATAATTGTTATGATTATTATGAGTTTTGCTAGATTTACCAAAAATAGAAATAGATTTCAATTAATTGCATCTATATTACTTATTGGAATTGTAATTGCTATATCGGTTGCGACTAGTGGAACAAGAGATAATTTAACTAATGAGGAAATGGCACAAGCCGTTGTTCAAGCAAATGGTATGATAGAGATAATGAAAGGATATGTACCAACAGTAGATTATATGGTAGAAGCATTAACTACAAATTCATTATTTATAGTAGTGATTAATATTTTTAAAACTTTTATAATTACAGCAGTTGGACTAGTTTTATATTTGATTATTTCACAAAAATTATATTTTAAAGGATTGATTGGTAATTTATTTGGAAGTAGTACAACAACTTCTAATAAGAAAATTAATCAAGAAAAATATCAAAATAGTAAATTATATAAGAGCTATATTGGTAAAGAGTTTAAAACATTAGCTAGAAATCCTGTGTTTTTATTACAATGTTTATTACCAGCTGTTTTGATTCCAATATTAATGGTTTTCGTTGTATATTCTAGTTTAAATGGAGATGGTGGACTGGCAGAATCAACCATAAAAATGTTAGGTAATACTCCAACAAATTCATTTTTAATTATAGGTATTATATTGGGAATTATACAGTTCTTCACTATGTTTATATACATATCCATAACTGCTATTTCAAGAGAAGGTTCAAATGCTATATTTATGAAATATATACCTGTTTCTTTATATAGACAGTATATATATAAAATTATTCCTAATATAATTATGAATATTGTAACAATTATTATATCATTAGGTATTGCAGAATATATTTTACATCTTCCAGTATTAACTTTAGTTATTTTATTTGTAATTGCAACTATAATGGGTATATTACAAAGTATCTTAATGATTATTGTAGATTTAAAAAGACCAAAGTTAAATTGGGATTCGGAATATGCAGTTGCTAAACAGAACATGAATTTGGTTTTTCCTGTTTTGTTATCAATGATTAATATAGTAATTATTGCATTAATGGTTTATTTATTTAAAAATATCAATGTATATTTAGGACTTGCAATGTTAGGATGTTTATTTATTATAGCGACTTTTGTTGCAAACAAATATTTATATAACAATCAAAATGAATTAGCAAATAAAATATCATAGAACTAATTATAATTGGTTCTTTTTCCTTTGTTTAGTTATTAATGTATAAGTAAAGAAAAAATTGTATTTTCATGATATAATTAATATATACGAGAGGAGTGAGGGAGTGAAAGTAAGTGGATGGAAAATATTCCAAATTATTCAATTTATAATATTTGCTGGTGTTAGTATTTTCTTGTTTGTTAGACAAGTTGATGGAAGTGGTGCTGAGAACACATTAGATGTAAAACTAATAAGTTTTGCTGTATGGTTAGGGTTTTATTTGTTTTTACTAGCATTAGAATATGGAATACGATTTTTATGTGTTATTAGAAAAAAATAGGAGGAAGAGTAATGAAGAAAAAAATTATAATTGTAGTTGCAGTTATTTTAGTAGCAATAATAGGAGTTATAGGATATATGGTTATTTCAGACATGGGGCAAGAGGATAAGTTAAAAACAGAAATATCACAAATAAGCGATCTATCTAATGCAGAAAATATTGATATAGATGAGATTAACAAAAGATTAGATAGGACTGTTACAAAAGGCGATTATGCTAAAGTAGAAAATGCTTTTAAATCATATTTAAGAGATAACTTTGATAATAGCATAGAGATTGCTGATTTAATCAATGATGAAAGAATAACAACTTTGCTTACTGCTGATAACTACAAAACTGATGGTAAAGAATTTATTGAATCAAAAAAATATATTTCGACAACAAGACAAAAATTAGAAGAGTGTAAAGAAAAATATTCTGAATATATGACTAAAGAAAAGGCTATGTCATATATTGAAGGCAAAGGTTTAGATAGTTACTATGTTGATTTATATGAACAAGAATTTGTTGGAGATATGGATTCTATAAAAGACACTGCTGTGGAAGATTCAATAGATGACATAATAGAAATTTTAAATACATCAGAAAAAGTATTAAATCTATTATCTGAAAATCCTAATAGTTGGACTATCGAAGGAGAAAATATTGTATTTTCTAATGATAATTTAAGTAATCAATATAATGAGTTAATTAATTCAATAGGCTAGTCTTATAGCTAGTCTATTTTTATATGCTAAAATATGATATAATTATCTAAACAAAAATATAGAGTTTTGTATTTGAAAGTGAGAAAAAATCATGAAAAACAAAAAAGTCAACAAACAAGAAATTAAAGATGAAACAAAAACATATATGTTAGAAGGAATGTCAATTGGAATGTGCATTGGAACATCATTAGGAGTGATTATAGGAGTGTTCGCCGATAATATCCCTATATGTATATGTTTTGGAATAAGTATAGGTTTATGTGTTGGTTTAGGAATAGGATCTTTAATTAAAAAAGATAAATAGTAATTTTTAGAGATGATTGGAGTAATGACTATGAAAAATAGAAATGTATTATTTACAGTATTAGGTATAATTGTATTGGTAGTGTTAATGATAGGAGTTTTTTATCATTTTAGAGATAGAAGAACTTATACACTTAATTTACCTAAACTTGAAAAATTAGAAAGTATTTCATTAAAACAAAACGAAAAAAATGTTATTATTGATGACAAAGAAAAAATGCAAGATATACTGTATATTTTAAATGGTACAAAAAGAGTAACTAAAAATGAAAGCGTACAAGATGTACCTATAAATATTAATAATGAAATACAAATTGAGTGTAATTTTATAGAAACTGGAAAATCTATAATATTTGTATATAATAAAAACAATAGTTATTATATTGAACAACCATATAATGGTATATACCAAATAAGTGGTGATGAGTATAATTCGATAGAAAAACTTATTCAATAAATTTAGTGATTTGTTAAATAAATAGTAATTTGAAAGTGAGGATTACATATGCATAAAGGAAAAACTGGAATATTATTAATAATATTAGGAAATATATTGTACTTGGCTTATACCTTATTTTGTGGTAATGAAGTTACACCATTTAGTGAATTTAGTTCAGGTTTGTTATTAGGTTTATCAATAGGAATTAATTTAACAGGAATAATATTATTGGTACTATATATTTCAAAAAATGAAAAAAATAAATGATTATATAGAAAGGAAAGGTGGCAAAAAAATGTATAAAACAGTTGTTATAGATTATTCGCCAAAAGCAGATAATATGGCACAAAAAGTAGAAGAAAAAGCAAATGAAATGTTAGAAAATGGCTATGAGTTAGTTACAATGTCAATTACAGGAACGGCAAAAGCAATTTTAGTATTTAAAAAGTAAATAAAAAAGGAGTTTCTATGAATAGTATTATAATATATGGTTCTCACTATGGGACAACAAAACAATACGCAGAAGAACTTTCAAAAAGAACTAATATAAAAGCAATTTCTTTTAAAAAATTTAATCAACAAATAAATGATTATGATAATATTATTTATTTAGGTGCTTTGTATGCCGGTGGAGTATTAGGGATGTCAAAAACACTAAAAAAATTAAATAATATTTCAAACAAAAAAATTCTTATTGCAACAGTTGGTCTTTCGGACCCAACGGATGAAGTAAATAAAAATAATATAAGGAATAATATAAAAAAACAGATACCAAAAGAAGTTCTTGAAAAAGCAAAAATCTTCCATTTAAGAGGTGGAATAGATTATTCAAAATTAAACTTTGCCCATAAAACTATGATGAAATTGCTTTATAATGCAGTTAAGAATTTACCAAATGAAAAGCAAACAGCTGAAGATAGAGCAATGATAGAAACTTATAACAAAAAGGTTAATTTTATTGATTTTTCTAGTTTAGATAAGATAGCTAATGAAATACAAAAATAAAATTACAATTTGTTGAAATGTTAAAATACATTGCTTGTAGCAATGCGTTTTTTATCATAGAATTGAATTAACGAAAGGAGGAAATTTTATGTTAAAGGATAATTTAAAAACTTTAAGAAAGAATAAAGGTATTTCACAAGAAGAATTAAGTGTTAAGTTAAATGTTGTTAGACAAACAATATCTAAATGGGAATCAGGATTATCTGTTCCAGATGCTGAAATGCTTATATCTATATCAGAAGTTTTTGAAACTCCAGTTAGTGAAATTCTAGGTGAAAACATTGAAGAAAAAGAAAAGAATGATATAAAAGTAATATCAGAAAAATTAGAAATTATAAATGAACAACTATCTAGGAAACAAAAACAAAAAAGGAAAAGAACAATAAATTTTTTAATAGTTTTGGATGTGTGTATTATATTACTTTTTATAATATTAGCTATATTAGGTAGTCCATATCAATCTTGGGATTATAGTAATCCTGAATGGAGCGTTATTGGAACAATATGGCATTCTTTTGAATGGATATTCTTTAAAGTTGCACCAATTATAGTTATAGTTATTACGTTAATTTTAGCAATAATTTTAATAAAAAGAAATAAATAATAAATTACTATTTTTAAAACAAATACTATAAAATATTAAATGTTATGTTTAAGGGACATATTTCCAGTTCTAAATGGTAGATATAAGGGCAATAAAATATTATAATTATATTAGATATTTAAAGAGCTCTTTGTATCAGAAAATGAAAGGAATGATTTAAAGTGAAATTTAATGAAAAATTAATAAAGTTAAGAAAAGCAGCAGGACTTTCACAAGAAGAACTAGGAAATAAATTAAATGTAGCAAGACAAACTGTTAGTAAATGGGAATTAGGTGAAACAACTCCTGAAATGGACAAATTAGAAGAATTATCTGATCTTTTTGAAATTAGTATAGATGAATTAGTAAAAGATAGATCAATTCCTAATGCTATAATTAAAGAAATTAGTAGAAAAAAAGTTGATTCATTGTATCGAGATTCACAAAGTGTAAAAAGTGTAATTAAAATATATTTAGTGATAGGTACAGGAATATTAATGTTTTTTGCATTAATAGTGATTTATGGTATATTTTTTGCTAAATAAAATGATTTAACATTAGTTTATAATTTGGATCTAATGCCATAATAAGATTATCAGATGAAAATGATAGTCTTTTTCTTTTACTTACAAAACTGTAATTTTATATTTTATTAATATATTTTATAATATTATCAGAGAGGAGAAAATTATATGGAAGTTTTAAAATTAGAAAATGTAAAAAAGTATTATGGCGTGAATACGAATATTACAAAAGCAGTAGATGGAATTTCTTTTGATGTAGATGAAGGTGAATTTGTCGCTATTATGGGAGCAAGTGGCTCTGGTAAAACTACATTATTAAATTGCATTTCTACTATTGATAATGTTACTGCTGGACATATCTATGTTGGTGGTAAAGACATTACAGAAATCAAAGAAGATGATATGGCTGATTTTAGAAAAGAAAATTTAGGCTTTATTTTCCAAGATTTTAACTTGCTAGATACTTTAAGTATCGAAGAAAACATTTCTTTATCTTTAATTATCAATAATGAAGATCCAAACAAAGTTGATAATAAAGTAAAAGATATTGCTACTAAATTAGGAATTGCAGATGTTTTAAAGAAGTTTCCTTACGAAGTATCAGGAGGTCAAAAACAAAGATGTGCTTGTGCAAGAGCTTTAATTAATCATCCAAAATTAATTTTAGCAGATGAACCAACTGGTGCATTAGATTCTAAATCTTCAAGAATGCTTTTGGAAACAATGGATGATATGAATGATAAATTAAAAGCAACTATTCTTATGGTTACACACGATTCGTTTAGTGCTAGTTTCTGTAAAAGAGTATTATTCTTAAAAGATGGTAAAATTTTCAATGAGATAGTTCGTGGTAATAAATCAAGAAAAGATTTCTTTGATGAAATAATTGATGTCTTAACACTCCTTGGAGGAGATGTAGGAAATGTTAAGTAAATTAGCATTTCGTAATGTTAAACGAAGTGCAAAAGATTATGTAATTTATTTAATTACAGTAACATTAGCTTTTTCTTTTATTTTTGCATTTAACTTAATGGGAAATTCTAAAGAAATATTGAATTTATGTGATGTGATGAATAATTTTGCATTGGTAATGTATTTTGTTAATGCGTTTATCATAGTTGTTGTATGCTTTTTAATTAATTATACAGTTAAATTTATGTTTAGCAAAAGAAGTAAAGAATTTGGAACATATATGCTTTTAGGAATTAAAAAGAAAAAAATTTCAAAGATGTTTACTTTTGAAAATATTATTTTGGGTTTCTTTTCTTTATTAATTTCAATTCCTATCGGTTATATTTTTAGTCTTTTTATGTCATTCATAGTTACAAGAATGTTTGAATTGGATTCTATTGTTAAGATTACTTTTAATTTAAATTCTGTTTTATTACTGTTGCTTTATTTTGCTTTAATATATTTATTTGTTTTATTTTTAGCAAGACACAGAATAAAAAAAGTAAAAATACATGATTTATTATATTTAGAAAAGCAAAATGAAGAGAAAAGATTTAAAAAGAATAAAGTTAGAAATGTAGCATTTATTGTTTCTTTAATTGTTGGTGTTGTTGCAATGTTTCTTTTTGATAAGCAGTTTAAAGGGATGGGGACAGAACCATCTTTCGGAATAATTTTCTTATGTATCATTTTAATTATTATAAGTATTTATGGGGTTGCTATTACATTATCTGATTTTATTTTAAAAATAGTTTTAAAAAATAAAAAAATTAAATATAGTAAAGATAATTTATTTATAGCAAGGACATTTTCCTCTAAAGTAAAAACAATGAGTTTTACTTTAGGAACGTTGACAGTATTAATTACATTTACTTTAATAGCCTTAAATTTATCTAGCTTATTTAAAGGAATGTTTGACTATCAGTTAGAGTTAGCATCTCCTTATGATATTAGTATCAAAGAAATTGATAAAAACAATATTTCCGAATATATAAATTTTATTCAAAGTGATTATACCATTGAAGAAAGTTTTAGCTATCATGGATATAAAGAAACAAATCGATATATAAGTAATTCTTTAGGAGAATATAGTGGCTGGAGAGATTATGACCAAGTAATTAAGCTAAGTGATTATAATAAATTATTAGAATTAAGAGGCGATAAGAAAGTTAGTTTAGCTGATGATGAATATTTGATTAATACAGTAAAAGAGTTAGGAGATAAAATTGCAAATGAAGATTCCATCAAAACACTTACTTTATCAAATGGAGTTAAGCTAAAGCAAAAGGAAGTTCTTACTACTGGTTACACTTATTCTTGGGGTGTTGGATATGGCTTTATAATCGTAGTTCCTGATAATGCTATTACGGGTTTAGAAGAGGGTGCTACAAATCTTATTGTTAATACAAAGGAAAAAACAACAGAAACTTTTGGAAAGAAATTGACAGCTTTTATAAGTCCAGATATTTGTAATGAAACTGAAGATGGATATACTATGTGTTATTCTTCAGGCGATTTAACAGTAAGAGGTCAAGAAGAGGCTACTAATAATGGATTTATAACAATCATATCTTTTGTTTGTTTTTACATAGCATTTATCTTTATTGCAGTAGTTGGAACAATCCTAGCTATTCAATCACTTAGTGATTCTACAAAATATCAATATCGTTATAGAGTTTTAAGTAAACTAGGAGTTCGTGATGAGATGTTAAATAAAACAATATTTAAACAACTATTTGTGTTCTTTATTTTTCCTGTTTTTTATCCACTTATCATTAGTTTTGTTACTTTAACATCTCTAAATAAAGTATTTAATATTGCATTAACAACAAATACAGTTTACTTGATATATTATTTTATTAATTTGATTGTGTTTATATTAATTTATTCAATATATTTTATAGCTACTTATTACGGCTTTAAAAGAAATATTGAAAGAAATTAAGGAGGCGATAAAGTGTTAAGAAAATTAGCAATTAGAAATGTAAAGCGTAGTAGTCGTGATTATATTATTTACCTAATTACTATTACAATAGCATTTTCGCTTATGTTTGCTATGAATTTAGTATCATGGTCTGATGCTATTGTAGAAATTTATGATACTATGAATGATTCATTTAAAAATATTGTTATATTTATCAATGTAATAGTTGTGTTTGTTATTTGCTTTTTAATTAATTATACAACAAAATTTATGTTTTCTAAGCGAAGCAAAGAATTTGGTACTTATATGTTACTGGGAATTAAAAAGAAAAAGATTTCAAGATTATTTTTGTTAGAAAATATTCTATTTGGAATCATTGCTCTTATACTTTCTATTCCCATAGGATTTGTATTTAGTCAATTTATTTCGTTATTTTTAGTTAAAGTAATGGAATTACCACAAGCCATATTTATAGAATTTAATTTCATGTCTATTGTACTATTATTACTTTACTTTTTACTTATTTATTTATTTGTTTTATTTTTAGCTTACCGAAGAATTAAAAAGATAAATATTTATAATTTATTATATTTAGAAAAACAAAACGAAGAAAAAGTAATCAAGACTAAAAAAAGACGTAATTTATTATTTATTATCAGTATTTTAATAGGAATTGGCTCATTTATTTTTCTAAATTCTACTTTTACCAATGATGTTATAATGGATCAGTCTATATTAACATACGCCATAGTTGGAATATTCTTATTTATCATAAGTATTTATGGAGTGATGTTTAGCTTATCGGATTTTCTACTTTCTATTGTTTTGAAAAGCAAAAAAATCAAGTATAGCAAAGATAATTTATTTGTAGCTAGAACATTCTCATCCAAAGCAAGAACAATGGGAATGACATTTGGGACACTCGGTGTTTTGATTATGTTCACTTTATTGTTTTTAAATTTTTCTAGTTTAAATAAAGCATCTTATGATTATATAAATGAAACGACTTCACCTTTTGATGTCTCAGCATTCTTTGAAACAGAAGAACCTCTTTCAAAAGTTTATGATGTTGTAGATGAAAATTACACAATTGTAGATAGTGTTAGATATAATGTTTATATGGATACAAACTCCAATATAGAAAAACTATTACCAGCTTATGATTATAAAAGTGAACCTTATGACAAGATTATTAAAATAAGTGATTATAATCATTTATTAAAAATGAAAGGTAAAAATGAAGTTGCTTTAAATAGTGATGAGTATATTTTAGTGTATGATACTAGCGAAACTTCTTTAGCTAATGAAAATTTAATAAAAACCATTACGTTATCTAACGGTCGAACTCTTAAACAAAAAAGTGCAACTACCGAGCTTTATTTTTCAGGATTAACAAATGCTGATTATGCAATAGTTGTTCCAGATGAAGTAGTAAAAGGCTTGGATATTTACGAATATTTTATATCTATTGATACAACGGAAGAAACAACAAGCCAATTAGAAAAAATTCTTGTAGAGGCTTTACGTTCTGATTTATGTGAAAAAGATGAAGAAGGACAGGAATTTTGTTCTACATATCGTATTAATGTAAGAGGTACTACATTAGAAGAAGGTAATATATCATCAGCAATTGTAACTGCAATTAGCGTTTATATGTCATTTATTTTCTCAGCAATCGTTGGAACGATACTGGCAATACAAACATTAAGCGATAGTGCTAAATATAATTATCGTTATAAAGTATTAAAAAGGCTTGGTGTAAATGATGGAAAAATCTATAAGACAATTAGAAAACAACTTTATATCTTATTTGGTGTACCAGCTATTTATCCAATTATTATTAGTTTTGGTTTTGTATATTTATTAAATAGAGTATATAAGTCAATTCTCCCAAGTCCAACATTTTATTTAAGTTGTTTTGGTGTAAGTATCTTGATATTTATAATGATATATGTAATTTACTTTATTGCAACTTATTTTGGATTTAAAAGAAACATTGATAAGAGTTAGAGGGTAATGTAATCTAACTCTTTTTATAGTATAATATTAATAGAAATGTGGTGATGTTATGAATATTGTAATTGTTGAAGATGATCCAATTATCAGAGAAAAACTATCTATACTTTTGCAAGATGCTGGTTATAAAACTACATTGATAGAAAATTTTGAAAATGTCGTAGATAATTTGTTAGAAATAGATGCTAATTTGATTTTACTAGATATTAATTTACCTTATATGGATGGTTATGATATATGTAAAAAGATAAAAGAAAAATCAAACATACCAATTATCTTTGTTACAAGTCGTGATACAACAGAAGATGAAATTAAAAGCATTAGGGTAGGTGGCGTTGATTTTATAACAAAGCCATATAATAAAATTGTTTTACTTGAAAAAATCAAAAGAGCATTAAAATTAAATAATCCTATTAATTTTAGAGAACTAACTAAAAACGGTTATACTTTGGACTTGCATTTATCCATCTTGAAATATCAAGATAAGGAAATAGAATTAACACGTAACGAGTTTCGTATTCTTTATTATTTCTTCACTAATTCGGGAAGACTTATTACTAAAGATGAATTATTAGAAAAACTTTGGAATGATAAGTATTATTTAGATGATAATATTTTATCAGTAAATATTAATCGTTTAAGAAATAAAGCAAAAGAGATAGGAATTACTGACTTTTTAACAAATATAAGAGGAAAGGGATATAAACTATGAAATTGTCGAGTTATTTAGAGAATAAAATATTTTATATTCTATTTCAAATATCAACCATCATTGTATTATCAGTTTTATTAGGTTTTGCTGAAATACCATTATTTTATATTGCTTTAATTGATATTATTTTATTAGTTCTACTAATTAGTTATTTATTTTGTGATTATCATTTCCAAAAGAAAAAATATTTGCAAATTACTGATTTAGTTGATGCTTTAGATGAAAAGTATTTTATATCAGAGATAATTCCTAAAAGTAGTAATGTAGAAAATAAGGCATATATCTATGCTTTAAAACAAGCAACAAAATCAATGAATGATAAGATAAGTAAATTGGAACAAGAAAATTTAGATTATCGAGAATATATAGAAAGTTTTGCTCATGAAATTAAAACACCAATTTCGGCATTATCTTTATCATTTGATAATAGTAAAGATAAAATATCAAAAAAAGAATTAAATAAAATTGATATGTATGTAGATCAGATTTTATATTATGCACGAAGTGAGAATCCAGAAAAAGATTATTTTATAAAAGAACTAAACTTATCTGATGTTATTCATAAAGTTTTATTAAAATATAGGGTATATATACTGGATGAAAAAATATCAGTACAAGTGAATCATTTAGAAAAGAAAATATATAGTGATGAGAAATGGTTAATATTCATTGTTTCACAAGTCATTCAAAATTCAATTAAATATATGAATAAGAAAGATAAAAGGATTGAGATAAATGCAAGTGAAAATAAAGATAATGTGATATTATCTATAAAGGACAATGGCTGTGGAATCAAAGATAGTGATTTATCTAGAGTATTTGAAAAGAGTTTTACTGGTAGTGATAGAACTAAATCAAAATCTACTGGTATTGGTTTATATCTTTCTAAAAAGATTTGTAATAAGTTAGGACTTGAAATCAATATATATTCAAAGTACAAAGAAGGGACTAAAGTTGAAATTA
This sequence comes from uncultured Bacilli bacterium, assembly GCA_944332025.1. Lineage (GTDB taxonomy): Bacteria > Bacillota_I > Bacilli_A > RF39 > UBA660 > Onthousia. The sequence continues at coordinate 24,066 of CALVJB010000027.1, forward strand.
T
>CALVJB010000028.1 GCA_944332025.1 uncultured Bacilli bacterium
GGTGCAATATATGATGAAGAGATAGTTCATAAGATGGAGATTAATTCTGCAAGAAGTGATGGCAGAAAAGAAGGTGCTAGTAATGAGAAAAAATCTATTGCTAAAGCAATGCTTGATAAAAAGATGGATATACCTTTAATAAGCGAACTAACTGGACTATCTAAAAAACAAATAGCAATGCTAATGTAATAAAAATAGATAAATTAACGGAAGTAGACGAAGATAAAAGAAGAATAGAAAATACTATAAAAATTACGGCTAAAGAAAGAGAAATCTATTTAGATGAGAAGACACTTATAATGTAAAGAAGCAATTTCCTTGCTTCTTTTTCTATTTTCTATTATTCTATTAGTGGTGATATTTGTGAGTTGTGTAGATGCAGTTTATATTCATATTCCTTTTTGTAATTATATTTGTGCTTATTGTGATTTTTGTAAAATATTTTATAATAAAGAATATGTTAATAGATATTTAGATGCTTTAGATAAAGAGATAAAATCTAAATATAAAGGAGAAATCATTACATCTTTATATATAGGAGGAGGTACTCCTAGTAGTTTAAGTCTTGATGAATTAGAGAAGTTATTTAGTATTTTAAAGATATTTAAGTTAAGTAAAGATTGTGAGATTACTATAGAAGTTAATCCTGATAGTTTATCTTTAGATAAGATTAAATTATTTAAAAAATATGGTGTTAATAGAGTTAGTCTTGGTGTTGAAACTATTAATAGTAAATTACAAGATGTACTTGAAAGATATACTAGTAAAGATAGAGTTATTAGTTGTATTAATAATCTTAAGAGTAATAATATTACTAATATAAATGTAGATTTGATATATGCTATAAAAGGAGAAACTTTAAATGATTTAAAAGAAGATTTAGAATTTTTATTATCATTAGATGTACCTCATATTTCTACATATTCTTTAATTATAGAAGATAATACTAAATTAAAAATAAATGGTGTTAAGAGTATAGATAAGTCATTAGATAGAGATATGTATGAAGTAATAGCTAAGACTTTAAAAGATAATAATTATATTCATTATGAAATATCTAATTTTTCTAAAGAGGGGTATCAGTCTATTCATAATTTAAAGTATTGGAATAATAAATATTATTATGGTTTTGGTGTAGGAGCTTCTAGTTATATAGATAATATTAGATATACTAATACTAGAAGTATTAGTAATTATATTAAAGGTAAAACTGTTATGGATGAAGAGATACTTACTTTTAAAGATAAGATCTTTTATGAAGTTATGTTAAATTTAAGGACTAATAGAGGAATAGATAAAGAGATATTTAAAGAAAAGTATAATGCTAATATAAGTGATATAATAGATTATAAATATTTAGTAGAAATAGAAGTATTAGAAGAAGATAGTAGATATCTAAGAGTAAAAGAAGAATATTTTTATGTTTTAGATGAAGTATTATGTAAAATAATGGTTAAATAACAATAATCATTATTTTTTTATTTGAACAAGTGGATTCTATGTGTTAATATTAAAATAGATGATAAAGGTATAGGATAAGAAATTATAGATATCCTAATAAGTAGTAGAGGAGAGGTTATTAATGGAAAAGACAAAGAAAGAGATAGTAATAATAGGATTAATACTATTAATGGTAATTGCATTAATAGGAGTAAGTTATGCTGCTTTTAGATTTACAGGAGAAGGAACTAAAGTAAACTCAATAACATTATTGAACAGATAATTCACCCTTGAACTAAGTGATTAAAAGCTATATCTTAGCTTTTTTTCTTTTTCTTCATTTTTCTTTACAAACAAACGTTTATTAGATATAATGGACTGGAAAGAGGTAATTATGACAAAGAAAGAGATATTTTATGATGAAATAAATTATATAAAAGATGAATCTTTAAGAAAAAGTCTTGGTGAGTTAATAGAATTATTACCAGATTATTTCTTTAGGGAACCTGCTGCATCAACTGGTAAGTATCATCCTAGTTATGCTCAAGGTGAAGGAGGACTTCTTCGTCATACTAAAGCTGCTGTTAGAATAGGTTATGAACTATTAAGTGATTTATCTATTGGTAAGAAGTATACTTCTTTAGAGAAAGATTTAATGCTTATGGCTCTTCTATTACATGATGGTTTTAAAAAAGGACTTGTAGAAGAGAGATATACTCGTTTTGATCATCCTTTAATCGCTAGTAAAGTAGTTATGGATAATTATGAGAAAGTTGGCTTAAGTAGAGAAGACGCTATGTTTATAAGCGATGCTATTAAAACACATATGGGAGATTATACTACTGATTATAATGGTAATGAAGTCTTAGAGAAACCTCATACTAAATATCAGAACTTTGTCCATATGTGTGATTATTTAGCAAGCCGTAAATGTTTGTTAGTACCATTTGATGAACATAATAATATTAATATATAGGAGGCTATATTATGGGCAAAATTATTGTTATTGAAGGTATAGAAGGTAGTGGTAAAGAGACTCAAAGTAAATTATTAGTAGAATCTTTAAATAAAATGGGATTGAAAACAATAGAATTTTCTTTTCCTATGTATGATACTCCTACAGGAAGAATCTTTAAAGACTGTCTTTTAAGTAACAATAGTTATTTTCCTGAAAAAATAGATACTCTTGATCCAGAACTTGTTTGTTTATATACAGCAGCAGATCGTAAATATAATATTAAAACAATAGAAAAATACTTAAATGATGATTATATCGTCGTTATTAATCGTTATACTAGTTCTAATATGGCTAATCAAGGTAGTAAATACGATAATTCTGAAGATAGATTCTATATGTATCAGTGGATAGATAAATTAGAATACTGGCTTTTAAAACTACCTAAACCAGACTATACAATCCTTTTAAATATGCCTTATAAATATAATAATCAACTATCATTTGATCTAATAGATAATTCTAAAGAAAAAAGAGTCTTAGATGCTTATTTAGAACTTGCAGGACTATATAACTGGGATGTAATTGATTGTATAGATGGAAGTAAAGAGAAAACAATTGATGAAATACATAAAGAAATAATAGAACTTTTAAAAAATAAAGGTATAATTTAAAAAGAGTTGGAGATGTTATTAGTAGGTGATAATATGGATTATTTACTAATACTTTTAAAAACTCTTTTCTTTTATTTTGCTATTGTAATCTTTTACCGTTTTATGGGAAAAAGAGAAGTTGGTGAACTAGGTATAATAGATTTAATAGTCTCAATATTAATAGCAGAACTTGCAGCGATTAGTATTGAAAAGTATGATAGTAGTGTCTTTCTTATGCTTTTACCAATAGGAGTTTTAGTAATATTACAAATAGTACTTGCAAAACTTTCTTTAAAAAGTGATAAACTTAGAACTATGTTAGATGGAGATGCTTCTGTTATTATAGATAATGGTAAAGTAAATTTTAAAGAGATGATTAAACAACGTTATAACTTAGAAGATTTACTTACACAGTTACGTGCTAGAAATGTTAAAAGTATTGAAGAAGTAGAGTATGCTATACTTGAAACTAGTGGAAAACTATCAGTATTTACTAAAGATGCTAATAATAGTGGACCATATCCATTACCTTTAATACTTGATGGTAAAGTGCAGATGATGACATTAAAGAAAATAAGAAGAAAAGAAAAATGGCTTAATGAGTTACTTGCTAGTAAAAAAGTAAAATTAGATGATGTTTTTTATGCCTTTTATAAAGATAATCAATTATTTATTATAAAAAATAGTGACTGTATCTCTTAATTAGACAAAATATGTATTATAAATAGAATATGATAAGAGTATGAGAAAAGAATATTATTTACTACTTATCATTTTTTTATTAGTTATAGTTTATATCTTTGTACCTAAAGATACTTTAAAAGAAGAAAATAAATCTAAGTTAGATGAAGAGAAGAGGGCAGTGTTTATCTCTTATATTGAACTTGGTAATAATATTAGAGGTAAAAGTGAGGTTGATATGAAAAAAATTATAGATAGTATGCTAGATACTGCTAAGTCCTATGGCTTTAACATGATAATATTACAAGTTAGATCTTTTAGTGATGCTATATATCCTTCATCTATTTATCCTAGTAGTAGAAGTGTTGTTAATACTGAAGGAGATGATCTACCTTTTGATATTTTAAAATACTTTATAAAAAAGGCTCATCAAAAAGACTTAGAACTTCATGCTTGGATTAATCCCTATCGTATTAGTAATACTAAAGATATTAATCTAATAAGTACTTCTAATCCTTCCTATGACATGTTAAATACTACTGATGTAGAAGTAATGGATAATGGTATTTACTATAATCCTGCTAGTAGTAAAGTAGAGTCATTAATACTTGATGGAATAGAAGAGATAATTACTAATTATGATGTAGATGGAATACACTTTGATGATTACTTTTATCCTAATTCTCTTACAATAGATAGTACTGAGTATAATAAAGCGAAAGAAGAAGATCCTTTACTTACTTTGCAAGAGTTTAGACTTAATATTATAAGTTCATTAGTTAAAAAAACTTATAATCTTATTAAAAACTATAATAAAGATATTCTTTTTGGTATTTCTCCTGATGGAAATATAGATAATAACTATAATAGTAATTATGTAGATACAAGAACTTTTGTTACTAAAAAAGGATATGTTGACTATATAATGCCTCAAGTTTATTATGGCTTTTTAAATAGTGTTAAGCCTTTTGAAGAGACTATTAAATCTTGGAATAATTTAATAACTATAGATATAGATTTAATTCCTGCTCTTGCTTTTTATAAGACAGGAAATATAGATAAATTTGCTAAAGAAGGGGTAAATGAGTGGGTAGAGTATAATAATATCATTTCAAGAGAAGTTATGTTGAGTCGTGAATTATCTAATTATAGTGGCTTTGCTATTTTTCGTTATGACTCTATTTTTGGCAGTAACTTGACAGAAAATGCTTTTATAGAAAAAGAAAATTTAAAAAATATTTTATCTTAAAAAAAAGCATGTTATAATGTAATAAAGATAGGTGATGCGATGAATAGAAAAGGTTTTACGTTAATTGAATTATTGGCAACTATTGCGATACTAGCATTATTGATGTTAGTAGCAGTACCAAATGTCATGAGTACTATTGATAAAAATAAACAAAATACTTATGTAGAGGATGCTAAGAGAATGATAACTTTAGCAGAATATAAAGTTAGGAGTGATACTAGTATAGATCTTCCAACATCAGGAAACTGTATTATTATTCGTATGCGTGCTTTAGATTTAACTGATTTTGATGAAGGACCTGAAGGTGGGAGTTATGATTTAGATAAATCATATGTTATGATCGCTAGAAGTGGTAGTAGTTATATTTATTCGGCTGCCTTAGTTGAAAACTTTGATGAGACTGTAAGGGGTATACCATTAACTAGTAGAGATGACTTAAATAAAGAGAATGCTAGAAGAAGAGTAGCAAGCGGAAGTGAGTTAACTATAGTAACACCAACTATTGGTTCTAAAATTAGTGGATATTCAGTGTCAAAAATTATTGACAGTTAAAAAATAATTTGATATGATTTAAAAGTAAGATATGGAGGTTATATTAATGAAAAAATTAAACAAAAAGGGATTTACCCTAATCGAATTACTAGCTGTTATCATTATCTTAGCAATATTGATGACACTAGCTATTACAGCAATGTCTGGTTATATTAGAGGAGCAAGACGTGATACTTTTGTCACTACTGCACAACAATATGCCAACTCTGTAAGACTTAGCTTTGTAAATGGAGATTATGCAGCAGATGTTATGCCAAGTTATGGTGAGTGTTTAGCAGTATCTACTAATACAATAGCTTTAGAGAGTGGATCTCATGAGAGTCCATTTAATTCAGAATATTCAGATGAGAGTTTTATAATTATTTATAATAATTCTGCAAGTGGTGTTGATAGTTATCAATATTATATCCAAATGTCTGATGATGCTAATAACGGTTTTGGTGTTTTGAATGAAAATGGTCTTGATGGTGACTTAGTTAAGGAACAAGCAGTTACTGGTGAAACTAATTATCAAGCTATTTCAACTAAGACACCTAATACTGATAAGATTAGTTTATATGATGCTACAAGTAATAATACTTATAATACTACTCCTGTTGCAGAATGTACAGTATCTGGTATAGTAAAATAGGGATTAATAATATAGAAATAAAGGACATGAAAATGTTCTTTTTCTATTGTCAAATTTTAAATTTTAGATATAATAAATATTAGTTCTTTTAGGGAGGAATATAAATGGCGAAGTTACCTATTTTAATTATTAATAATGCAATAATTTTTCCAGGAATGGAGTATCGTGGTGAGACTGTAGATTATTATGAGCAAGGACTTATTGATGCAGTAGATAAAAGTGATAATAAAGAACTTATTATAATACATTCTATAGATAATATAAGTACTGATGACGTTACAGAATTTCCTAAAATAGGTCTTTTAGCAACTTTAACTTTAAAACTTAATATTCCAAACTCAAAAATGCGTTATATCTTTATAGGTTTAAAAAGAATAGAGATATCTTCTTATGAAGAAGAAAGTGGTATATATTATGCTAATTATAAAGAAATAGAGAATACATTTGATAATGCTTTAGAAGAAGATAAGTACTTAAATATGTTATATCGTAATTATGAGAAATATGTAAGAGAGATATCTAGTGTTAGTAATGCAATGTTAGGTGAGATATCTTCTATTAAAAGTTTAGATAAATTAACAGACTTTATAGTATCGTTTCTTAATCTTTCTCCTGATACTAAAAAGAGTTATTTATATGAATTGGATCCAATTAAAAGGGCTATTAATTTAGTTAGTCAGTTAAAAGAAGAGATAAATCTTGCAAAGCTTGAGAAAGAAATAGAAGTAAAAGTTCATAAAAGAATAGATGAAGATCAAAGAAAATATTATTTATCTGAGAAGTTAAAAATAATATCTAATGAGTTAGGTACTGTTAGTAGTAAGAATATGATTGTAGATAATTATAATAAGAAGTTAAAGAAACTTAAATGTTCTAATAAAGTAAGAAATAAAATTAAAGAAGAAATAGAGCATTATAAATCTATAAATGAAAATGTACCTGAAGCTTCTATATTAAGAGAATATCTTGATTTAATGTTAAGTCTACCTTGGGATTATAAGACTCGTGATGTTACAGATATTAAAGAAATAGAGAATACTTTAAATAATAGTCATTATGGTCTTTCTAAAGTAAAGGAGAGAATTGTAGAATATATTGCTGTTAAACAAAATTCTCCTAAAGAAAAAAGTCCTATTTTATGTCTAATAGGACCACCTGGAGTAGGGAAGACATCTCTTGCTAAAACTATTGCAAAAGCTCTTAATAGACGTCTTATTAGTGTTTCTGTTGGTGGTGTTAATGATGAAGCAGAGATTGTAGGTCATAGAAGAACTTATGTAGGGGCTTTACCTGGTAGAATAATTAGTGGTATTAGAAAGTGTGGTAGTTCTAATCCTGTCTTTATAATAGATGAGATAGATAAAATGACTAAAAACTATAGAGGAGATCCTGCTAGTAGTCTTTTAGAAGTCTTAGATAAAGAACAGAATAGTACTTTTTATGATCATTACTTAGAAGAAGAATATGACTTATCTAATGTCTTATTTATTGCTACTGCTAACTATGAAGACCAAATTGCACCTGAACTTAGAGATAGATTAGAAATTATTTACTTAGATTCATATACTGAATATGAGAAATTATCTATCGCTAAAAACTATTTAATACCTAAAGCTTTAGATGAACATGGATTAACCTCACTACAAGTTAATTTTAGTGATAAAGCAATACTTGATATAATTAATTATTATACTAAAGAAGCAGGTGTTAGAAATTTAGAGAGATTAATATCTAAGATACTTAGAAAAATAGTTAAAAAAGTCTTAACTCTTAATGAACCAGTATTTTATTCTATTACCAGTAAAGACTTAGAAGAATACTTAGATAGAAAGATTTATACAAATAGGGAAAATAAAGAGACTAAACTAAAAGGTGTAGTTAATGGCCTTGCTTATACAGAGTATGGTGGAGATATACTACCTATAGAAGTAAATCATTATAAAGGAAGTTCTAATTTAGTTTTAACAGGTTCTCTAGGAGATGTTATGCAAGAGTCTGCTAAGATTGCTCTAAGTTATATAAAATCTAATGCTAAGAAGTTTAATCTATCTAAAGCTATCTTTGATGATGATATACATATCCATGTACCTGAGGGTGCTATTCCTAAAGAAGGACCAAGTGCAGGTATCGCATTAACTACCGCTTTAATTAGTGCTTTTACTAATATTAAGATATCTACTAAGATAGCGATGACAGGGGAAATAACACTACAAGGAGATATTTTAAAAATAGGTGGTGTTAAAGAAAAAGTATTAGGAGCATATAGAGAAGGAGTTAAAACTATTTATTTACCTTTAAAAAATAAAGAGGATGTTAAAGATGTACCTAAAGAGATAAGAAGTAAGTTAGAGTTTATTTATGTGTCTAATTATAAAGAATTATATAGAAAATTATTTGTTAGTGAGGAAATATGCAACTAAGGGATTTATCTATAGAAAATAGACGCTATGCTTTAAATATAAAAGCAGATATGACAGATGATGATAGATTAGAAGTACTTAAAATTAATGATTATAATGCTACTATAAAGGGAATACATGCTCTACTTGTTAGTGAACCTGACTTTTTCCTTGTAAATGAAGACTTTTTAAACACAGCTTTAGAAGTATCTACAATATATAATGATAGATATGCTAAAGATAGATTAAGTAAGTTAAAAGAATTAAGTGATACTGAAATAGAGAAAAGAGCAAGGTCATATATAGAAAGAGAATTTGTCTTTACTTATATAGATTATTTAGAATTATTAGAATTAGATGATTTACTATTAAGAGAAACTAACTATCATTATCTTTTAGGTAATCCTTACATTTTACATTCTATAAGTTATTTAAAGAAAGAGTTTAGTGATTATTATAGTATAAATAGAAAAGCCGATAATTATCTATTAACTATATTAAATATCTTAGAGAAAAGAGATTATTATGATACTGAAGCAGTTGTTTCTATTAATAGTATCTTAAAATTATTTCCTAACAGAGAAGAAGAAAAGATTATTACTTTTGCAAAGAAGATATAGTAATATTTTTTTTCTTGTATCATTTCTTGTGTCATTTGCGTTTTCTCAAAATTGTTGAAAAAGTATAGCAAATGTGATATAGTTTATATTGATTAGTACTTAGGAAACTTTAGAAGCCCTAAGTCGTTTATATTTTTAGAATTATTTCCTAATAGAGAAGAAGAAAAGATTATTACTTTTGCAAAGAAAATACAGTAATAATCTTTTTATATTATCATATATTAGAACTAAGGAAAGGAGATAAAAATGAAACAAATAGTAACTTTAGAAAAAGAGATAGCTTTTAAAACTATGGTGGGGGAAATTAGTAGTATTTCATTAGAACCTGATTTATCCTTTATTAATGATAGTGAAATAGAAGGTAACTTGATAATATCCGGTACTTATAAAATGACAGAAGCTAGTACTATAGAAGAAGACTTTAATTATAAAGTACCAGTTGAAATTATGCTTACAACTTCTTTAGAAGAAGAAACAAGAGGTGTAGATATAAATAACTTTACTTATGCGATAGTTAATGAAGAGGCTTTACAAATAAATGTAGAACTTATAATTGAAGGGTTAGAGAAGATTGAAGTAGAAGAGGAAAGCGAAGAAGAAGTTATAGAAACTAAAGAAGATGATAATAGCGGTGTAAGAGATGCTAGTGTTGAGGAAGATGATAGTACAAGAGAAGAGATAGAAGTACTAACTACAGAAGAAAGTGCTAAAGAAGAACTTCCTAGTTTTGAAGAAGTAGAAGAATTACCAAGTTTAGAAAATATTACTGTTAAAGAAGAAGTACCTGTTATGATGGAAGAGTCTATAGAAGTAGAGCCTACTATGAAAGAAGATACTAATAATAAACAAGTAATGGATTCCATCTTTTCTGCATTCGCTAATACAGATGAGACATACTCTACTTATTCAGTTTATATCTTAAGAGAAGATGATAATCTAGAAGAAGTTATGGCTAAATATAATACTAATAGAGAAGTACTTTCAGAATATAATGACTTAGATAACTTAAAAGTAGGTGCTAAACTAATTATTCCTACGATGGTAGAAGTTAGTGATAAATAAATATACTTACTTAAAAGATATTAGAGTAATAGATTATGATGAAGATAGAATTTTAATTAAAAGAAAAAAGAAATATGATATAGATAAAATATATAAATACTTAGATGATCATAATGTTAATAACTATCTAAAACCATTTGAAATAACTGATAGAGAGTTATACTTTAACTATCTAGATAAAAGAGAATTAGATAATGATGAACTTGCTAAACACTTAGTTTATGCCCTATCAGATTTACAAAATAAAACTACTATATATAAAGAGATAGATAAAGATAAATTAAAAGAAGAATATGACTCTTTTAATAATAGAATAAACTACTTAGAAGAGTATTACTTTACTATGCAAGATATAATAGAAAATAAAGTATATATGGCACCTTCTGAATATCTCTTTATAAGAAATGTATCCATTATCTATAGTGCCTTAAATTATTCTAGACATTTAGTAGATTCTTGGTATAAAATAATGAAAGAAAAAAAACGAGAAAGATATGTTTATGCTCATGGCAAATGTGAATTAAGTCATTTTATATCAGCTGATAAAGATTATTTTATAAGTTTAGAGAAAGCTCATATCGATAGACCATGTAAAGATTTTATTAGATTCTTTAAGAAAAATTATGAAGATACTGATATGATAAGTAATTTTAGACTTTATCAACATAGATATAAGTATAAAGAAGAAGAGTATCTTTATTTTCTTATAAATATAACTATACCAGATAAAATAGATATCTATCCTTCTAGTTTGAATAAGTGTTTAGAATTAACTAAGTTTTTTGATAGATTAAAACTAACTAGTGAGTTTATCTTAAAAAATGAGAAAGACAAGAAGAACTATGAAAAGCACTAGTTCTATCAATAATAACAAAGCATGTATTCTTGTAACTAAAAATAAAAGAAGTACTGCTTGATAACAGATAATGACAGCAAGGGCAAGAAGAGTTCCTAAATAGAAGATACTGGTTCTTCTTTTTTGTTTGCAAAAATTACATCTACAGAAAGGACTATGTTTATTTCCTTTAAAACGCATAAACATCACCTGTAATAGTTTATGAAATAGTAAAAAAGATGTTAAAAATCTAAAAATAATGATAGAATGGAAGTAGGAAGTGACAATTTATGTTTGAGAATTATAAAGAAACAGATACATTTGCAAGAAAAGTTATGGGTTTTATTCATGATGAAGAACTAGACTATGATAAAGTAGTAGAACGTTATGCTGATCTTCTAGAAAGCTATGCTAAAAATATGACTGATGAAGATTTTGTAAATATAGATTATTACGAGAGTCTAAATTATAGTTTTAATTATTGTACAGGTTATTCTTTGGAAAAATATCTTAAGGAAGATTTAGAAACTGATAGTTTAAGATTAAAAGCTAGTGAAAATAAACATTATAACGATATATTAAAAGGAGCTTCTAAAATAGTAGAACGTTTTAATTATCTAGGCTTAGAAGATATGGCATCACAGATGGGAGCATCTTTATATGTTATCGCTAATGCAATATATGATTATGAGAAGTCTTTAGAAGATATAGATACAAAAACTCTTAGTTAGGATGTGAAGTTATGAGAAAAATAAATACATTAATTAAAAAAAGTGATATTACTAAATTAAAGAGTTACTATGTGGAAGCTTTAGGAAATAAAGATTTTAAAGATTATGTAGATAATCTTGATGTAAGTAGTGATGTTTTAATTAATTATACTGCTAGTATAGAAGATGCTGTTAAAGAAAAGAAAGTATGTAATAGTTGTCCTGGACTTAAAAATTGTCCTAATACTTTAAAAGGACATGTATATACTGCTTTAAAAGATGGTAATAATTTAAACTTTAGTTATATACCTTGTGATAAACTTATTAAAGAAGAAAATACTTATGCTTATAAAAAGAATATTACTTGTTTTGATTTACCTAAGGAAATTAGTGAAGCATCTTTTTCTAAAGCTTATAGAGATGATAATAAACGTTTGCCTATCTTTAAATACTTTAAAAAGTTTATGGATAGTTACCTAAAAGATAAGAAAGGTAAAGGACTATACTTAAGTGGTTCTTTTGGAAGTGGTAAAACCTATTTAGTAGCAGCACTTTTTAATGAACTTGCTAAGAAAAATATATCATCTGCTTTAGTATATTATCCTGAGTTACTCAGAAGTTTAAAATCATCTTTTGGAAGTGATTATGAAGAGAAGTTTGACTTTATTAAGACAGTGCCTCTTTTATTATTAGATGATATAGGAGCAGAGAATACTACATCGTGGAGTAGAGATGAAGTATTAGGACCAATACTACAGTATCGTATGGAAGAAGAATTACCTACATTCTTTACATCTAATCTAACTTTAAGTGAGTTAGAAGCTTCTTTAAGTATTACTAATAGTGGTACTGAAAAGGTAAAAGCGAAAAGAATAATAGAAAGAATTAAACAGTTGACTATTTCTTTAGAGTTAATTAGTAAAAATAGAAGAAATTAGTAGTATTAAAAATAAATAATAATAATGTTTGACTTTTCTAATAGAAAAATTTACTGTATAATAACTGATAGAAAGAAAGGGATTAAAATGATTAGTAAACCAAAAGGAACAGTTGATTTAACTGATAAGTTGGCAAGGACATGGAAATATGTAGAAGAAGTTATAGATTCATGTATGGAAAAATATAACTATAATTATATTAGAACACCTATATTTGAATCAACAGAGTTATTTCATAGAGGAATAGGAGATTCTACTGATATTGTTACTAAAGAAACATATGATTTTAAAGATAGAGGAGATAGATCTATTACTTTAAGACCAGAAGGAACAGCAGGGGTAGTTAGAAGTTATATAGAAAATAAAATGTATGGTACTCATAACTTACCTGTTAAAGTTTATTATAATGGGACAATGTATCGTTATGAAAGACCAGGGAAGGGAAGATATCGAGAACTTAGTCAATATGGAGTAGAAGTAATGGGTAGTAGTGATCCTATGATGGATGCAGAAGTTATCTCTCTTGCTTACAATATTAATAAAATGTTAGGATTAACTGATACAGTAGTACATATTAATAGTCTAGGAGATAAAGAGTCTCGTGATAAATATAGAGAAGCCTTAAAAGAGTACTTTAAGCCTCATTTAGACGATTTATGCGATGATTGTAAGGAGAGGTTTGTTAAGAACCCTTTAAGAATTATAGACTGTAAAGTAGATAGCAATAAAGACTACTTTAAAGATGCTCCTAATATATTAGATTATCTAAATGTTGAGAGTAAAGAACACTTTGATAAAGTATGTGAGTATCTTGATTTATTAGAAGTTAAATATGAAATAGATCCTAAGATAGTAAGAGGACTTGACTATTATAATCATACTGTTTTTGAACTATGTACTTTAAATAATAATCTTGCACTAGGTGGAGGAGGAAGATATAATAACCTAGTTAGTATGTTAGGAGGTCCTAAAACACCATGTGTAGGTTATGCAGTTGGTCTTGATAGATTAGTTGATGAGATAATCTCTAGAGATATAGATAATGTTAGAGATGATATAGATGCTTTCATTATGTATGTTAATGAAGATGAAAAGAAAAATGCTATTTATCTTGCCAATGAACTTAGAATGTCAGGTTTTGTAGTAGAAACAGAATATACTAAAAGAAGTTTAAAGAGTCAGTTTAAAAGAGCAGATTACTTTAATAGTAAATATCTAATACTACTTAACAGTGATGACTTAAATGAAGGTTTAATTACTATTAAGAATAATAAAACTAAAGAAGAAGAAAAGATTATGATGGAATATATTATCTATTACTTTGATGAACATATAAGTGATGATAACTTGTCTATAGAAGCAGATTTTCATAATCATGAAGAAGGATGTGACTGTGATGAATAAGATATTTTTTAAAGACTTAGAAAATTATTTTGATAAAGAAATAGAAATTAGTGGTTTTGTTGAAAATATTAGAAATATTAAATGGGTACAGTTTTTAGTACTAAGAGACTCTACTGATAAAGTTCAAGTAACTATTGAAAAAAGTGAAGAGAAAAATAAAGAAATGGTAGAGTTAGTTAATACTTTAACAGCTGAATCTACTATTAAAGTAACGGGAACATTAAAGAAAAATGAGAATGTTAGATTAAGAGGGATGGAGTTTATTCCAACTAAAATAGAAGTTACTAGTACAAGTGATGCTGAACTTCCTATTAATATTCATGATAAAGATGCTCAACTACTTGATCAAAGACTAGATTATCGTTGGTTAGACCTTAGAAATGAATATAATTTTAATATTTTTAAGATTCAAAGTGATATGGTTAAGTTTATGAGAGAGTTTATGTATTCTCGTGACTTTACAGAAATACATACACCTAAGTTAATAGGTGCTGCAAGTGAAAGTGGAGCGGATGTATTTGAAGTAAAATACTTTGACAAGAAAGCTTATCTTGCCCAGTCACCACAATTCTATAAACAAATGGCTATCGCTAGTGGTTATGATAAAGTATTTGAAGTTGCACCAGTCTTCCGTGCAGAAAACTCTAATACTAGTAGACATACTACAGAGTTTACTGGTTTTGATGTAGAATTTGCATACATCGATTCATATCGTGATGTTATGGACTTAGAAGAAGAACTATTAACTTATACTTTAGAAAAATTAAATGAAAAGTATGGAGAGTTAGTTAAAAAACTATATGATAAAGAAATAGTTGTACCTAAAGAAAAATTCCCAAGAGTAAAACTAGCTGATCTTTATGATGAGTTAGAAAAAAGATATGATTATAAAGTAGATGAGTCTGAAAAAACTGATTTAACTACGGAAGCAGAAAGACTAAGTTATCGTTATGCCATGGATGAGTTCAACTCAGAGTTTATCTTTGTTACAGATTTTCCTAAAGAAAAAAGAGCTTTCTATCATATGAGAAAAGATGATGTTCCAGAAGGATATGACTTAATCTATAGAGGTGTTGAAATAACTACAGGAGCAGAAAGAGAGCATAGATATGATGTCTTAGTTAAACAAGCGAAAGAAAAAGGTCTTGATAAAGATGTAGAGTTCTATTTAGAGTTCTTTAAATATGGTTGTCCTCCTCATGGTGGCTTTGGGCTAGGAGTAGATAGACTTACTATGTTAGTATTAGGATTACCTAGTGTTAAAGAATCTATGTTAATATTTAGAGGTCCTAATAGATTAAATCCATAAGATGTGTAAATTTACATATCTTTTTTTCTTTTTTTATAGAATAATTCTTCTTCTTCCCTTATACTCTAAGTAAGAAAGGAAACTAAAGTTATGGAAAATGTAAGAAGAGTGGGGATGTTATTTATCGCTTTAATAACTCTCATAATAGTAGCATCCATCATATTTATAGTTAATATTAATCTAAAAGAAAGTAGTAAAGAAACATTTAATGATGATAGTAGTAGTCTTTCTACTAAAGAAGTAGTATCTCTATTAGAATTAGTTAATATCTATGATAGTTATATAATTACTTTTGATGGTACAAAAGACTTAAGTAGTTTATCTAGTAAAGAGAAGATTAACTTTATAGATAGACTACCTATTGATGTAAAAAATGAACTTAACTTGGATTTTAATACAGGTGTTAGTTTAAAAGAAGTAGAATCTACTTTAAAAAAATATTTTGGACCTAAAACAACTTTTAATCCAGTTAATTCTACTTGTTTTCTAGATGATGGAGATTATTTAATTTATGATAGTGCTACTAAGATGTATAAAGCAGATAATGATTACCATGCTCATAGTGCTTATATTCCTTTATCTATAGAAAACTATTATATAGAAGGAGAAAGAAGAGTAGAAGGAGATAAATTAATCTATTCTATAACAGTGAAAAAAGCTTTTGCTTATCCAAATACATCAGAATATTTTGGTAGTTATACAGATTTAGTAAATAATAGAAATTTAGTAGTAGATTTATATGAAGAATACACTGACTATGAGATGGATGATATCAATAAATTAATAGAACCATATAAAGATGAGTTAACTAGTTATACTTATATTTTTGAAACAAAAGATAGTATAGATAATAGTTACTTAATAGAACTTGCAAATCTTAATAGTCAAAGTGAATTTTAAAAGACCTTAACATTTAGTTAAAGTCTTTTCTATTGTATAACCTTCACTATAATCAATCGCTTCTTCATACTTTTCTATTGCCTCATCATAACTTTCATCAGTACTGTTTTCTCTATATGCTAAAAAAGCTTCTTCATACTCTTTAACTGATTGATAATGGGCACTAAATTGATTAATATTTTCTTTAATAAAATTATCTTTAGTTATATTAAGTCCATTTCTTAGACCATTAATTAAAGTAATACCATTAGTGATAAGTGTATTATAAATAATTAAGTTACCTATAGCACTACTTTTATAAACATTAAACTCTTCTTCTAAATAACCTACATTTCTATAAGAAGATTCTAAGAATCTGCTCTGTTCTTTTTCTTTTAACTCTCTTTTAAGAGATATCTTTAATAATTTAAAGAATGTACTATTATCTTTTAAAACTTTTCTTTCTTTAATAAGCTCTAACATAAAATCCCTCATTTCTTATAGTTTTTTATTATAACATAGAAAAATTATAAGTCAAAAAGTTCTTTTGAAAAAAATAAAAAATGATATTTACATAAATGAACTATTATGATACAATAAGGATGTATTAAATGAAAGAGTTTTCGTATAATATTAAAGTAAGTAGTTTTACTTACATATATGAAAATGTTTTTCACTTCTGGGTGGCTGGCGAGTAATAAATGATCCCAATAGGCAATGTTTCTCGCTTTTAAACAACGCTGACTAATAAATAATCTTGGTTGAAAATGCTTTAGAAAGTTCTATCATAAAGATAGAATTTTCTTTTCTATTGTGTTAAAATAATTGATAGATTGGTAAGGAGGGATATTCATGAACAATAATCAAGATATTATTAATGAAGTTAGAAGAAAAAATGATATTGTTGATGTTATTGGTGAGAAAATTCCTCTTGAAAAACGTGGTAAAAACTACTTTGGGGTTTGTCCTTTTCATGATGATACTAATCCTTCTATGAGTGTTTCAAGAGAAAAACAAATCTATACTTGCTTCTCTTGTCATGCGACAGGGAATGTCTTTACCTTTTTAATGAACTATGAACATAAAGAGTTTAATCAAGTATTAAGCGACTTAGCAAACCGTGTTGGTATTACTTTAAGTGGATTTAAAACTAAAAAAGTATCTACTAAATATGATGAGTGGTATAAAATATATGATCTTGCTAATAAATATTATCAAAACAATTTACTTAGTAAAGAAGGAGAAGGAGCAAGGGAATATTTAAAAAATAGAAGTATTGATGATCTGACTATTAAAGAATTTGAAATAGGATATTCTCTAAAGATGAGAGATGATCTTACTAAATTACTTACTATGAAAGGACATTCTATTGATTTACTTAATAAAATAGGACTTAGTAATGAAGACCATGATATCTATAATTCAAGACTTATGTTTCCTTTACATGATTTAAATGGAAAAGTAATAGGTTTTAGTGGTCGTATTATAACTAGTGGTAAACAAAATAAATATCTTAATACTAAAGAGACAGAACTTTTTAAAAAAGGTAAGCTTCTTTATCATTATCATATCGCTAAAGAAGAAGCTCGTGTTAAAAAGTCTGTTATAATCATGGAAGGCTTTATGGATATTATAAGAGCTAGTACTGTCGGTATTAAAAATACAGTCGCTACTATGGGTACTGCCTTAACAAAAGACCATATAAAAGAGATTAAAAGACTATCTAATAACATTATTCTCTGTTTTGATGGCGATGAAGCAGGAGTTAAAGCGACACTAGCTTCAGGAGAATTATTTAAAAGCGAGGGAATAGAAGTTAAAGTAATAACACTACCAGGAGAAGATGATCCTGATACCTATATCTTAAAGAATGGTAAAGATGCTTTTGAGACTTTGATTAGTAATTCCATTTACTATAGTGACTTTAAAATTAAAAACTTATCTCGTAACCGTAACTTTGCTAGTAGTGAAGAGAAAGCTAATTATATTCATGAAGTATTAGAAGAAGCTTCTAAAATAAATGATACTATTAGAACAGAAATTATACTAAAAGATCTTGCAAAAAAGTTTGAAATAGGTTATAATACCCTAGAAAAAAGTTTTCAGGAGTTAGTTAACAATAAAGAGATAAAAAAAGAAGTTATTACTACTCCTAGAAAAGTACAACCTAAGAAAAAAGATAAGTATCAAAAAGCAAGCCTCAATATTATATATTATATGCTAAATAAACAAGATATAATAGATATGGTAGAAGATGAACATTTAGTGTTTCCTACCGAAGCTTTAAGAGCATTAGAAAGTGAAATTGTTTATTTTTATCATAAGTATGGGTTTATTAATGAAGCAGACTTTTATACTTACTTAACACCTAAAGGGGAGTTACTTAATCTCTTAAATGAAGTATTAGAGATGGACTTAAAGACTACTCTTACTAAAGAAGAATTATTTGATTATTTTAAAGTAATAAGAGAGTATAACTTTAAAAAGACAATTAGTAATTTAGAAGAGAAAATTAAAAATGAAACAGATCCAGTAATGCAAGTAAAATACGCTGAAGAGATTAGAAAACTAAGAATAGGGGAGAGTTAAAATGGTAGAAGAAATTAAAACAATGGAACAAAGAAAAGAGAAACTTATTAAATTAGGTAAAGGACAAGGATATATAACTTATGAACAACTTGCTAATGAACTTAAAGGTCTTGAAATAGATAGTGATAGTCTTGATGATTTATATAATGCTTTAGTAGTAGAAGGTATTGATATCGTATCAGAAGATGGAACTGATGATGCTAGTGGAGAAGAAATAACAGAACATACTAAGTCAGAGGACTTAACTATGTCTAAAGATATTAAAATAAATGATCCTGTTAGGATGTATTTAAAAGAAATAGGTAGAATACCTCTACTTAATAGTGATGAAGAATTTGAATATGCTGAGCGTGCTGTTGAAGGGGATGAGGAAGCGAAAAGAATACTTGCTGAATCTAACCTTCGTTTAGTTGTCTCAATCGCTAAACGTTATGTAGGTAGAGGAATGCTTTTCCTTGACTTAATTCAAGAAGGTAATATTGGTTTGATGAAAGCAGTTGAGAAGTTTGATCCAACTAAAGGATATAAATTTTCAACATACGCTACTTGGTGGATAAGACAAGCGATAACAAGAGCGATAGCAGATCAAGCTAGAACTATTAGAGTACCTGTTCATATGGTAGAAACAATTAATAAATTAGCAAGAATTCAAAGACAACTTACTCAAGAATTAAATAGAGAACCAACTGATGATGAGATTGCTGAGAAATTAGAAATGCCTGTAGAAAAAGTAAGAGAAGTCTATAAAATTAGTCAAGATCCAGTCGCTTTAGAAACACCTATTGGTGAAGAAGACGATTCTCATTTAGGAGACTTTATTAAAGATGATAGAATGATTGGACCTGAAGAATATACAACAGAAGAAATGTTAAAAGAAGAATTAACTAGTGTACTTGCAACTTTAACTGATAGAGAAGCAAGAGTATTAAGACTTAGATTTGGTCTTGATGATGGACAGTGTAGAACTCTAGAAGAAGTAGGACAAATATTTGGAGTTACAAGAGAGCGCATTAGACAAATAGAAGCGAAAGCTTTAAGAAAATTAAGGCATCCATCTAGATCTAGAAAACTAAAGGATTTCTTGACAGATTAAATGAAAATAAATAACAGATTAAAAACAATAGGGGATTTAGTTCCCCTTTCAGCGTATCCCTTAGATATTGGGTGTGATCATGCTCTTTTGTCTATATATTTAGTTAAAGAAAAAGGCTTTAGTAAAACAGTCGCTAGTGATAATAAAAGTTGTCCATTAAAAAAAGCAAAAGAGAATGTTAATTTCTATAAAGTATCTGATAAAGTAAAGTTAATTGAAGCGGAAGGATTAGATTCTTATACAGATGGAATAGATACTATTACTATATCAGGTATGGGAGGACTTAATATTAACAAAATATTAGATGATAATAGAAAATATTTAAAAAATATTAATACTATAATATTATCACCTAATAATTATAGTGATGCTGTTAAAAGAAAATTGATCAAATTGGGATATCATATAGATAATGAAGTGTTAGTTAAAGAAAATAATATTATATATCAAATATTTGTCTTTAAGAGGGGAAAGAAATATTATTCTTATAAGAAAATATTTTTAGGACCAGTATTAAGTAAAAAAAGAGATAATCTTACTTTAGAATACTATAGGAATCTTTTAGAAAATAAAAAAGCTTTATTAAAAGCTCTACCTAAGTCTTTTAGAACTAAGATTAAAGTTACTAAAAAAGAGATAAAATACTTAGAAGATATTATGAATAATTAATATCTTTTTATTTTGAATCTTTTTTATTTATTCCTATAACTGCACCTACACTAGTAGTTAAAAGTATTATTATGCTATAAATTAATGTTCTAATATCAAAAGAACTATTTAGAACAACCTTTAAAATAATCATAATTAGTAGAAATATTCCTCCTAGTTTTATTCCTTCTAATATTCCATATTTATTAGAGTTTTTGCCAAGTAATAGGGCATTGATAAATAATACTATTAAAACAATAAGCATTTTAGCGATATTATAAATGTTATTACTTATTACATCAAAATAATATAAAGTATTTAATATTAAACCTAATATTAATATACTACTAACAGTAATTAGTAAAATTTTCCCGATTTTTTTTAAATAATTCATAATGATTCACCTAATAAATAATATGTAAATAATAAATAAATATGAAATGTAAGATGTAAAAGATTTGTCTATTTTATTATTTACTACAGATGAAATGGTTTTGGCAGGTGAATCATATCAAGTGCAAAATTCAAGTTTCTTAAGTTTAAACGATTCTGCAATATCCATTTTTTGGAGTATGTCACCTATATTATTTAACTCGTTTGGACCACAAACTTGGATTGAATTAAATCAAGTTTTAGCTAATAGTATGGTTAGTTTACAAGGCGCTTATCTAAGACCTGTCATTAATGTGACACCTAATAACGGATTTACGTCTGGAGATGGTACTACTTCAAATCCTTATATCATAAGTGAATCTTTTGCTATATTTAGTCCTTGATATTTCTTAAACTTTATAGTAGAATTTAGTTAAGGAGAAGATGTTATGAATAGTGAATTTATTAGTGATATTGAAAATAAAATGAAAGGAACTCTTGCTAACTTAGAGAAACGTTTTACTACAGTTAGAGCAGGTCGTGCTAATCCTTCTAGTTTAGATGGTGTTATGGTTGATTATTATGGATCTATGACTCCACTTAAAAGTCTTGCAACTATATCAGTTCCTGAAGCAACTCAGTTATTAATTAAACCTTTTGATAGAGGATGCTTAGGTAATATTGAAAAAGCAATAATCGCTGCTAATCTAGGCTTTAATCCATCTAATGATGGGGAAACTATTAGAATAGTTATTCCTGCTTTAACAGAAGAGCGAAGACGTGAATTAACTAAACAAGTTAAAGCCATGGCTGAAGAAGCTAAAGTATCTATTAGAAATATTAGACATGAAGCTAATGAAAAGATAGAAAAGATGGAACTACCTGAAGATGAAGAAAAAGGTATGATGAAGGATGTTCAAGACCTTGTTAATGACTATAATAAAGATATAGATAATATCTATAAAGATAAAGAAAAAGAATTAATGACTGTATAGTAGTGTTTAGCACTACTTTTAATTTTATGGGAGATATTTATGATTTTAGAAGTAGAAGTAGAGAATCTTTTCTCATTTAAGGATAAAATAACTTTTGATATGAATAGTAATATTGTTAATATAAATGGAGGCTTTAATAGTGGTAAAACTAACTTATTAAAGATACTTAATTCTGTTGGTTTAATACTAAAAAAAGGTAATGGTTATTTAAATACATTTGGATATAATGATAAACCTAGTAGTTTTAAGATAACTTTTCTTATAAATAATACTAAGTATATTTATGGCTTTATTTTTAATAAAAATACTATAGATAAAGAGTATTTATATTACTATGATGAAAAAGAAGAAAATATTATCTTTGAAAGAATAAATAAAACTTATACCTTTAATGATAAAAAACTTAAAAATGTATCTAAGATGGTTTTAGATAATAGACTCTTTTTAAGCTATGCTAAAGATGATTTGAACGAAGTATATACCTTCTTAACATCAACTATAGGGATTTGTTTAGATGTAAAAAGTCTTATTGAACCATCATTTAATCTATATAGTAGAGATACTAATAATAAGTTAAAGCCTTATGTCTTAGACTTCTATAAAAAGATTAATGTTAATATAATAGACTATAATGTTAAAAGCATTATGCTAGATAAAGGTTATGGTTATAATACTAAATTTAAGTATAATATAGATAGTAAAAACTATATAATAGATTATGGAGATGAATCTAAAAGTAATAGAATAGTCTTTGCAATTATACCTTTTATACTAAAAACTATTAAAGAAGAAAAAGTCTTAATAATAGATGATTTGGATAGTAATTTAGATAGTAGAATAATTAAAGAGATTATAAATATGCTAAAGGATAGTAAAGGTCAATTTATATTTAGTAGTCATTTTAGTAATAATTATGATGTAAAAACTATTACTTTACTTTAGATTTAGTTTAGTATATAATATGCTTTATTAGAAAGAGGGGGTATTTATGATTAATGGTAAAGAAAAGTTTGATTATCCTTTAGAGATCATGAAAGATAGGAAAAAGTTTATTGATAAAGAGACAAGTAAAGATGGTAATCTTTCTATTAATAGTTATAACTTGTTGTTAAAACAAATAGGTGTTGATATTTATGATAGTATAAATAATTTAAAAGAATGGAATGGTATTGCTATTAAAGGATCATTATATGTAAGAAGTACTTTAGGTATATTTATTCCTAGAAAAAAAGAACTTAGAAAAATGATTTTATTAGGACTAGATAGTGGTACAATAGCTTTTGATAATTATAAGAGAGTTTTAGAAGGATTAGATATTACTAATGATACAAGAAAACTTGATGATATTAAAGTTTTAATAGAACAGTTATATAATGCAGAGGTTTATGCTGATAATTATGATGATTATATGAATAATTTAATGGCTAGAAATTTAACTAAATATTTAGATGGAGATTATAACTATAACTATTTAGTAGAAATGGATGAAAGAAGAGAGAAAGTTTTAGAGTTAGAAAAGAAGTATTCACTTAAAAAGGTAAAATTAAATAGAAAGTTCCCGAATTATTAAAGGAACTTTTTTTAACGACTAAATTCCCAGTCCGAAATTTAA
>CALVJB010000029.1 GCA_944332025.1 uncultured Bacilli bacterium
TTAAAGCTTTATTCTACTTTTATTTTGTTTATTTCTTCTATACTTAAATTAGTATATTTAGAAATAAGCTTTATATCAACTTTATCTTTTAGCATATTTTTTGCAGTTTGTATAGCTTGTTGATATAAACCTTGTTGTATTCCTTCTTGTAAACCCTGCTGTAATCCTTCTTCTTTAAATGCACTCATATATGAATAATAGTCTCTTATTGCTTTTTCTCTTTGTTCATACGCTCTACGTTCTATTTTATCCTGTAGAAATGTATCTTCAAATTCTACTGCTTCTTTAATTGCTGGAGTTGTCATCGCTATTTCCTCCAATTCTTCTTTATTATATTTTCCTGAAAAATAAGCAATCCATACTTCAGATGCTCTTATTTTTCGCATATCTTTTATAGTAAATATAGATTTATTGATTTTTTAATTGTTATAAACACGTTTCAAATATTTATCAAACTGCGGAACAGTAAAGTCTACCTCTCCTCGTTTAGCTGCATAAATAAATCCTTTATGAATTAATTGAGCCCTAAGAGGAGATATTGCTTGTATTGATTCACCCATGATATTGGCAATTTCTTTTGTTGAACATGGTAATTTTTCACAAGCTACCATTGCTGTCATAAATTCTATTTCTCTTGCAGTAGCTCTATCATGTCTAACCTTAAAGAAGGCTTTATCCAAGCTTTGTTCAAACTTGTCATAAGCTTTATTGACTATTTTTATATCAATAATACTTTCTTCTTTTTTACATTCCCATACCCATTTACCATATTCTTGCAAAAAGTATGGATATCCTTGAGTTATTTCTATGATTTTATTAACAGCTTCATCTGTATAATTTATTTGAAATCTTTTAGCTGGTTCAATAAGAGCAAGCTTTGCTTCTTCATTATTTAAAGAATCTATTTCAATAAAATCAAATAGTCTTTCAGCATAAGATTTTACATCTCCAGCAATTTTAGCTATTTTAGGTAATCCAGCTGAAAAGATAACGATAGGATAATTTTTTTGATTAGTTCTATGAATTGCTTCCATTAATGCTTCAAATTCATCATCTTTAATATACTGAATTTCATCAATAAATAATACAACACCTTTATTTTGTTTTTGAGCAATCACACCTAAAGCCAAAAACAATTCTGTCATATCATTTGCTAAATTACCAGTATCTGATATGCCATTAGCTGGGTTTACTTCTATACTAATATCATCACAACCATATTTTATGGTAAAAGCTTTTAAGATACTTAACGCTTTTTTTATATGACTTTCTATGTTCTTTAATAAACTTAATCTATTGATTAATTTATAGATATGCAAAGCCATTTGATATTGAAAGCTTCTATCTCTTTCTGCTATTTCCATATATTCAGAAGGTAAATCCATTTCATCAGCTAGATTTTCTATATAATTTAATAAAACTGTTTTTCCCACACCTCTAAGACCATAATATACGACTGAACGTGCAGAATATCCATAATTTATGGCTTGTAATATATTTTGAGCTTCATTTATTGTATTATCTCTACCTGCTAAATAAGCTGGCGACATTCCAGCTCCAGGTCTATATGGATTAGGTAACATAATTCCACCACCTATAATAAATATATATTTATTATACCTTATACAAGCTTATATTTATATATATTTATATCAAAACGGATACATAGAACTGAATCTATGTATATCTAAATAAAAATCTTCTTCATCATTTACTTTATAGACTTTAGTTATTTTCTTTTTAAGTCTTGCTATCGTATCTTTTGAAGATAGTTTTACTTTAGGAAACTTTTTCTTAATGAAATCTAAAACTTGATTAAAACTTTCAAAGTATTCCTCTATTTGCTCATCATTTATGAAAGCATCTATTTTATATTTAGGGTAGAAATATACACCTTCTTCATCAGTATTAATAAAAATATTAAATCCTGATTCTTCAATCAGTGCATATAGCTCTATCTCATTATTATATTTATCTTCAATAACTCTATAGAATACTTCTATATTACCTGTCCATGCTGTTTCAGTTTTAATATAGAAAAAGCTCACAGATTCATCATCAGTAACTTCATCATCACAGCCGACAAAGCTATTTCTAAGGTCAGACATATTTCTTGATTCATATTCACTATAACCTAGACTTTCTAAAAAGCCACATATTGAATTTGTTTTGCTGTTGTTTATATAATCACTAATTTTTTGCCATAAATCATATATAGCTTTTTTATTTTCACTGAAAAATACTACTTGATTATCACTATAATTTGCCATGATATTTACTCCTCTACATCTATTTTTAAATCACCAAATAAATTACTTTCATTTATATTTTGTATATTAGCTGAAGCTATAACATTTGCTAAAAATTCATTAAGAATTTTTGCTTGTGATAAATTTAGACTGAAATTTAAACTACTATGAGTATCTTCTGTATCTAAATTTATATTCACAAGACCTAGCTTTTCATCATAATGAATATCTCCATTTAAATTATCAAAACCCATACAAATCAAATAATTTGACATAGTCATCTCTCCTTAATTAAAATTTACATATCCTTCTTTTCTTAAGCTTATACTGCCTCTTTTGGCAATAATTACATGGTCTAAAAAATCAATGCCTAGCATTTCAGATAAATTCATTACTTTTTTAGTAAGACTTATATCTTCATTACTAGGCATTGAATCTCCTGATGGGTGATTATGTGCAATTATTATTGCTGAAGCCATATTCTTTATAGCTACATTAAATATTTCTCTTGGATTAGCTACAGACATATTTACTGTACCTCGACTTATACAGCGACTTAGAACAACATTGTTTTTTGTATTTAAGACAGCAATCCATAATTCTTCAACTTGTTTATCTTGCAGAAACTCAAAGTAATTTATGGCATCATTTGTTGTCCTTATTAAAGACAATTCTTTTGTTCTATAATCCTGCATACGTTTTAAGATTTCTCGTATTGATAAGATTTTGTTTAGTCTATTTTCAGTCATGCCATTTATAGACTTTAATTCAGCCTTAGTAGTATTTAGCATTACATCATAAATACTGTTATATTCTCTAAGCAAATTCTCAGCACTCTTAATGGGCATAAAGTTACTTAATAATTCTTCATCAGATAAATTTTGTAGGTTCATAGTAAATTCTCCTTCATAAAAATAATAGGCATAGCAATTAAGCTATGCCTAAATCTTGGTTTAAATCTCTTGGTAATAATACTAATTTATTTTGTTTTATGGATTTTATACTATCTTCTAAAATTGTTCCACCTATTCTTTCAAGTTCTGTAGCACGATTATAATTATCTACATCTTGAGAAGCTCTTGTTACTGCATTAACTAAACCAAACTGACTAAAATCATTATCCATAATAAAATGTCTAAGTACAGAAGCTCTTTCTACTTTATTTAAGATATATTTATCTCCTAAAACTTCTACTGTTTCCACTGGATTATTTCCTGTAGAAATAGTTTTTGCTTGACGCATTTTATCTACTGTCAATAAGAATTTAGTTTCATCAACAGCTGCACTTACGATATCTTGTACTTTCATGAAATATGCTTTGTCATCAGCTTCTAATGTTTCATCAGAATATAGTTCATATGCATTATCTGTATCTTCTACATTTCTTCCTGTATGATATTTTTTATGAGCATAATCTCTGCTAATCATGCCATTTTTACATACTAAACGATAAACAAGTGGCTCAACTTTTAAAGCTCCAAGACCAATCTCACTATTACTTACTACAAAACCAGCTTGTACAATATCTCCCTTTGTAATTTCTGCCTTCATTGATTTATTAATTACTTTTAAATACAAATGAGTTTCTGTGATATCACAGCTTGCTATAGTACAATTTTTCATTTGGGCAATAACTGGTAATATATGGTCTACAAGCTCAAGATTATCTAATCTACGATAACGATTAGATAGAAAAGCTCGTAAGTTACCATCTAGTGTACGAAGCATACGTTTTTCACTTTTTAGTTTTAACCAACCATTAATATTCGCATCTAAAAGCATTGGAAAATCTGTTCTCATTCTTTCATAATACTTAAACGGAATATTCAAGCGTTCTGCAATTTGGCGATGAGCAATTTCTGTTACTTGATAATCTAAAAGGTCGGTTCCTGTATTTACAGTGATTATAGTTTTTCCTTGCTCTGTATTGGCTGTCAAACTTCTTGTATCTGCTATCAAATCCTTTCTCATTTCACGTTGACGCATAAGTTCTCCATAAAGATTTTCAATTGATTTTAAACCTTGTTTCATAACACATTCCTCCTAAAGTTTGGCATAAAAATAAGCCCTAGTCTTTCGACTAGAGCTTTTCTTATGTTCCCTATGTTCCTATGCAAGGGACCTTTATTATAACTAAAGACTTGCAAAACTATTCATTACTATAATATATAATTAAAAAATCCAACATTAACAAAAATTCCACTATTATATATTACCGAGCCGAAAAATTTACCTTCAGGGAAAATTTCCCATTCTATGGAAAAATCCCTGAAAGCTTTATTTTATTAGGTTCAAGCTTTATCTTCTTTAAACCCAACTTGTCCATTCATTAACAATGGTAAAAGAAAATCTCTTAATGCAGTAAGTTCTTGATTTTCTTTTTTTATTGATTTCATTTTTTCTGCCATAAAATGAACTTTATTATAAAATTGTGTAATTACATCATTTTTAGGTTTAATAATATTTTGTTGTAATAAATCTTCTTTTGTTATTCCTACAATTATACTTCCTGTTAAAATTTTATTATACATATTTAATATATTTCTTAATGTAAGAAACATATATTCTACATATTCTTTTTCTGTAACACGGAAAGCTCCAACACCTCGACCTAAACAATAAGATTTATCAGCATAATTTATATTACCAATCGTTGCTCTTATACAAAAAATCAAATCTTCTTTTTTACAAATTCTAGTTGGTTCAGAAGTATATTTTGTTATTTCGATTTTATCCTTTTGTAACTCAGCAGCTCCATTAATTAAAGGTAATCCTTCCTTTTTATTATTATATGATGTACTTTTCGGAGATTGTCCCATAATAAGATTGCCTAAATTCTCTAATGTTTGCACGTCCCAACCTTCAGGAATTTCTCTTTTTAACACCTCATTCCAAATCATCTTCCCGCCTGATGATTTATAAGGTTTACCTTCTTCATTAGGAAATTCAAACTGTAAAAACCAATAATCATAAATGGTTTTTGCCATATTCTCTAATTCATCATTAATTTTATTATTAATCTCAATCTTATCATCTAATAATCCTAAAAGAGAACATATTTGTTTTTGTCTTTTTCTATCATGAATAGTTACTTTAAAATCTCTCATTGTAGATAATAACAAATTTTTTTGTCCAGAACCTGTTGCTACTTTTCTTAATCTTGGAGTTTCATATTTCATTAAATAATATAAATATCTAGGTTCAATAATATTAATATTAGGTTTTAATACAGCAATACTCTTTTGAAATGATGTTTTAGATACTAATTTATTATTTTTTACAAAAATACTTTTCCCTATAGTATCTCCTGTATTTGCATAAATAGTATCTCCCTCTTCAAGATTTGTTCTTTTATAATTTTGTTCAAAATCATTTGGTGTTATTTCTCGTGCATTATAATAATTAATATTATAATCCGATAAATCTTTAACACTAATAAAATACAATCCTGAACCTTTGAGATTTTCACAATCTCCATGCTTTCCATCAAATATACTAGTAGTTATTTGACTAAGTGTTATTGATTTATTCATATTTAACCTTCTTTAATTCATTTATAATTTCGTTTTGTATGGTATTACTATTTGCAAAATATTTCTCTAAATTAGCTGTATATGTTGCCATTTTTTCGTTAAATTCTTCTTGAGTAAGTTCTACATATTCAATCTTAATTTCAAAGTATTGACCAGCAGATAGAGAGTAATTCTTTTCTTTGATTTCATCATAAGTAACATTCACGCTGAAATCATCTATTACTTCTTGATTGATGAATGTATCTTCTATTTTCTTTACTTCTACAGGTGTTAAAACTGTTCGCTGATTTTTTCCGTCTTTTACTTTTTCACCAAGTTTTGAAGCATCAATCAAGGTGATTTTCCCATCTTGATTAGATTTATCAATGAACAATACAGATACATTTGTTCCTGTATTAGCAAAAATATTACTAGGCATGGAAATAACACCTTTTAACCAGTGATTATCAACAATTTTTTGACGTACTTTCTTTTCAATACCTGATTGAGCAGTGATAAATCCTGTTGGAACTACAATGGCTGCTTTCCCATTTTCTTTTAACGACCATAAGATATGCTGAATAAAGCATAGATAAATCGCCATAGATTCCTTCTTTTTATTAGGAACGTTTGGTATTCCTGCAAAAAATCTATCTGTATCTTGCCATGTTTTTTCTATTTCATTTCTTGTGGCTGAAAAATCCATTTTAAATGGTGGATTTGATGTAATATAATCAAACTGTTTTACTCCTGAACTTGGTTCATGTGGTGTATTATAATGAGCAGGTGTAAGTAGTGTATCGCCTTCAATAATATTATCTAAACTATTAGTAAGACCATTTAGCATTAAATTTAAACGCAAAAATCTTGTGGATTTACTAGAAATATCTTGAGTATATACAATTGCTCTATCACCAAAAGAGCCTTCACCTAATTCATTTGCTAAATGTAACACTAATGAACCAGAGCCTGCTGATGGATCATATACTTCATACATTTTATCTTCAACAGGTGTCATATTAACTAATATTTTAGCAATAATACTTGAGATTGCTTGCGGCGTAAAATATTCGGCATATACTCCACTTGCTACATTATAATCTTTGATAAGATATTCAAAAATTGTACTATAAAAATCAAAGTTATTTCTAAATGCAGGGCTAAAATCAAACTTATCTTGACTGATGATACCAAAAACAGATTTAGCAAAATTATTACGTTTAGAGCTTTCAACATTTTCAGTTATTCGTGTAAATAGTGCTTTTTTTGTACCATCAGAAGTTTCAATGTTAAATGCTTCATTTTCTTCATAATTGGATATTCTTTCTAAAGCATCATCAAATAATTTATAAAAATCATCTTCGCCTACTCTATTTATCAAGGCTTCAATAGTATCTTCATATTTAAAGGCTACATCTTGATTATAAGTATCATAAAAAGCATCAAGCTCATCATTTTCATTTTTT
Organism: uncultured Bacilli bacterium; assembly: GCA_944332025.1. Taxonomy (GTDB): domain Bacteria; phylum Bacillota_I; class Bacilli_A; order RF39; family UBA660; genus Onthousia. Next base: position 7,228 of record CALVJB010000029.1, read on the forward strand.
AAAATATCTTCAACTGGCATATCTATTTCTTCAGCAAAAGTTTTTAGATTAGCCATGAATTTATCATTTAAGAATTTGTACAAAAATACTGATGTTATGATAACTTCTTCTGATGCCTGATTAGATAATCCATTAGTCTGACAAAGACCTTTTAAATCATCTATCATATCTTTGATTTTGTTTTCTAATGTAAATATATCTGTCATACTTAAACTCCTATTATTTAAAGATTTGAATGTTAGTATACAATTCACCTAACAAAACATCATAAATGTTTTTTACTTTTGTATACAATTTAGCTTTAAGTAACAGTTTTGTTACTTTCTTTTTTATGCTATCAATAAAGTTTTTACGTCCTTGTACTAACACAATATCTCTAGCTAAAACATCTTTTAAATTATTATAGATTAAGACTAAAACTTGCTCTAATTCTTCTTTTGTAACTTGATCGTATTTCTCAATACTATCTTGATAAGTCTTTACAAAAGCAAAATTACCACCATAAATACTTGCTAATCGCTCATTTTCACTGTTAATATTTCTAGCTTCTTGCAAAGCTTTTAATAATTCATCTGTTATTGAATCTAAATCTGATAAATCATGGATATCTAATTCATTAAAGATTTTTTGTAACAGTTCATCTAATTTGATGATTTTTATATCATCTTTATTTTTATTGCGTTTAATCTCATTTTGAACTTCAACTACAGTTTCTGAAAAACGCTTAAATTCTGGTGTATTATGAGATAATTTACCTAAATCTATAATATTTACGCTCACTTTTATGAACTCAAATAAGATTTCTACTACTTCTTTATTGGATATATAATCCAAAGTATCTACGCTACGGGTTGATAAATTAATAAAGTTTATACGGTCTTGAACAGTCTTTATTAATTTTTTATTGTGGTCTGAATCTATTTGTTTAGCATAATCTAAAGCATTAGATAAGATAAATTCTGTTTCACACTCTTTAATACCATTCAATAATCTTTTTATAGTAAGTAGTGTATCTTTATTATATTGCATTAATCTTTTACTAAACTTCTCAAGATTATCATTATCAATTATATTATCTAAATCAGATACATACTTTTGATATTTGCGATTGATATCTTCTTTATCAATAACTAAACCAGAAAGTGAGCCTTCATCTTCTCCATTTTCGTTTAAATCATCTTCTAGTTCTTTGATATATGCTTCAATTGTTCTATCATATTCTTTTTCAATATCAACAAAATCTACGATATATCCATATTTATAAACTTTTCCTGTAGGTGATTTATAAGGTCTATTGACTCTTGATATCGTCTGAAGAAGTGATTGTGCGTGTGGTCCTCGAAGTAGATACATCTTTTTGAGTCGTTTTACATCATAACCAGTTGTAAGCATTAAATTTACAACTAACAAATCAGGCTTATTAGTATCTCTAAAATTCAGCTGATTATTTTTGTTCATCTCTCGCTGTTTAGGATCATCTTTTTCTGTAATTACAAGCCCAGTATTTAACTTAGAATTTTCTTCAAACCATTGATGTATTTTTGTTGCTTGTGGATTTGTTCTACAAACAATCATTCCACCAATAGTATTATCTGAGTTTTGCAGTCTAAAATTAATAAAGTCATTTTCAATATATTTACCTAAGGCTTGTATATATGGATCAGATTCAAAGACTGCTTTATCATTTATATCTGCATCATCTTCAAGTTCTAAATTTCTCTTGATTTCAGCTCGTGCTACAGTATCAATATTTTCTTTTTTTATACGAAGTGTATATCCATCTGCTATAGATTTATCATAAAAATACTTGTGGATATAATCCCCAAATTTCAAATTAGAACGTTCTTTCTTGGATAAAAGAGGTGTACCAGTTAATGCAATATAAATAGCATCTCTATCACAAGTCATTAAATTCTTGAAAAATTCTCCTGTAGATTTATAACTTCTATGTGCTTCATCTATAAAAAAAATCCTTTGCACATTAGCATTATAATCATTTTTAGCTTCAGGCATATTTCCCTCGAATTTTTGGATATTAACTACACATATTTCACCAATAGATTTTGAGCTAATATTGCTAGATAGTGATTTATTCAGTTCTTTTGTAAATTCAGCTTTACTATTACAATTTATAACACTCAAACCTCGATTGTTAAATTCAGAGCTTGCTTGCATTAATAAATCCAGTCTATCTACAACAAAGAAAAATCTCGTAGTAATGTTTTGCTTGGAAAAATATTCCCTTATTACTTTATTTGAAAAAGCTGCTAAGGCAGTTTTTCCTGAACCTTGCGTATGCCATATAATACCGCCTTTACCACCATTTGCAAATCTTTCAATTATTTTCTGTGTAGCAAAAAATTGAGGATAACGCATTATATGATGTTGGGGAATTTTTCCATTGATGAACATAATCCCATATTTCAATAAATATAACAGCCTTGATTTATCAAAAAGTGAAGTTACAAATTTATTACAAGGTGAATAGATGCTTAAATTCTCCTTAAACTCATCTGTAGATGCTTCTTTCTTTTTATATCCACAATCAGTCATTACATATTCAATCTTATTTTGACTGATTTCTTTATAATTGTATTTTTCATGATAAGAATAATCATCTTCTCTAAAAAATGAGAAATTTGTATTCATACCATTTGGTGTCGTATAAAAAGAGCCAGCTTTTACATCTTCAGCATCATCTGATTCTTCATATTCCATATTGTTTGAGAATGATACTATTTGTATCAAATTAAAGAATTTCTTATACTCTTTAACCTTTAAGCGTTTATTTATCATTCTTTCAAACTCTTTTTGTATACCACCTTCATTATTAGGCTTTTTCACTTCTAAAAAGGCAAGTGGCATACCATTTATCAAAATATTGATGTCTGGTCTAAATGAGCCTTCTTCTGTTCCTTCTATTATATTAAACGGAAGCTCATCTACTACAGCAAAATCATTATTATCAATATTTTCTAAGTCAATGAGCTTTATTTTATCTAATGGATTAATAAGCCAATTATAAAAGCTTTTACCCAAGTCATTACTCTTTATCGTTGTATTTATATCAGAGAGAATAAATTTAATCTCATCATAACTTAAAGCTCGACCATTTATTTTTTCTAGTGCTGGTTTAAATCTGTTAACAAATATCTTAGTATTGAAATCTATATCTACATCATCAGTTTTCAATGATTGATAATTGTATCCCAGTCGTAAAAATTGAACAGTTGCTGGTATTTTTACCCTTGTGTCTTCATTAAATACCTTCACATAAACCACCTCACAATATATAATACTAGTAAATATACATATCAAAATACACTCTCTTTATTTCTTAATTTATACTTAAAAAAAGGAGATTACTTATGAATATAAATAAAATGCCAACCAAGCCTCAATTAAATCCCTCAACTAATTTAGACATTGAATATATTTTTAATGATACTTGCAATTTTGTTTCTGATCTAATCGGTGATGATTGGCTTTATAAATGGATACCTAATACACCTGTATTTATATCTGCTCAAACAGGTAAAGGCAAAAATTATTTTATTCAAAACGTCATGGTTCCTAAAATTCTAGAATATAATCGACGTCATAGTTCCATTAATAATATTTTAATATTAAGTAATCGCATTGCTTTAAATCAACAAAACAAATTAAAACTTGCCCAAATTATTGATGAATATTCCATAAATAGCATTTCATATGTAAACAAGTTAAACGAGCTTACAATTAAGCAAATTAACGAATTTTACGATTTTGGAGCAGTAAAAATATCATCATATCATCAATTATTAAAAAATAACTTACTTAATGAAGATTACGCTTTTGTCATTATTGATGAATGTCATTTCTTTATTCAAGATAGTGTATTCAATGCTGATACTACTAATATTTTAAAGAATATTATTTCTAAGCAGAAAAATTCTATTCATGTATATATGTCTGCAACTTTAGATGAAATTTTTCCAATTATATTACCTATGTATATAAAGAAAAAATCTTCTTTTTGTCCATATTATATTCACTCACCATACGCTCCAATCTGTACTTTAAATCCAATAGACTGTATTCCTAAAAATACTTTACCATTTTATTATAAAATTAATTCTAAAAATATTGTATTTAAATATACAAGCAAATATAATACTACAGCCTATTTTTATGATGAAATAGAGCGTCAAGTCGTACCCTATTATTATCCATACGCTGTTATTTATGATATAGAACCTAATTATGATTATATAAAAACTCATGTTCTATCTTATAATAAAGATTCTCTTATAGAAAAAATATCCTCTAATCACAATAAAGATTCCAAATGGTTAATTTTCGTAAAATCAAAAAAAGATGGCGAATATCTACAAGAAAAATTATCTCAAAAAAATATTTCTGTAGAATTTATTTCTTCAGAAAGTAAAAATTCAACTAATACAGCATATCAACAAATCATTAAAAAATGCAAATTTGATACAGATGTTTTAATTTCTACTGCCGTTATTGATAATGGTGTTAATCTTTTTGATATAAGTATAAAAAATATAGTTATTTCTATATTTGATTATACTTCATTTATTCAAATGCTAGGAAGAATTAGACCTCTTGATAACCAAAAAATTAATTTATACTTATTAGATTTTCCTATATATAAATTAAAAGAAGAGTTTACCCGTAATCTTAATAATATTTATGACTGCCTTATTTTTAACACATTATCTGATAATGAACTATTAGATTTTTACAAAAGTAAAATACAACAAGGACAAAATAATTTTTCTTTTGACATCGAAAATAAAATATTTTATTATAATAAACTTTCTTTATGTAAGTTTTTAAATAGCATTTATTTTTATATTCATTTTTTTAAAGATGTAAAGATTACCTGCAATCTTAACGACTCTAAAAAGAATCGACTATATAATGCCATCAATTACCTTTCAGATATACAAATTAATGACAACGTTGATACTGAAACTATCTATAATAAAATAATAAAACTTTTAAAAAACGATATTCTTCCAGAAAATCCAATAAAACTCAATATATTCCCTGAAAGTATTGATAGAGATTATCTTCGTAGATTAGAAAATTATACATTTGATTTATATACTCAAAATCAAATATCATTTCGCCAATATGTATATCTTAAAAGAATACAATATTTTTTTAGTGAAATAATTTATTTAGACGATCATTTGAAATATAATAGTTTTTCTCCAGAATATACTAAACCAGTATATCTAGATGAAGAAAAATCTTTTCTTATACGAAAAATAGAAAAGTATGTAAAACTCTTTAATCATAATAACTTATCATTTGACTACAAAGATATTCCATATTCACCTATAATTTATCAACAACTTCTATGGCTTGAAAAATTTGAATTAGATTCTATTGAATCATCAGATAATCCATCTCTCACTAAAGAGAAACTTATAGAAGAATTAAATCAATTTGCCGTGTCTAAACAAGAATATAGTGAAGCCCAAACTAATAATGCTGACAGAAATGATTTATTACTAAATAAAGGTTTTCCTAGTAATGATAAAGATAATGAACCTATTTATCAAAAAATCCAAGAATTAATTACCAATATTAAAGGAAAAGGTGATTTTAAAACTACAAAAAAAATTAATGACTTCTTTTCTGAACAACATATACCATTTGAAATAATTTCAGCTCAAACAACTACAAATAAAAAAACATATTGGCTAATTTTAAAATTATAATAATACTCTATCATATTTAATTACACAATATAAATATACAAAACATAAATATATAGGAGGGGAGAAGTTGTAGAACTTCTCCCCTCCTATATATTTATGTTTTGTATATGTATTCTTTCATCTCACTTTTGTATATAATTAATAAAGACTACTCTAATAAACTAATGTTTCACGTGAAACATTGGTTATAGAAAGGACTTTAATTCATGACCTTTTATAATAAACAACTAAAAGCTTCTTATATTCCATATAAACTACAAGAATTTATAAACACATTAAACTTTGAAGATAAACATGAGATTCTAAAATATTTTTCATATGTTTCTAATTTTGAATTAACTAGTAACTTCAAACTAAATTCTTTGCCAGAAAATAATAAAATACGTATTCTTTCCTTAATTGCTCAAAATATAGTAAGAAGAGGTTTTCCTACTCTTGCTCCTAATATATTAGATAAAACAATTTCATCTAATATGTCTGATATAAATTTTGATTTATTAAAAGAATCTCTTATTGGTTTTAAAGAAGTACTATCTATAATCGATGAACATTCTAAAAATCTACAACCAACCTTCGATAAATATGTAGATACCGCTAATAAAATATTAGATATCATACCAGATTAAATTATTTAATTAGTAAAAAAGCTAAGAATTACTCAATTCTTAGCTTTTTTGTTATATTCTTTTTGACAATCTTTAATCCACAAACATTTATCATTTGTACAGCTATATTGCGCATAACACGGATTATTTCCTTCTTTTTGTTGCAAGATATGTACCATATCTGCTTTTCTTATCTTCTTAGGAAATTCAATGTCTCTTTCTTTAGCAATAGATTGTATTTCTTTTATTGTTGGCATCTCTATACACTCCTTATAAATGTATTTATAAAATTAGTATACAACTTTTTATTACATAATTCTATATACACATTTTTAATTACACAACTTTATATACACAAATAAAAGTTAATCATACTCAATATGTGCTATAATAATTGTGTATGCTATTTATAAAATAATCTTAATTGAAAGGATACCATTATGACTAAAATCATATCTATCATCAATCAAAAAGGCGGTGTAGGAAAGACTACCATTAGCCAACATTTAATAGTCGGACTAAGAAAAAAAAATTTCCGTGTTTTAGCTATAGATTTTGACACTCAATGCGATCTATCTTTTGCTTTTAATATTAAAAATAAATTCTCAATATATGATATCATCAATAATCCCAAACAAAATATTAATGAAGCTATTGAAAATGATTTCTTAGCTGGTTCACCTTTATTATCTAGCATTAATTTTAAAGCAAAACAAAACAAAGAATACTTACTTAAATCAGCTTTAGCAAATATAATTTATGACTACGATTATATTATCATTGATACACCACCAGCTTTATCGGACCTAACAATCAATGCTCTAACAGCATCAGATGAAATTATTATAGCTTCCCAAGCAGATATATTAAGTCTAAAAGGTATTGGTCAATTAGCTCAAACCATTCAAGCCGTAAAAGAATATACAAACACTAATCTAACAGTAAGAGGTATTCTATTAACAAGATATAACAATCGAACTGTATTAGCAAAAAGTGTAGCTAATATGTTAGAAGAAACAGCTATTCAACTTAATACAAAACTTTTCAATACAAAAATTAGAGAATGTAATGCTATAAAAGAAGCTCAAGCTGAAAGATCCAATATCTTTGACTATAAAAAATACTCTACAGCTGGTTTAGATTTACAAAACTTTATAAATGAATACTTAGAGGAATAACTATGAAAAAATTTGATAAATTAAATGACGCTATAAATCCTGCTTTCGGATTTATTAATACACAACAAAAAGATACACAATCTAAAACTACACAAATAAAAAATACACAATTTAAAGTTATTGATGATAAAGGAAATATCACTCAAATACAACTTCCTGAAGGAACAACAATTAATAATATTTTTCGTGAGAAACGTACTAAACGAGTTCAATTAGTCATGCAACCAAGTAAATTTAATCAAATGAAAGAACACTGCCAACAAAATAATCTCAGTGTAAATGATTTCATTAATACTCTAATAGAAAATTATTTTCATAAAGAAAAAGAATAAGCAGGATTACAGTCCTGCTTATTTTTTCTATTCTCTATAAAATATTTGTATACTAATAACAACCTGCATTAAAAATTTTTAAGTAAATAAATATTTTAATTATCATCATAACCACTGTTAGCAATACCTATATAAGGAAATTTCTTAACTCTCTCAAGAAATCTATTGACAACAAGAATTTAAAATAGTACACCTTGAGAGAGTTAAGAAATTAAATAATAGCTATACCTGTAGTATAATTCTACTACAATATAGCTATTATTATCTTTACTTTATACACCCATCGGTCGTTGAAGTTTCTTTAATAATCTTAACTAGCCACTGCTTCTACACAGCAAAAGTTATAACAGTGGTCTTATCGCCCTCACTGCACTAAATTTCTTTAGTAACTTTTATACGGTACTTTCGCACCCGATACTTAGCCCCCGCTGACTTATTTAACCATGTACATACATACTTTTATATTCAAGTATAAAAAAAAGCCGTCAAAACGGCTCATATTTTTATATGTATTTAGGCATTTATGGGAGTTTGTCAGCACTTTACCCACTTACGTCAATAGATAATGGTTAAGCACATTATCTATACCGTGCAAATTTATCGCATCCGCTCGCAACACAGTTAGCATGAATTTCTTTCATACCTTAGTTTATACACCTTGCCAAGTGTGGTTTCCCCTCTCTGATTAAGCCTCAGAGCGTGCTGATATGGTTTAATCCCATATCTGATTTTAGATACTAAAAAACACATTATAAACTTTTTTGTGTTTATAATGTGCCTACTTAACCTACCTAAAATCATTAAATTTTCTTGACATGTGTTGACATTTCACAAATACGTAAGTATAATGAATTTAGAAAGTAACTGAGCAACTTATTGTAGGTAGGTTGTTCGGCAAGACTAATTGTGCTGGTAACACGATTAGTCTTTTTTATTTTCTAAAGGTATTTATATTCTTTTGTCATTTCTTATGGTTCTATAATATATGAAATTAATTTAATTGTCAAATAACTTTTATTATTATACAAAAATATTTAATAGGAATTAGCTAATGCTAATTCCTATTTTTTATATATACAATTCCATCATTCTAATAACAAATCATATTATTTAATTATACGATCAATCATCATTTTAATTATTTGTAAATTTCTTTCAATGGTTTCTATTTGTATACGCAAATTCAATTCTTTCTCTTTATATTCTTTTGTATCATTTTTACCTAATATTAATTTTGCTAATTCTAATTTAACTATATTTAATTTTTTTTGCTCACTCTTATATAGATTCTTATAAAATTCAATACTTTGTTCAATAGTTTTTATATTAAACATTTTCTTTATCTTTTCAATAGGCAATACGGTTCTGTTGCAAAGTTTTAAATCTACTATCAAATAAGGTAGAATAATAGAAAAAGATAGCAGGAGGAATGACGATGAATCATTTTAAAGGAAAGCAATTTCAGCAGGATGTGATTATTGTAGCCGTGGGCTACTATCTTCGTTATAACCTTAGCTATCGTGAAGTTCAAGAAATCTTATATGATCGTGGCATTAACGTTTCTCATACGACGATTTATCGTTGGGTGCAAGAATATGGCAAACTACTCTATCAAATTTGGAAAAAGAAAAATAAAAAATCCTTTTATTCATGGAAAATGGATGAAACGTACATCAAAATTAAAGGAAAATGGCATTATTTGTATCGAGCCATCGATGCAGATGGTTTAACCTTGGATATTTGGTTACGTAAAAAACGGGACACACAAGCAGCCTATGCTTTTCTTAAGCGGTTAGTGAAGCAGTTTGATGAACCGAAGGTTGTAGTCACAGATAAAGCCCCCTCTATTACAAGTGCCTTTAAGAAACTAAAAGAATACGGCTTTTATCAAGGGACAGAACATCGTACCATTAAATACCTGAATAATTTGATTGAACAAGACCATCGTCCAGTAAAGAGACGCAATAAATTCTATCGAAGTTTACGCACTGCCTCTACCACGATTAAAGGCATGGAAGCCATTCGAGGATTATATAAGAAAACCCGAAAAGAAGGCACTCTCTTCGGGTTTTCGGTCTGTACTGAAATCAAGGTATTATTGGGAATCCCAGCTTAAATCATAGATACCGTAAGGGATTTTATTCTTTATTTAAAACTTTGCAACAGAACCTTATATGTGGTAAAATGTTTTAATCAAGTTTAGGAGGAATTAATTATGAAGTGTAATTAATGTAACAGGGTTCAATTAAAAGAGGGAAGCGTATCATTAACCCTATAAACTACGTCTGCCCTCATTATTGGAGGGTGAAATGTGAATACATCCTATTCACAATCGAATTTACGACACAACCAAATTTTAATTTGGCTTTGCATTTTATCTTTTTTTAGCGTATTAAATGAAATGGTTTTGAACGTCTCATTACCTGATATTGCAAATGATTTTAATAAACCACCTGCGAGTACAAACTGGGTGAACACAGCCTTTATGTTAACCTTTTCCATTGGAACAGCTGTATATGGAAAGCTATCTGATCAATTAGGCATCAAAAGGTTACTCCTATTTGGAATTATAATAAATTGTTTCGGGTCGGTAATTGGGTTTGTTGGCCATTCTTTCTTTTCCTTACTTATTATGGCTCGTTTTATTCAAGGGGCTGGTGCAGCTGCATTTCCAGCACTCGTAATGGTTGTAGTTGCGCGCTATATTCCAAAGGAAAATAGGGGTAAAGCATTTGGTCTTATTGGATCGATAGTAGCCATGGGAGAAGGAGTCGGTCCAGCGATTGGTGGAATGATAGCCCATTATATTCATTGGTCCTATCTTCTACTCATTCCTATGATAACAATTATCACTGTTCCGTTTCTTATGAAATTATTAAAGAAAGAAGTAAGGATAAAAGGTCATTTTGATATCAAAGGAATTATACTAATGTCTGTAGGCATTGTATTTTTTATGTTGTTTACAACATCATATAGCATTTCTTTTCTTATCGTTAGCGTGCTGTCATTCCTGATATTTGTAAAACATATCAGGAAAGTAACAGATCCTTTTGTTGATCCCGGATTAGGGAAAAATATACCTTTTATGATTGGAGTTCTTTGTGGGGGAATTATATTTGGAACAGTAGCAGGGTTTGTCTCTATGGTTCCTTATATGATGAAAGATGTTCACCAGCTAAGTACTGCCGAAATCGGAAGTGTAATTATTTCCCCTGGAACAATGAGTGTCATTATTTTCGGCTACATTGGTGGGATACTTGTTGATAGAAGAGGTCCTTTATACGTGTTAAACATCGGAGTTACATTTCTTTCTGTTAGCTTTTTAACTGCTTCCTTTCTTTTAGAAACAACATCATGGTTCATGACAATTATAATCGTATTTGTTTTAGGTGGGCTTTCGTTCACCAAAACAGTTATATCAACAATTGTTTCAAGTAGCTTGAAACAGCAGGAAGCTGGTGCTGGAATGAGTTTGCTTAACTTTACCAGCTTTTTATCAGAGGGAACAGGTATTGCAATTGTAGGTGGTTTATTATCCATACCCTTACTTGATCAAAGGTTGTTACCTATGGAAGTTGATCAGTCAACTTATCTGTATAGTAATTTGTTATTACTTTTTTCAGGAATCATTGTCATTAGTTGGCTGGTTACCTTGAATGTATATAAACATTCTCAAAGGGATTTCTAAATCGTTAAGGGATCAACTTTGGGAGAGAGTTCAAAATTGATCCTTTTTTTATAACAGGAATTCAAATCTTTTTGTTCCATTAAAGGGCGCGATTGCTGAATAAAAGATACGAGAGACCTCTCTTGTATCTTTTTTATTTTGAGTGGTTTTGTCCGTTACACTAGAAAACCGAAAGACAATAAAAATTTTATTCTTGCTGAGTCTGGCTTTCGGTAAGCTAGACAAAACGGACAAAATAAAAATTGGCAAGGGTTTAAAGGTGGAGATTTTTTGAGTGATCTTCTCAAAAAATACTACCTGTCCCTTGCTGATTTTTAAACGAGCACGAGAGCAAAACCCCCCTTTGCTGAGGTGGCAGAGGGCAGGTTTTTTTGTTTCTTTTTTCTCGTAAAAAAAAGAAAGGTCTTAAAGGTTTTATGGTTTTGGTCGGCACTGCCGACAGCCTCGCAGAGCACACACTTTATGAATATAAAGTATAGTGTGTTATACTTTACTTGGAAGTGGTTGCCGGAAAGAGCGAAAATGCCTACTTTAAAGACATTAATAATTTTTTACTCTAATCAGTCTATAAAGCAAACTTATCAGTACTTTTATAAACGTTTATTTACATATAAACCTTTATAGACTATAATATTTATATACACAATTTAATTATACATATATCTTAATACACAATACATATTACACATTATACAAGAAAGGATTCATTATGAAAAAAATATTTGGATATGCTCGTGTCAGCAGTAAGGACCAAAATTTAGATCGTCAACTTGATGCTTTAAAAAAATACGTTCCTAACTCTCAAGACATTTTCTATGATAAACAAAGTGGAAAAGATTTTAATCGTCCTAAATATCAACAACTTCGTCTAATATTACGTGAAGGAGATGAATTATATCTCACAGAATTAGATCGTTTAGGTAGAAATAAAAACGAAATAAAATCTGAACTAGAATTCTTTAGACAGAAACAAATTACTGTTCATTTTTTAGATATTCCTACAACTATGACAGATTTTTCTACATTTGGCTCTATGCAAAAATCTATTATGGATATGATAAACAGTATTCTTATTGAAGTTTTAAGTACTCAAGCCGAAAATGAAAGATTACTTATAAAAAAAAGACAACGAGAAGGTATTGCTGCTGCTAAAGCTAGAGGTAAACACTTAGGTCGCCCTAAAGCTAAATATCCATTGGAATGGAAAATCATTTATGATAAATGGAAAGCTAAGGAAATAACCGCAGTCGCTGCTTTTACTTATCTTAAATTAACAAAATCCACATTTTATAACCTAGTAAAAAAATATGAGCCTAATCAATAACGGTCGAAGTGTAGGAAAAATTTTTTTTGCATTAAGAATAGCTGTGCTATGTGCACGGCTGTTTTTAATGCAAACAAAAATTTTGAGGAGACTTCGACCGTTATTGATTAGGCGAAAGAACTTATGCTATTTTAGGCATTTGCTTTTGACAATCCATACATAGAGGTTTATTATATCTAGCCATAGAAAATTGTACTACTCTATCACTTGCTATTTCTTCACCACAATTAGCACAAATAGTTATGGATTTTTTAATAGCAGATATTTTCTTTACATTATTAATTACTTTAGAACATTTGTTACCCATTGAAGAATTTTCATCTGTTTTAGTATCTGCTTCAGGATCATCACTTGTCGCAATACACAAACTCATCATATACGCATACTTTATAGCCGCTGTCTGTGCTTTCATAACAGCTTTATCTCCTGCATCTTGACCACTACCTATACCAAATAAATCAACACATTCTCCGCTTTCACTATCAATTAATTTAATTTGGACATTAACAGTTACCAGGTGTTCTGTATTTCCCTTTAGATTGATAACATCAACCATTGAAGCAATTTCTGGTATAACAACACTTGCAATCTTGTTCTTAGTTAAAGCAGAATTAACTTTTAAAAGCACATCTTCAGCTGTAGCATATTTATATTGATGGTATGAGTTCAAACCATTTTTAGCAATATGACCACATTCACTCATTACATTAACTAACTTTTTAGCAATTTTTGTATTTTCCATAATATATACACTCCTTAATATTCATCTGCAAATAATACAGTTACAGTTTCATAATAATTTTTATCTGTAGCATCAGCTATAATATATATTTTGCCTTTTGAAGTCTTATAACTAGCTAAAATTCTATCGTTATAAACTATCGCTTCATTATTAGATTTAATATCATCAATTGTTAAATCGCCCCAATCTTTGGAAATAAATCTTTCAATACATTTATTTATCTCTAATCTATATTTAGGATCTTCTTTAATATTTTGAGCAATTGTTCTTGTCTGATAAAAATTAGCTTTGAAAAATGGATTGTACATAATACTTCACTCCTTTTAAAAATTAAAGCCAAAGGTTTAATACCTTTGGCTTATTTACTTTACTATGCTATTTTTTCTAATTGTTTAAATTGCTTACCATATGGACAAAAGCTGGCAACACTGCAATAATCTTTACATTTACGATCATTCCAACGCTCTTTGCTATTACAAATATGAGATGTTTTTCCTTTTATTAAAGCTTCGTTTAATCTCTTTGCTTTAGTTTTTATATATCTTTTTATCCATATATCTGAAATTTTATTTATATGAATTATATATACAGGGCTTGTAATATTGCGTTCACTAGCTACTCTTAAATTAAAATCTCTACAAAGAGCTTGAATCTCCATTCGATTTACTTTAAAACCTCTTTCTTCAAGTAAGATTCGATAATAATTAAGCTGAATAGCCCAATCTAGAACATGTTTAACTCCATCAGTTCTCCATTCTTTTTTAGTTTTTGGTTGACCTTTTTTTATGCCTGTTTTATAAACTTCTCCAGTTGGTACATCAATTTTATAATAGCCCAGTGCTTTCATCAGCTTATATGAAGAAGTAATTTTATAATCTCCAAGTGTATTATCTTCTTTATCAAGGATTTGACCAAATAAGTCAAACTTTCCACTGGTAATTTCATCATGTAATCTTTCTTCACTTAGCATATTACCTTCAGTGTAATTTTCATTTAAGGTATGAACAGCACTTCCATGAAGTGCATACATTTGATTTATTGGATCAACAGCATAATCTGTTGTTTTCTTTAAAAAGGTTTCCATTGTTCCTGCTAATAACTCTGTAACTGTTGCATTTTGCAGTTTCCTATTTAAAGAATTGGCAACTGCTCGTAATGTTGGTAAGAACATACATCTTTGAGTATATATACATTTTTTTAGACATTGATTGATATTTACTTCATGACCTGAAGGACAAATAAATCTTGTTGCTGGCATAATCAAACCTCCTGATACAAAAATAGCAGGTATAGCAAATGCTATACCTGCTGTAATTTGTTTATATTATTTAATTTTAATTTTTAAAGCTTCTACATCTTGAATACTTAATCCTGTTCCTTTAACAATAGTATCTACATCTACACCTAATTTTAAAAGATTAATTGCTGTATTGATATTAGCCTTTTTCATTCCTAAAGTAATGCCTTCTTCTTTATATGAATTCATATAAGAATAATAATCTCTTATTGCTTTTTCTCTTTGTTCATACGCTCTACGTTCTATTTTATCCTGTAGAAATGTATCTTCAAATTCCACTGCTTCCTTAATTGCTGGAGTTGTCATCGTTATTTCCTCAAAAATTAAAGCTTTATTCTACTTTTATTTTGTTTATTTCTTCTATACTTAAATTAGTATATTTAGAAATAAGCTTTATATCAACTTTATCTTTTAGCATATTTTTTGCAGTTTGTATAGCTTGTTGATATAAACCTTGTTGTATTCCTTCTTGTAAACCCTGCTGTAATCCTTCTTCTTTAAATGCACTCATATATGAATAATAGTCTCTTATTGCTTTTTCTCTTTGTTCATACGC
>CALVJB010000030.1 GCA_944332025.1 uncultured Bacilli bacterium
AAAAAAGTGGAATACCCTTGCCGTAGTAGGGACTGAAAAAAGTGGAATACCCTTGCCGTAGTAGGGACTGAAAAAAGCGGAATACCCTTGCCGTAGTAGGGACTGAAAAAAGTGGAATACCCTTGCCGTAGTAGGGACTGAAAAAAGTGGACGATTTTTTAAAAGTCGTCCTTTATTATTATAATCAGGAGGTTTTGGATGAAAACATTAAAAATATACTATATCGATACTAATTACATCAACTATTTAAGAAAATTTGATAATAGAGTTGCTTATAATAAAAGTAAAGCTAGACCTTATGTAGGAGTTGTCTATACTTTTAATAATCAAACATACTTTGCTCCTTTATCAAGCCCTAAACCAAAACATTTAACAATGAATGATAGAGCTCTTGATATATTTAAAATCAAAGATGGGGAACTAGGTATAGTTAATATTAATAATATGATACCTACACCAATATCTTGTTTAACTGAAGTACTTCCTTTAGTAAAAGATAAACAATATAGAAAACTAATTATAGAACAAACTACTTATTTAAATAACCATAAAAGAGAATTATTAGATAAAGTTAATTTTTTTATGTTAAAATATGATACTAATAAACTTTCTAAAAGAACTAAAGATAGATGTTGTAATTTTAGTCTCTTAGAAGAAAAATGTAGAGAATATGAAAAAGAAGAGGTTGCTATTTAACCTCTTCTATTAGTTTTATAGCCTTATCATATAAGTTTTCATTAGTATTAATATCATAACAATTTGGATAGTAAAATAGTTTAGATTCAACTTTTCCAAAAACAACAGAAGAACTATCTCGTTGTATTCTACATTCATACTCTTTATTAATTATTTCATCTTCTGTAAATTTTAGAATCTTATCATACTCATCACTTGTTAGTTCTTTTATTAAATATATATTTTCTAATGGAATATTATTTTTCTCCAAAAATGGAGTCATAAAAACATATAAAGAGTAACCATATACTTTCTTATCTTTTGTTATGATTGTTCCACTTTTTCCTGGACTAATACTTAAATTAGCTTTAACCTCTACTCCTAAAATACAATTTTCTTTTAACTTATCTACTAACTCTTGCATACACATCTCCTTCTTTCTGGTATAATTGTATTATATTTAATAATTAATTTGGTCGCATTAAAGGAGACAATTTATGAAAGAAAGATTAAATGAATATATTAATGGAAACTTAAAGGCAATACCTCGTATAAGAAGAAGATTAAGTAATTATCAAACTTCAAAAGTAGATGATTATATTAATGAAAGTAATAAAGAAAGTCATTTTCAAGAATTATTATTTAAATATATTGATGATAAAAACTTAAAAGATTGTGATGTTTATAACAAAGTTCATATTGATAGAAGATTATTTTCTAAAATTAGAAGTGATATTAATTATCATCCTAGTAAAGAAACAGTTATATTATTAGGATTATCTTTAAAGTTAAATGAAGAAGAAATAGATAAATTACTTAATAGTGCTTCGTACTCACTACCTAAAAACAGTATCTATGATTTAATTATTAGGTTTTGTTTTAAGGAAGGGATATATGAGCTTAAAGATGTTAACGACTTATTAGAGACATATAACTGTAAATTATTTTCATATTAAAAGAAGAAATCTTTTACTTAGACTTCTTCTTTTTCATATCTAATAGCACTTCTTTTCTAGAGAAGTTTTCTTTGCCTTTTTTATCTTTACCTACTGCTTTTACTAAGATAGTATCTCCTACTTTTACAACATCTTCTACTTTGTCAATGTGTTTAGTATCTAGTTGTGATACATGTACTAGCCCTTCACATCCTGGCCATACTTCTACAAAACATCCAAAGTCATGAACTGCCACTACTTTCGCTTCATAAGTCTTTCCTACTTCTACTTCTCTTGCGACATCTTCTATCATCTTAACTGTTTTATCAATAATATCTTGGTCACTATGATATACAATTACTCTACCATCATCTTCTAAATCTACTTTAACAGCATTAATGTTATTTACATCAGTTACATTACTAGCATCACAAATAATCTTAGTAATCATTTCTCCACCTTTACCTATAACATCTCTAATCTTAGATGGAGATATATAAAACACTTTAGTCTTAGGAGCATATTTAGATACTTCACTGCGAGGTTCTGATATTTGTTTTTTAATAACTTCAAGTATCTCAAGTCTTGCCTTACGAGCTTGTTCTAAAGCTTCTTTTAATATTTCTTTAGTAACACCTTTTATTTTAATATCCATTTGTAAAGCACATATTCCGTCCTTTGTTCCTGCTACTTTAAAGTCCATATCTCCTAAATGATCTTCCATACCAGCGATATCTGTTAGAATTGTATAATCATCATCACTTGTAATAAGACCCATAGCGATACCTGCGACTGGACTCTTTATAGGCACACCTGCTGCCATTAGACTCATACATCCTGCACAGATACTAGCTTGAGAACTACTACCATTACTTTCAAGTATTTCTGATACTACACGAATTGTATAAGGAAATTCATCTTCACTAGGTATTACTTGAAGTAAGGCTCTCTCGCCTAAAGCTCCATGACCTATTTCACGTCTACCTGGTGCTCCATATCTTCCTGTTTCACCAACAGAAAATTGTGGGAAGTTATAATGTAACATAAATCTCTTTTCATCTTCTAAACTTAATCCATCAAGAATTTGATGTTCTCCTAAAGCACCTAAAGTAGTAACTGCTAAACACTGTGTTTCTCCTCTTGTAAATAAAGCAGATCCATGAGTTCTAGGAAGTAAATCTATATCAGTTGATAATGGTCTTATCTCATCCATTTTTCTACCATCTGATCTAATCTTTTCTTTAACTACAATATTTCTAAATAATCTATATTCTACATCACTAAATATCTTCTCTACTTTAACAAGTAATAAATCTAACTCTTCGTCTTCTAACTCTTTATTATCTTCCTTATATTTTTCTAATAGATTATCTTTTATTTCATCAATTCTTCCATAACGCTCTAATTTCTCTTTAATTCTTAAAGCTTCATCTAAGTCTTTCTCTATTAGCTTAGTTACTTCATCTCTTAGATTATCTTCAATAGTTAGACTCTCATATTCAAAAGGTGTAACTCCAATATCAGAGATAATTTCTTCTTGCCATTTACATAACTCTTTTATTGCCTCATGACCTTTCATTAATCCTTCAAGCATAATATCTTCACTAACTTGTTTAGCTCCTGCTTCTACCATATTAATAGCATCTTTTGTTCCAGCGACAGTAAGATCAAGCTCACTTTTCTCTAACTCTTCTACTGTTGGATTAATGATATACTCACCATCAACAAACCCGACTTTAACACCAGCGATAGGTCCTAAGAAAGGAGCACCACTTATCATAGTTGCTAAAGATGAACCTAACATTGCAGTTAACTCAGGAGAACAGTCTTGATCAACTGATAATACTGTATTAATTACTTGGACTTCATTCTTAAAGTCTTCTTTAAATAAAGGTCTCATAGGTCTATCGATCATTCTTGCTGCAAGAGTTGCTGCCTCTGTAGGACGTCCTTCTCTTTTAATAAAACCTCCTGGAATCTTTCCAACAGAATAAAGTTTCTCTTGATAATTAACTGTTAATGGAAAGAAATCACTTAACAAATTAGCTTTCTTATTAATAACAGTTGCCGTTAATATAACTGTATCATTATATCTAACTAAAACAGAACCACTCGCTTGTTTAGCAAGTTCACCATGTTCTACAACAATCTTTTTTCCATAAAAATCATATTCATATATTTTCTTATTCATTTTACTTCCTCCAAAATCTATTAGTATAATAACAGAAAAAAAGAGAAAATTCTACTACTTACATGAAATTTCTCTTTTTATATTAGCTTAGTTCAATCTCGAATGGTGAATTTTTAGTACCATTTCCTCCTGTTATTATAACATTTGATTTTAGATTTAAGGAAGGACGCACGCCGATAGCAGGCGACGGAGGAGCGGCAATTCCAATGCCATTGGCGTCGGCAATACGCACGTTAGAGGAGTTAAATGGCGTTAATATCCAATAATAAGTTGTCAAGCCAGTATCACTACCATTTACATAATACTTTTCAAACTGTCCTAACATTAATTCTCCTAAACGAAGTAATCCCACTTTAGCTTCTGTACTTGTAGCGTATCCTGACATACTAGTATCTGTATATTTTGCTAATTTATATGATGCACCTCTTCCTACTGTTCCTAAATACCATGTAGTACTATCTTCTATCATATCACTATATGTACTATCTACATAACTTGTTAGATATTCTCCATTTAGAAATGCTCCTATTGTATTTGTACTTGAAAATGTTACAGTATCTCCAAAAGCACTTGTTATAAATGTTCCAGAATTTTTTAGGGGTTCAGCACTAGTTATCTTAGTCAAACCTGAAGTCTCATGACTTACTATTCTATATAGATTATTCTCATCATTTCCAAATCTTACATACTCACCACTATATCTACTTGAAAGTAATGTACCTGATAGACTAGTATCATTATCTCCTTCTAAGCGATAGGGATTTTCTATTGTTCCATTACCATCTACGATACGAACGCTAGATTTTAGATTTATTGATGGCCGGACACCGTTCGAATTGGTCGGAGTGTCGATGCGCGCACCACCACCGTGGTGGACGCTACACACGTCTGACACGCTATATGGTGTTAAAGACCACCAATTAAGTCCATTATTTAAATAACCATCTGTACCTCCATTATAACTAGACTGATATTCATACATATTTAAAAGTCCTACAGGTGCTGTTACTGTTGTTGTCCCATTTGGTCTAGTTATACTTCCTAAGTCTCTATCATCCATTGTCGCATCCCATACTGCATCTGTTACAATAAAGTTCTCATAATCTCTTAAATTACCTAAGAAACCATCGACTGTTTCATCATTTAACCACTCTTCCATATGACTTCCTTCAAATGCACTACTATCGTCATCATAATTAATTGCACTTATATTCCACTGTGTTACTAACTTAGTTGTTTTCGCTTCATTATTTACACTAACCGCTCTCCATAACTTTCCACTATACCATATATAGTTATTTGGATCTTCTCCAGTGATAAATGTATCTACTCCATCATCATATTGATTTTCTTCTGGTATATTTGCTAGCAACACATCACTTACTGGTTCTGCTACTCTATCTAATCCATAGACATTTATTTGTACTGAGAAAGTTAGATTTCCTCCATCGCCTTGGGGATTATAATCTTCATCTACCCACATTCTTAGTCTATATCTATTACTTTCACTAGAGTTCATACTACTTGTATATAAACTCATCTCTCCTGTTGGTCTCCCTGTAAAGTTATTGGCACTTGTCTCTTCATTATAAACTTCTGGTGTCATTAACTCTTCTTCTCCATCACCTGTTAATCTAGTTAGATATAACTTTATATTAGATCCATCTATCTTTTTACCATCACTACTAGTTACATCTTTAGCACTTATCTCATAATTAATATTAACATCTCCTGATATATTACTACTTACTGTAAAGTCAAAGTACTCTCCATCATTTAATCTTACCTTACCTGTTTTATCAGTAGTTGGTAATGCCCCATTTAAACTAATAGTATTATCAGTCTCTTCATAAGTCATAGTAATAGATCCAGTTGTTATTGAGTTTACTTTAGTTCCTTCTCCTGTAAATCTAAAAGCAGCATAACTTACTCCTATCAATGCTATTACCATTAATAGTATTAATCCTATTATTACTATCTCTTTCTTAGTTTTTGTCATTTAAAACACTCTCCTCTACTACTTATTAGGATATCTATATTTTCTTATCCTATACCTTTATTATCTATTTTAATATTACCACATAGAGCCCACTTAATCAAATAAAAAAATAATGATTAATGTTATTTAACCATTATTTTACATTAGATTACTTTCTTAAACCTAGTTTCTTAACTACTTCACGATATTTTGCAACATCTTTCTTAGCTAAGTAATTAAGCATATTTCTTCTTTGTCCAACTTTCATTAAAAGACCTCTTCTTGAATGATGATCATGAATATGAGTCTTTAAATGCTCTGTTAAATTTTCAATTTCTTTAGTTAAAATTGCTATTTGTACAGGTGCAGATCCAGTATCATGTTCATTAACACCAAAATCTTTAATGATTTGTTGTTTCTCTTCTTTTGTTAAAGCCATATTAACCTTCCTTTCTTATTTTATTCACCATATTCTTGGTAATTGGTGTAAGGAAGAACTCCAACTACTAGGAATAGGTATGCATATAATATACCATAAATCTCTTAATCTGTCTATTAATTTTAAAAATATTATGTTAAAATCTAATATAAAGGTAGTGATAATATGGCAAGTGCAATTATACATATAGCAGTCGCAAAAGAAATTAATAAAGAATTGCATATGAATGAAAAAGAACTATTCTTAGGAACAATCGCTCCTGATATTAGTAAACAAATTGGTGAAAAGAAAACTAAATCACATTTTCTAACTAATAAAGATAATGATTATCCTAATCTTGATGATTTTCTAGATAAATATCAAAATAATCTTACTAATCCCTTTATTATGGGCTATTATATTCATCTATTTACTGATTACTTATGGTTTAAGTATTTTATGCCGGAAATATCTAATAGTAATGACTATATAAAACTATTATCAGGAGATACTCTTAAATGCAGTAAAATAGATATTTCCAAAATAATATATAATGATTATAGTAATTTAAACATCTCAATAATTGAAGAATATAATCTTGATTTATCTTTATTTTATGAAGATATAAAGATACCTGATATTAAGTTTGATGAAATACCCTTAGATAAGTTACAAATTATTGTAGATAAAATGGGAATAATTATAGAAAATAGTAAAAAAGGTTATACTTATTCGTTTAATATTGATAATATTAAACAGTTTATAACAAATTGTAATAATATAATAGGAACTGATATTAAAATGAGACTTAAATAGTCTCATTTTAACATTTTATAACACTTTAATTTATTATTAAAATTCTGATAAATAGCAAGAGCTTTATTATCTTTTAGAAATAATACTTTATCTTTAATATTATAACTATTATTAATAATTGCACCATTAACTACCTTTTTATAGTCTCTATCATCTATTTCTTGTACTTCTATATCTAAAGCATTGTTTATACTTAAAAGATTACTATTTACATTTATATCATCTAATTCTATCGCATCATTTAACATAAACTTACCTTGTCTTGTCCTTATTAAACTACTCATAGTAAATAACCTATCTAAAAACTCTCCCATATCTCTTATTAAGCTTCTAATATAAGTACCTTTAGATACAACACATCTAAACTTAAAATAATCTTCTTTATAGTCTAAAAGCTCTAATTCTTTAATTATAACTTTTCTTTTAGGTAGTTCTACTTCTTTATCATTTCTAGCATATTCATATAACTTCTTACCCTTAACTTTTATAGCAGAGTAAACCGGTACTTCTTGAAGATATTCTTTTCTAAACTCTTTAAATAAATCATCTAACATATCTTTAGATATTTTCTTACTATCTTCTTTTATTACTTTACCTTCTAAATCTAAAGTATCAGTCTCTATTCCTACTTTAACACTAGCGATATACTCTTTATCATTACTAGTTAATAATTCATTAATCTTAGTCGCTTTATTAATAGTTACTACAAGTAATCCTGAAGCTTCTGGATCTAATGTTCCATTATGTCCTACTTTTTTAGTATCAAAGACTTTCTCTACTCTATTAACAACATCTCTTGATGTTAAGCCTTTAGGTTTATTTACTAACAAAACACCACTTCTATTATAAAGTTTATCATACTCTTCTAAAGTTAAATTATTTTCTGTTATGACATTAGCAGTAGTTTTACCTACATATCTATAATGCCAAGGTTCATAGTTATAGCCAGTAATACTTTCTTTACCTTTAGGATATCTTAATATAAAACCATAATTAGGTAATACTTCTATTACTTTTTTATATATTTCCTCTTCTTTAAATAATAAACTATTCTCATATAATAATTTATTATTAATAATTAACCCTATATCTAAACATAATCCTGTATGATGTTCACTACTACCTATTGGTGCGACATAACGATCTATATAGTCTTTACCATATTTAACTTTATAATCATCTATTATCTTTTGTTGTTCTTCTAAAGTTCTTAGACCCCCTATTATATCTATAAAGATGTTTTTACTTTCTAACTCTTTCTTTAATAGAAGATATGCTTTTAAAGTTCTCTTTTCAAGTAGATATTCTTCTTTTAAAGAATTAGTAATACTCTTATACTCTATATTAGAAAAATCTTCTTTATTATATGGTTTTTCCTTATTAACAACTATTTTATAATTCATCTTATTCCTCATTTAACTTATCTATAATCTTATCAATATGGTCTCCATAAGAAATAGACTCATCATATAAGAATTTTAATTCTGGAATATGTCTTATCTCTATTCTTTTAGCAAGCTCACTTCTTATAAAACTACTTGCATTATTTAATGCTTTTAAAGTTTCCTCTTTTTTTTCTTGCTCTAAAACTGTTACATATATTTTACAGTAACTTAAGTCATTAGAAGTATCACAATCAGTAACTGTTACAAACTTAATATCCTCATCCTTTACTTCTAACATTAATATTTTACTTATTTCTTCCATAATCATGTGATTAATTCTTTCTATTTTTATATTCATAATATCAGTCCTTTCCTAAATTAAGTATAGCATATTTTAGGAAAATAGGATATAATATGCTTTTAAAGGAGCGGGTTTATATGTCAAAAAATCAAGAATTGGTTAATGAATTAAAAAATGGTAATATAACAAGAATTAATTTCTTTAAAGATAAAATTATAGAAGAGTTAAAAAAACAAGAGATTGATTACAATGAAGATATAGTTAATGATATTTTAAATGAAGCGATTAATACTTATACTGACGAGGTAAAAATACCCTTTTTATTTCATATAAAAGCACTTATTAAGAAAGGTAAAGATAATAACACTTCAAATAATAAAGATCTTAAGGTCCTAAGCTTATATCTAAATAAAGAAAATGGTAGATATCTATCTAGAATAGAAATTGCTAATAAACTTAATCTAAGTATTGAAGAAGTAAATGATATTGTTAATAAGATAAATAATGATGTAAAATACAAAGATAAAGTTATTAAAAGAAATAATTATTTTGATAAAAAAAGTACTACTCTTAAAGAAAAAGATATTGCAATTTTATTAGATTTTTGTGGTATTTCAAAGAAGCCTTTAACTATTAGAAATTTAGCATATAACTATGATAAATCTATAAAAGAAATAGAAGATAATTTAAAAAATACTTTTAGAATATTAAAGATTGGTAATAACTTAAATAATCTATTACAAACATACCCTGCTTTAAAAGATTCTATATATAAAAAGAGTATTGAATTAAATGTTCCTTTAGAAGACTTAGATGATAAAAATGTTATAACAACAGACTTTAAAAGAAAAGGTAATTTAAATAAAGATGATATTATTATGTTAAATCTCCTAGATAGTTATAATAAAAAAGAAATTAGTGAGAATCTAATTAAAGAACAAGGATTTAGTGATGTTATGGATTTTATTAATAAAAGGAATAAATTCTTTGTAAAAATAGAAAGAACACCTTCTTTTTTAATGAAAATTGATATTTTATATCCAAATTTAGATATTCATAATTTAATAACTAAAACAAGATTAACTGTTAATGAATATAAAGTATTAATCTTTCTTTATAAGCATATAGATGATGAAGTAGATAGTGAATTAATACTTGAAGAAAGTGGTTGTACAACTGTTAAAGGATTTGAAAGAATCAAAAAGGAACTTGAAGGTAAATTAACAGAAAGTGAAGAACTTCAAGAGATGATTGCCTTAATAAGTAATTTAGATATAAATCTTTTAAATAAAGCAGTTTTTAGAGAAAAAGATATCATTTTAACTGATGAAGAACTATTAATATTAAAGATTTTAAATGAAGGATATAATATTAAAGATGATAAATTAATAAAAGAATATGGTTTTAAAAGTGTAAACTCATTTTATAATAAAAAAACTGAATTATTAAGAAAAATAAAATATAATTATAGTCTTTATCTTAGAGTTAAAAAAGAGTTTCCAAATGTAAGGATTAATAAAAATAGAATACAAAGTAAATTAACTGATAAAAATGTGGAATTAATAGACTTATTATTAGAAAGTGAAAAAACTCCTTTAACTGATAAAGAAATGGCTAAAACATTAAACTTTGCTAATATATATAGTTATCAAGATGCAAAAAGATCTTTAGTAAAAAAACTAAGAAATAATGAAGTTTTAAAAAGAGAAGCTTTATCTTTATTTCCAGAGTTAATTTTAGATAATAGAATTAAAAATCTTGCTATTAAATTTACAAAAAATGAAATAGACTTCTTATTAAATTTTTGTTTGTTAAAAGATAATATTTTTACTTATCAGTCTGATGAAAGTATAATGAAAAACTTAAAGTTAACACCTGAAATGTTTAAATTTGTAAGAACTACTTCTACTATTAAAGTAGTTAAAAATATGATTGTAGGAAATGATTTAGATATTATATTATGGAGTAATTTTACAGATGAGTTTTTAATTAGAGATAACTTTATGGATTCTAATAGTATTAACACTGAAAATATTAACAAAGAAAATCTATTAATAGGTATTAGAATATTAGAAGAATCTATTTTTAAAGATTATGTTAATAGTTGTACTTTCTTACAAAAAGCTGCTATTACCCTTAGATTAGGTTACTTTAATAATAAATTCTATACTAGTGAAGAAATATCTAAATTAATCAATATGGATGAAGAAGAAATTATTTCTATAACTAAAGAATGTTTACAGATGTCTAAAAATAATTTTATAGAAGAAAAACAAAAGCAATATATTATAATTTAAGGGTGAGATATATGACAAATGATTTAGAATTAGTTAAAAGTTTAAAAAATGGAACTAAAAGTGATATTTTTTTTAAAGAAAAGATTATTTTAGAACTAAAAAAGAATAATTACAGTTATGATCAAACTACAGTAGATGAAATACTAAAAGAAGGCCTTGATACTTACAAAGAAGATACAAAAATGCCTTTTCTTTTTCATATAAAAAATATAATAAAAAATAATTTTAATAAAAAATATGATATTAATACCGGTATATTTTCAAAATTTGAATATAAAGTATTGTCTTTATATTTAAATAAATATAATAATGTATTTTTATCGAAGGAAGATATTGCTAAAGACGTTTCTTATCCTAGAAGTTTTATAGAAGAAGTTATAACTAAATTTGAAAATATGGATAAAACTTCTATTGAAGAAGTATTTCCTGATTATGAAAAGAAATTAGAAGAAAGAAAAAAATATTTTTATCATCCGCCTAAAACTTTAACAGAAGATGACATAGAACTAATAGGATATTATATTGGTGGTATTGGTAATAAACCATTAAATATTTATGAACTTATTTTAAAATATGATATATCATCTAATGAAATAAGGAAAAAGTTAATAGGAGCTTTAAATCTTTTAAAGAAAGAAGATAATTTAGAAACAGTAATTAAAAGATTTAAGGGTAAAGAAAAGATATTATATAGAAAAGCTAAAGATCTTGGAATAAGAATTAATAATACTTATAAAGAACCTAATTTAGAAAAAACAAGAATTAAATTATCAAAGAAGGAAAAAGAGATACTAAAACAATTAAACCTATATCATGATAAGTTGATAACTAAAGAAAAGATGGCTAAATTATTAGAACAAAAAGATTATAAAAGTTTTAGAAAATGTATGACAAAGTTACGTAATAAAATAACTAATTACCCTGCTTTAGAAGATGAAGTATTAAAAATATATCCTCTATTTAGAAAAGATAAAAAAGAGTATTGTGAACTATTATCTGATAATGAAATAAAAATTCTTACTATGCTAAATGAAGAACAAGATAATATTGATGAGAAAAAAATTACAGAAACTTTAGGATTTAAAACTGTTCAAAGTTATAGGACAGTAAGATATAAATTATTTGATAAAATAAATAGTAATGAAGAATTAAAATTACATATATTAAAGTTTTTCCCTACTCTTAAATTTGATACTATATATTTAACAGATAATAATAAAGCCATTATTCAGTTATTAGAAGAATATAAAGATAATCCTTTATCTAATGATGAAATAGCTAAGAAATTAGGCTATAAGAATGCTGATAGTTATGGTGGGGATAAATTTAAACTGTTTAAAAAACTTAAAAAATATGAAGAGTTATATAAAAAAGCTTTAGAAATATGTCCTTCTCTTAGCCTTGAAAAAAATGCTTATAGAAAAAAGAAATATTCTTTATCTAATAAAGAGAAAGAGATACTTAGATTATTAGAAGAATATAAAGATAATCCCTTATCTAATGATGAAATGGCTAAGAGATTAGACTTTAAGAATGCTAATAGTTATATTAGAACTAGAATTTATATGTTAATAAAGTTAAGAGAAAATGAAGAATTATGTAAAGATGCTTTTGAAATATGTCCTTCTCTTAATATTGAAAGAAATGCTTATAGAAAAAAGAAATATTCTTTATCTAATAAAGAGAAAGAGATACTTAGATTATTAGAAGAATATAAAGATAATCCCTTATCTAATGATGAAATGGCTAAGAGATTAGGCTATAAGAATGCTAATAGTTATATTAGAACAAGAATTTATATGTTAATAAAGTTAAGAAAAAATGAAGAATTATGTAAAGATGCTTTTGAAATATGTCCTTCTCTTAACCTTGAAAAAAATGCTTATAGAAAAAAGAAATATAATAAAATACCTTCTTTATCTAATAAAGAGAAAGAGATACTTAGATTATTAGAAGAATATAAAGATAATCCCTTATCTAATGATGAAATGGCTAAGAGATTAGGCTATAAGAATGCTAATAGTTATATTAGAACAAGAATTTATATGTTAATAAAGTTAAGAAAAAATGAAGAATTATGTAAAGATGCTTTTGAAATATGTCCTTCTCTTAACCTTGAAAAAAATGCTTATAGAAAAAAGAAATATAATAAAATACCTTCTTTATCTAATAAAGAGAAAGAGATACTTAGATTATTAGAAGTATATAAAGATAATCCCTTATCTAATGATGAAATGGCTACGGAATTAGGCTATAAGAATGCTAATAGTTATATTAAAACTAGAACTTATATGTTTAAAAAGTTAAGAGAGAATGAAGAATTATGTAAAGAAATTGCTTCAAAATATCCCTTTATATTTTATGAAATAAATATTAGAAATATAAGATTCACTGTAAAAGATATTGACTTTTTGAAAAAATATACTCTAGTAAAAAATAACAATCTTATATATAGTTCTATAAAAGAAATTGCTACATATTTTTCAAAGACTAAAAATACAATATATTATCATATAGATATACTTAAAAATAAAGTTATTAGTAATTTAGAAGATAATATCGATTTAAATACAGTATTGTGGCCTAACTTTATAGAAGCTTTTATCGCAAGAAATAACTTTTCTGTTAAGAATAGTGTAAAAGTAAAGGAAAAAGATTTACATAACATCAATGATAATAATACAAAGGAAAAATTATTGTTAGGAGTTAAAATGTTAGAAGAGTCTATCTTTAATGAATATGTAGAACATTGTGATTTAAAAGATAAACTTATACTTGCTTTTAGATTAGGATACTTTGATAAAAGATTCTTTACTAGTAGTGAAGTTGCAGATATTCTTGATACAGATGAAAGTCATGTTATAGAGCTTACAAAAGATTGTTTATATAACTCTAGAGAAGCTTTTATTAAAACTAAGGTAAAGAAAAAATGAGTAAGATTTACTCATTTTTTAATTATCTTTCTATTTCTACAAGTTCATAAGCTTCAATAATATCGCCTTCCTTATAGTCTTGGAAGTTTTCTAAAGTTAATCCACAATCATGATCCTTAGTAATTTCTTTAACCTGATCTTTTTCATGTTGAAGACTCTTTATAGAACCATTATAAATTACTATACCATCTCTTACTACTCTAGCCTTATCATTATTTTTAATAATACCTGAAGTAACATGACATCCTGCTATCATACCTACTTTAGAGAATTTAAACAATTGACGTATTTCAGCAGTACCTGTAACTTTCTCTTCATAAATAGGCTCTAGCATTCCTTTCATAGCTTTTTCCATATCTTCTACAACTTTATAAATAATGTCATAAAGTCTTATTTCAATATTGTATTCTTTAGCATTGTCAACTACTTTATTACTACCTCTTACATTAAAGCCTATTACAATAGCATTTGATGCTCCTGCTAATACGATATCACTTTCAGTAATAGCTCCTACTGCTCCTCTTATTATGTTAATTTTAACACCTTCTACATCTATTTTTTCTAAAGATGACCTAACAGCTTCTAAACTACCATTAGTATCGGCTTTTAAAATAACATTAATCTCTTTTAAACCTTCATTGATTTGACTAAATAATTCATCTAAACTCATACCTGTCCTATTAGTATCTGCTTCTTTTATTCTTAAAGCTCTATCACTAGCGATTTGTTTAGCTTGTTTTTCAGTTTCAAAAGCCATAAATTTATCGCCTGCACTAGGAACACTAGATAAACCTGTAACTTCTACTGGCATTGAAGGAAGAGCTTCTACTACATCTTCACCTAAATCATTTTTTAGAGTTCTTACTTTACCAAATGAAATTCCCACAACAACAGGATCTCCTAATCTTAATGTACCATTTCCGATAAGTAAAGTTGCAACTGGTCCAACATGCTTATCCATCTTACTTTCAAGAACTGCTCCTGTTGCATATCTATTAGGATTTGCTTTTAATTCCTGCATTTCTGCGATTAATAAAATATTTTCTAATAATTCATCAACACCTTCTCCAGTTTTAGCAGAGATCTTAGTTACTATTGTATCTCCACCCCACTCCTCTGGAGTAAGTCCTGCTTCTACTAATCCTGTCATAACTCTATCTATATTTGCCTCTGGTTTATCTATTTTATTAATACATACAATAATAGGAACTTTAGCAGCTTTAGCATGATCTATTGCTTCTCTTGTTTGTGGCATAACTCCATCGTCTGCTGCAACTATAATAATTACAATATCAGTAACACTAGCTCCTCTTGCTCTCATTTCTGTAAAAGCTGCATGACCTGGCGTATCAATAAAGGTTATCTTTTTACCATTACATTCTACTTGATAAGCACCTATTTCTTGAGTAATACCACCTGCTTCTCCACTTGCAACATTACTTTTTCTAATGTAATCAAGAAGAGTAGTCTTACCATGATCA
This sequence comes from uncultured Bacilli bacterium, assembly GCA_944332025.1. Lineage (GTDB taxonomy): Bacteria > Bacillota_I > Bacilli_A > RF39 > UBA660 > Onthousia. Next base: position 15,411 of record CALVJB010000030.1, read on the forward strand.
ACATGTCCCATAATAGTAACTACTGGTGGTCTTTCTACTAAGTCTTCTTCTTTATCTTCTATTTCGTAATTTTCGAAGTTGGAAATATCTGCAGTCTCTTCTTTTTTTACAGTCTTATTATAATCTAAAGCTAGTAATTCAACTGTATCGAAACTTAAAGAATTATTTAAAGTAGCCATAATACCAAGTCCCATTAATTTCTTAATGATTTCACTTGTAGGGACAGATAGAATATTAGCAAGATCTGCAACTGTCATTCCTTCTTTATATAATATAGTATTATCATCTATATTATGTTCATTGCTTTGGAGTTTTTCTTTATGCTTATAGATTTTTTTTCTTTCTTGCTTGAAGTTATTATCTTTCTCTTGTTTTTTAGGTTTCTTTACTTTATTAACCTTAACCTCATTTTCATTAGAAAGATTTGCTTCATATGCTATTTGTTCAGCTTTCTCATCTAAGGAGAAATCTTTAATCATCTCTTCATCAGGGGTATCCTCTACATAATCTTCTTCATCTTGAAAGGAATTATCTAGAAGTATTATCTCATCATCACTAAGGATTCTATCTAAATCACTGGTATCCATAGAAAGACTTTCCATGTGTTTAATTATCTCTTCTACACTTCTATTAATATCATCTGCATATTCCTTTATAGTCATAAAATCACCTCACTCTAATATTTTTCTTATTTCATTGTATACCTCATCTTTAATCTCACATTCTAGTTTTCTTTCTAAGCTTTTTTTCTTTATCGCTTCTTCTAAGACTTTTACATCTCTTTTAATATATGCACCTCTACCGTTCATTTTTCCTGTTAAATCAACTTTTACTTCACCTTCTTTATTTTTTACTACTCTAAGAAGGTCTCTTTTATCTAGTTTTTCTCCTGTTACTACACATGTCCTAAGAGGAATTTTTCTAGTCTTCATAACTACCTCCTATTCTGATTTTATACTAATACCCATTTCCTTAGCTTGTTCACTAGTTTTAATATCAATTTTATATTTAGTAAGTCTAGTAGCAAGTTTAGCATTAAGTCCTTTTTTACCTATTGCAAGTGAGAAATTATCTCCATCTGCTATTACTAAAGCTTCTTTCTTCTTTGCATCTGTAATTAATACTGTTAAATCTTTAGCAGGACTTAAAGCATTTTCTATAAATACTGCAGGATCACTATCATATTTAACAATATCTACTTTCTCACCATTAAGCTCTGTAATGATATTAGCGATACGTGCTCCCCTTTCTCCAATACATGCTCCAATAGGATCTACTTTAGGATTTTCTGAATATACTGCTACTTTACTTCTAACTCCTGCTTCTCTTGCAACACTATATAAAAGCACGGTACCATCTACAAGCTCTGGTATTTCACTTTCAAATAATCTTTTAACAAAACCGAAATGTCTTCTACTAAGTAGTACAAGTAGACTTCTACCATTATTATCTACTTTAGTAACATAGACTTTAATTTGACTACCCATCTTTATCTTTTCACCAGGTATAATGTCTTTCTTAGGTAATATACCGTTAGTACGTCCTAAGTCTATAAAGTAGTTATCTGTATCTTCAAGTGCTACTGTACCAACAAGTAATTCATCTTGTTTATCTCCAAACTCATCAGTAATACTAGAGCGTTCTGCTTCTCTAATCTTTTGAATAACAACTTGTTTAGCGGTAGATGCAGCAACTCTACCAAAGTCTTTAGGAGTAACTTCAGTATCAATAGTATCTCCAACTTCAACAGTTTTATCTAACTTTCTAGCATCACTAAGTTTAATCTCAGTTCCAGGATTAAAGAAACTAATCTTTTCTTCTTCTTCATCCTTTTCCTTAGCTTTCTCACTATCTTTAAACTCTTTTTCACTGATTTCTGTATCTAAGTCATCATCTTCTGCATAACGCTCAAATAAAGCATCTTCATACTCTTCTTTAGTCATCTTATCATCTGGTACAACTGTAAGATATGAATATACTTTAATATCACCATTATTTTCATTAATTAATACTTTTACATTATTATTTTTACTTTTAGCATTCTTCTTATAAGCACTAGTTAAAGCATTTCTCATCGCTTCAAAGATAATTTCTTTATCTATATGTTTTTCTTTAACTACTAAGTCAACGGCTTTAAGAAATTCTTTTCCATTCATACTACATATCTCCTTTCTCTTTAGAATGTATATCTAATACATCTATATCATTACATAAGTTATTATCATCCATAATAGGATTAATAATTTTAGTTGCCTCTGTTATTTTATTAACATCGATTATCTCTTCACTATCAAGTTCGATATTTAATGTTTTAACCCCTTCTTCAGTAGAATAATAAACACTACTAACAAATAGTCCTAAGTCTTTAATAGAATCATCTACTAAAGTTTTTACCTTATTTTCCATAATTACCTCCTTTTACATATTAAAGAGTGAAGTTTTTTGAACTTCACTCCTTTCTTGATAGTAATTATACTATATAAAAATATTTTTGTCAAAATACTTATTTAATGTTATTATTATATAGTAGGTGATGAAAGTGAAAAAAAAGATTACAATGAAACAAGAAATACTTATTGAAGAAGATAATGAAACTAATAATGGAGAACTTTTAAGTAAAAAAAGAGTCTTAGAAATATGTAAAGGTATAGTAACTTTTCTTGTATTTTATTTTAGTAGTTATTTACAAGTAATACCAATAGCATTATTTAATATTGATGTTAATAATTATACGAATACTGACCTTGCAATAGTTAATACTTTTACTGATGTAATATTAGTCTTATTATTAATAATTTTATATTTTAAAGATTTAAAAAAAGAATTTAAAAGTTTCAAAAAGAATTGGAAGTTAAATATGGATACAGCTTTTAAGTACTGGTTTATAGGTCTAATGATTATGTGTGTATCTAATATAATAATAGGTTTTGTTGCAAATATGAGTACATCTAGTAATGAACAAGCAGTCCAAGGATTAGTTTCAGCAACTCCATATTTAATGTTATTTACAGCAGGTATCCTTGCTCCTATTGCCGAAGAGCTAACTTTTAGAAAAGGTGTATCTATGATTTTTAAGAATAAATGGGTATATGCAACGGCTTCTGGATTAATTTTTGGTCTATTACATGTGATAGGTAGTGGTAATATCTTAGAGTATTTATATGTTATACCATATGGTAGTCTAGGTTTCTTCTTTGCTTTAACTTATTATGATACTAAAAGTATTTATCCATCTATTATAATGCATGCAATACACAATAGTGCTTTAATACTTCTATCTATATTTGCATATTAAAAACGTCCCTAAGACGTTTTTATTTTTTTACATTAATTTTTTGATTTCTTTTTTCTTTAAACCAGTATAGTTCATTACTTTGCTAACACTTTCTCCTGCTTTTATCATTGTTTTAGCAATAGATTTTTCTCTTTCTTTTGCACCTTCTTTTCTGCCATCACTTCTTGCAGAATTAATCTCCATCTTATGAACTATCTCTTCATCATATATTGCACCAAACTCATCATCTAAGCCTAATTCTTTTAACTTTTCCATAATTATTTTTCCCTCTTTACATTAACATTGTTATTTGTTTTTTAGATAGTCCAGTTAGTTCACTTATTAAAGGTATATCCATCTTTTTAGCAAGCATTGATTTAGCAATAGATTTTTCTCTTTCTTTTGCACCTTCTTTTCTACCTTCTTTTCTGCCATCACTTCTTGCAGAATTAATCTCCATCTTATGAACTATCTCTTCATCATATATTGCACCAAACTCATCATCTAAGCCTAATTCTTTTAACTTTTCCATAATTATTTTTCCCTCTTTACATTAACATTGTTATTTGTTTTTTAGATAGTCCAGTTAGTTCACTTATTAAAGGTATATCCATCTTTTTAGCAAGCATTGATTTAGCAATAGATTTTTCTCTTTCTTTTGCACCTTCTTTTCTACCTTCTTTTCTACCTTCTTTTCTACCTTCTTTTCTACCTTCTTTTCTACCTTCTTTTCTGCCATCACTTCTTGCAGAATTAATCTCCATCTTATGAACTA
>CALVJB010000031.1 GCA_944332025.1 uncultured Bacilli bacterium
CCTGCTGTTTTGACAAGAGATTCTGATGAAAACTTAAGTAGAACGGAAAGACTTAGACGTGCTAATGAAGCTTTTGGGGGTAGTAGTAATGCTATACTTATATCTAATCATATAAATGCTGGAGGTGGAGAAGGTGCAGAAGTTATTTATGCTTTACGTAATAATTCTACTTTAGCTCAGTCTATCTTAGAAGAGATAGGTAGTGAAGGACAAATTATGCGTAAGTATTATCAAAGAAGACTTCCTGAAGATCCATCTAAAGATTATTATTACATCATTAGAGAGACTGCTCCTATGCAATCATTACTTGTAGAATATGGATTTATTGATAATGCTAATGATAGAGTTAAATTACAAAATGATTTATTAAACTATGTAGAAGCGGTTGTTAGAGCGATTGCCCAGTATGCTGGTGTTCCTTATACTCCTCCTGAAGGAAGTAATACTAACTTTTATACTGTAGTTAAAGGTGATAGTCTATGGAGTATAGCTCGTAAATTTGGTGTTACAGTACAGGCTTTGAGAGATGCTAATAACTTAACAAGTGATACTCTTACTGTTGGTCAACTTCTTAGAATTCCTACTAGTGGTGGTACTGATAATGGAACTGGTGGTAATGTTACTTATACTGTGCAAAGAGGAGATAGTCTATGGAGTATTGCAAGTCGTTATGGAATAAGTGTTAATGATTTAAGACGTGCAAATAATCTTACCAGTGATACTCTTAGTATAGGACAAGTTTTAATTATTCCAGGAGTTAGTAATGGTAATGGAGATAATGATAATATAACAGGACCTTCTACTACTTATATAGTCCAGTCTGGAGATAGTTTATGGAGTATTGCTAATCGTTTTGGAGTTACTGTACAACAATTAAGAGATGCTAATAACCTTACTAGTGATACTTTAAGCATAGGACAAGTCTTAACTATACCTGGTGTTAGTGGAGAAGATGATGGTGAGAGTGATAATGATGGCGCAGCGTTCTATTATACAGTAGAACGAGGAGATAGTCTATGGAGTATAGCTCGTAAATTTGGTATTACTGTACAAGAGATAAGAGATGCTAATGATTTAGTTAGTGATACTTTAAGTGTAGGACAATCTTTAATAATTCCTGGTCTTAGTGCAGATGAAGACTTAGAAGATGATAATAATAATGAAACTAATCCTTCTACTTATACAGTTCAATCAGGAGATAGTTTATGGAGTATTGCTAATAAATTCGGTATTACTGTCAATGACTTAAAGAATGCTAATGGATTAACATCTAATCTTCTTTCTATAGGACAAGTACTAATTATTCCTAATTCTAATACTAATAATCCAACTAATCCTAGTTATACAACATACACAGTACAAAGAGGAGATAGTCTTTGGAGTATAGCTAATAACTTTGGTGTTACTGTTGATGCTATTAAGACATTAAACAATTTGACATCTAATTTACTTTCTGTTGGTCAAGTATTACAAATACCTAATAATTGATGTAAAAATCAGTAAAAACCATTGATTTAGAAAGGCTTTCATGCTATCCTTAATATGTAAGCAAGATAAATGCTTAATTATATAGGAGGTTTTATAAATGAAAAAAGTAGAATTAGTAGAAGCTGTTGCAGAAAAAGCTGGATTAACTAAAGCTGATGCAACTCGTGCTATTGATGCATTTTGCGAAACTGTAACTGAAACATTAGCTAAAGGAGATAAAATCCCACTAGTTGGATTTGGTACATTTAGTGTTTCAGAAAGAGCTGCTCGTGAAGGACGTAATCCTAGAACTGGTGCAACTGTTCAAATCGCAGCAAGAAAGGCTGTTTCATTTAAAGCAGGATCTGCTCTTAAAGAGGCAGTAAACGAATAAGCCAGCAATGGCTTTTTTTCTTTATGTTAATCTATTTAATTATAATTAATACTCTTACCTTTATTCTTTATGGAGTAGATAAATTCCTTGCTGTTAAATACTATTATAGAATTAGTGAAAAACTACTATATCTGTTTGGTGTTATTGGAGGAGCTTTAGGAGCACTTTTTGGAATGTTTTGTTTTAGACATAAGACCTTAAAATTAAGATTTTATCTTGTTAATAGTATATCTTTGATACTATGGATTATAATATTATTTATAAATTTTATATAATATATGAACTTTATGGAGTAATATCATTTACTTTAAAAAAGATTGATTAAATGGTACAATATATGTAGAAAAGGTTGGGATAAAACAATGTTAGAAACTGCTTTAAAAGTCTTAAATATAATGGAAGATAATTCTTATGAAGCATATATTGTAGGGGGATTTGTTCGGGATTATGTAATGGGTATTAAATCTAATGATGTTGATATTACTACTAATGCTAGGCCTAAAGATTTAATTAAAATATTTCCTAATGCTAATATAGATAATGAGGTTTATGGTAGTGTTACTGTTTATTTAAATAATATTAGATTTGAAATAACTACTTATAGAGATGATGGTAATTATTTAGATAATAGGCATCCTGATACTATTAACTATGTTAATGATTTAAAGACTGATTTAAAAAGAAGAGATTTTACTATAAATACTATTTGTATGGATAAAGCTCTTAATATTGTTGATTTACTTAGGTGTAGAAGTGATATAGATAAGAAAATAATTAAGACTGTTATTAATCCATTAACATCTTTTAAAATAGATTCTCTTAGAATATTAAGAGCGATTAGGTTTGCAACTACACTTGATTTTGAACTTGCTAAAGAGGTAAAAGAAGCGATTATACAGTCTAGATATTTACTTAAGGATTTATCTATTAATAGAAAAAAAGAAGAGTTAGATAAGATATTTAGTAGTCCTAATATAGAAAAGGGAATTATGTTAATAAAAGAGTTAGGTCTAATAGATGTATTATTTTTAGAAAATATTAATAAAGTAATACCATGTAGTCAAGTAATTGGTATATGGACTATGTTAGAAGTAGATGATATTTATCCTTTTACTAGAAATGAGTTAAATCTAATGAAGGATATAAGAAATGCTATTAAAAATAATCCTTTATCGTATACTACTCTTTATTACTATGATTTATATCCATGTACAGTAGCAGGAGAGATTATAGGTATTCCTAAAAAAGAGATTATGGATAATTATAATTCTATGCCTATTCATAAGAGAAGTGATATAGTAGTTGATAGTTATGATTTAATTGATTATTTAAATATAGAAGATGGTCCTATTATGAGTAAATTATGGAAGGAGTTAGAACTTAATATATTAAATTTAGAAGTTAGTAATAATAAAGAAGACCTTTTAAATCTTGCTAAAAAGATATATACTAGTATTAATTTAGTTAAGGAGGAGTGTAATGAAACAGAAACAACTGGTTAGTTTATTAGAAAATAAAAGTATAGTAGTACCTCTTCTTTTTTTTAAAGAGTATAAGAAATTAAATATAAGTTTAGAAGAGTTTATGTTTTTAATGTATTTAAAAGATAAGGGTAATACTTTTACCTTTGATCCTAAGGAAATGAGTGAAGAGTTAGGTCTTAGTGTTAAAGATATATTAGTGTTAATTTCTTCTCTTACTGATAAGAAATTACTTATGATAGATACATATAAAAACGATAAAGGAATAGGGGAGGAGAAGGTAGATATATCTTTATTCTATGAAAAAATAGCTTCTATTATTAGTGATGAGGTTATTAAAGATAATGAAGATGTGCTTGATACTAGTATCTTTTCTACTATTGAAAAAGAGTTTGGTAGAACTCTTAATTCTAGTGAGATAGAGTTTATTAAAGCTTGGGCTAGTACATTTGATAATGGTGTTATTATTGAGGCTGTTAAGGAAGCAGTACTTAATGGGGTATCTAGTATTAGATATATAGATAAGATTTTATATGAATGGGATAAGAAGGGAATAAAGACTAGTGAAGATGTTAGACATTTTCTTAATAGTAAAAATAAAGAGAATAAAGAACCTGTAGAGGTTTTCGATTATGATTGGTTTGATGATGAAGATGAGTAAAGTAGAGATTATAGAAGACTATTTAGATGAGTTATTTAAAGAACCTAAATGTGAACTTAATTATAATAATGACTATGAACTTTTAATTGCTATTGTCCTTAGTGCTCAAACTACTGATAAAAGAGTTAACAGTGTTACTCCTATGTTGTTTGGTAAGTATGATAGTCTAGAGAAGTTAATGAATGCTGATATTAAAGATATAGAAGATATTTTAAGACCACTTGGTTCTTTTAGAAAAAAGGCTCTTTATGTTAAAGAGATTGCAAGAATATTATTCTTAGATTATGATGGTAAAGTTCCTATTAAAAGGAAAGAATTAGAGGCAATGCCTGGAGTTGGAAGAAAGACTGTTAATGTGTTTTTAGGAGAGTTTTATAATATTCCTTCTATTGCTGTTGATACTCATGTAGAAAGGGTATCCAAGAGGTTAGGGCTTGCTAAAGATAGTGATGATGTAAGAAGTGTTGAAGAAAAGTTAAAAAGAAAGTTTAAAAGAGAGGATTGGGCTAAAAGACATTTACAACTTGTTTTATTTGGTAGATATCATTGTAAAGCGGTTAGTCCTAATTGTGATGGGTGTAAGTTAAATAGGATTTGTAAGTATGAAAAAAGAAGCTAGATTTTAGCTTCTTTTTAAGTTTCAGATCCAGGATTAGTAGGGGTTTCTGGAGTACCACCACCACCAACTATATCTCCTCCGGTTCCTGTAACATTAACAGTAATACTTCCTGTTTCTTTAGTTTCACCATCATAAGTAAATCTATATCTTAAGGTGTAAGTTCCAGTTTCTGTTAGGGTGGAGACAGATGTACTTGTAACTGGTCCTGAGATACTTGCTAGGGTCCAATTACTTGTTTGACTGGTTACATCTGTTGAACCATTATAGACAGTTACATAATCTGTTATATCACTTATATTAAAGGTTTCTACATTAATAGCACTTGCTGTTATTCTTAGATTAGCACTTTGTTTTTCTAAGGTGTAAGTAGCAGCTTCACTATTTAAGCCATCATATTTTTGGAAGGTTGCAATTACTCTATAAGTACCATAAGGATTACTTGGATTATTAATAGTATAACTTGTGTTAGTAGTAAATCCTAGTAGGGTGTTATTAAAGTAAACATTATATCCAAAGTCACCATAAGATGAATCTGTATTACCTGGATTAACTGCATTCCATGATAGTTTAACATTACCATTAGAATATGTTGCAGTTAAACCTGTAGGTGTTGCTAAATTACTTGTTTCAGCATTTTCTTTAGGTTCATGGTCTTTTTTGAAATATTCATAAAGAATACTACCAGAATAACCTGTACCAGCTACTTTTGCTGTAGAGCTTCCAGATACTAATGGTACTCTAACAACACTCTCTGGCATTGTAAATTCTTCTTTATCTTTTTCAAATACTTCATTAGCAATGGCTGTAAATAATCTATCACGTTGAACTGTTCCTGCTAAGTTATGGCAGTAGTAACCTTGAGCGACTGAATCAGCATTGGTATCTTTATAACCATACCACATAGCGATTGTTGTTTTAGTTGTATATCCAATAACCCAAGAATCTCTGATAGCATCATCTGCCATACCTAGTTTTTTACGATAGTTTTCATCAAAGTTTGTAGTACCTGTTTTCATAGCAACGTTTTCCATAGCACCACCACCAGTTATACTAGTGTCATCTAACATACTTGTAATCATGTATGCAGTTGAATCTTCCATAGCTTTAGTTTTTTCACTTTCATGGGTATATTCTTCACCTGTATTAGTAATAATTATTTTATTAACGGAGTATGGTTCATTGTAATATCCTCCATTAGAGAAAGCAGAGTATGCAGCAGCCATTTGTAAAGGATTTACACCGTCGAATGCTCCTAAAGCATGAGCTTCATGTATTTTTCCGTTATCTATTTCTGGTTCTATACCTAATTTTTGAACGAACTCTAATATTTTAGAATTATCTACTTGTTGGAATGCCTTTAATGCTGGAATATTTCTTGATAATGATAATGCTCTTCTTGTTGTCATATTACCCATAAATTTACCATCCCAGTTATTTATTTCTTGACCTGTGCTATATGAGTAAGGTTCATCTACAAACATTTTGTAATTATCATTACCATCATTATATCCAAATGTAGAAGCATTATTATATTCAATTAGTGGTCCATAATCAAATAATGGTTTAGCGGTTGAACCAGGTTGTCTTACCATATCTGTAGCATAGTTGAATTGATTAACTCCAGTTTTATTTCTACCTGCACCAATTGCTAGTATTTTTCCTGTTTCACTATCTAGGACAGCTACTCCGCTTTGAATTACATCATTAATCCAACTGTAACTTTCTCCATTCATTACTCTATTTAGTCCATCTTGTTTTTCAGTATCTAGATTAGTATATATTTTCATTGGTGTTGTATATGGGTTTTTTCCTACTTTTTCTTGTACTTCTGCAACAACTGTATCAATATATCCTTGATATTCACTATTTCCACTTGTATCTGCTTCAGCATTGTAGTTAACTAAACTTTCAACACTAATCGAACTAGCTAGTTCTTTTTCCTCTTCTGTAATATAACCATGACGTTCCATTAAATATAATACTGTATCACGTCTTTTAGTAACAGCTTCTAAATTTTCTTCTTCTACTGGTCGATAAGCATTAGGTGCTTGGAACATTCCTGCTATGATACTAGCTTCTGCTAAGTTTAAATCTTCTACATCTTTGTTAAAATAAACTCTAGCAGCTTGACTAACACCATAAACATTACCACCTAAGTTATGGTTATTAACATAAAACTCTATAATTTGTTCTTTTGTATAATTTTTTTCTAGTTTAAATATTGATAAATAAATGTCTTGGAACTTTCTAATAACTCCATCAAGTCCAGTAGCGATACTAGATGTTAAACTATTCTTAACAACTTGCATTGATAGGGTAGAAGCTCCACCGGCATCTGAGTTACCGAATACTTGACCAATTGAGGCTCTTAAAAATCTTGGAGCATCAAAACCATTATGTTGGAAGAATCTTGAGTCTTCTGTTGCAACTATAGCATCTACAAGTACTTCTGGTAATTCATCATAAGTTACTTTATCACGCATTTCACTACCTAGTTTAGCGAATTCTTCACCATTTGCATCATATAAAATAGTTGGTTCACTACTATCTAGTTTTTCGGCATCAAATTTAGGATTAGATGATATTGCAATATAAATCATAAAGACAATACCTGCTAGCATTACTAATATACCAAGTGATAGGATAATAATCAAAATTGTATTGACTACCTTTTTCTGTTTTGGTTTATTTTTTACACTATCTACTAATTTAGCAATTCCTGCAATTATTAGTATACCAACTCCCATAAAGACTGTGAATAATAATCCTAGGACAAAATATCCTACAATCATTAAAATAATAAATAAGCCTGCAAAAATCATAAATAAGTTTTTATTTTTTTTAGGTCTTCTAGTTTTACTAGATTTACTTTTCTTTGTTTTTGCCATTATCTTTTACCTCCAAAAATTCATCTACTACAGTTAAGTAGTCAAGCCTAGGACGATACTTTTCTTTTAATAAATATCCTTTCTTATTAAAGAAATCTAAAGGAATAGATTTTCTCTTATTGTCTTTAGTAAAAGAAAAAAGGTCCTCTGCTTTTAATAGATATGTTTTATTAAGTACACTAAAACGTACAATTATAAAGCCGATTCCCCCATGATTTGTAATATTTTCTAAGTGCTTTATTTGGTGCTTATGAATATTAGCTAGTGGGAATGAAGTTTTATTTTTTGTCTCTTTTGCTTCAAAGTCAATATAATAACCTTTATAGATACCATTATAGTCTGTTGTTGATGGTTCCATATAGAAAGCTTCTTTAATAGTAGAAGTTCTATCTTTTCTAAAATCAACTTTAGTGACTTTAATTGGTGTTGGTTTTTTATATATATATGCAATATCTTTATCTCTATAGTAACTATTTGTTTCGTTTATATCATCTTCAAGTGTCATACCACGATGTGAATAGTTAATTACTTGTTCATGACTTTTTTTTATCCCAGTAGGATAATTCATCTTTATCACCTATAAACAATTATACTATATCTTTTTAGAAATATCTATAATTAATTATTTTTCTTTCTAGTGAATTTATGGCTTTTAGTTTCTTCAATAGAAGTTTTTATCTTCAGTATTTATTGCTTTTTTCTTTTTATTTTATATAGTTTTACGTTGTCATCAGCTTTTTCATTAATGCATGTGTTTAAGAATGGAATTCTCTTTGCTATAAAAGATGTTATGCTTATATATGAGTTTTCTAGTATTATAAATTCTTGTTTGCAAGCATCTTGATATTCTTTACTGTAATCAAGTAATGCTGGTTTATTATCTTTACCTTTAAAGTAAAAGAATTCTTCAATTATCTTATCATTTTTATTAGATTGTTTTTCTACAAATTTATTATCTTTACTTTTTTTATTATATTCAAATTCTTTAGGTGGTACTGTTTCTTTTGCTATATGGATACAGTCATCTTTAATGTGATATATGTGTTTTATGTTGTTATTATCAACTAGTTTTACTATAAATTCATTGTCGTTATTTTCATCAATATTATGTCTCATTATAAAAGTGTATTCATTTTTTTCAACATCACCAATTAATAGATGGTCTAAGTAAAGTTTATCATTATTATCTCTATTAAGGGAAAAAGCCCAGTTTTTACCTTTGAAACGAATACGTTTTTCATTATTAATATCTTTAAAGACTCCCATTCTTTCAATTGTGTTGTTTTTAATATTTAATAGTCTAAACCATCCTTTTTCTGCTAATGGTCTATAACCTTTTATTTCAAAAAAACTTATTAGTTCTTCACTTCCTAAAAATTCTTTAATATTTTCCATTAAATCCATAATGTGTTCCTCCCTAAAATTAGATATTATTATACTACTATTTAATATAATGTCAAAGAAAAACTTGTTTTGTCGAATTCGTTGTTATTTTTTCTTTTTTTAATTACTATGTAAATAAGGATGGTGATTCTTATGAATAATAATGATGTAATACTTATATTATCTGGTCTTAGTAATAAAATAAGAGAAGCTTTAATGATAAGAGATGCAGAAGTTCTTCTAGAAAAGATTGACAAAAAGTGATATATTTTCTAAAATAAGAGTGTAAAGGGATTGGTGATTTAGATGTATCAGAATAAAATAACTTTAACACCACAGGAAATTTTAGAAAAAGATTTTAAGATTGATACAAGAGGATATCGTCTTAAAGAAGTTGATCAGTTTCTTGATGTTATCATTGGTGATTATGAGCAGTTTTTTGCAATTATTGATAGTTTAGAAAAAGAAAAAGCTGAATTATTAAGAGAAATTATGGCTTTAAAACAAGACTTAAGAAATGCTAAGATGAATGTAGAAATTGCTAGAAAGAATACTGATACAACTGAAGTTAGTAATCTTGATATTCTAAGAAGACTTAGTCAACTTGAAAAAGAAGTTTATGGTAGAGATGATAATTAGTATTTTAGACAAGTGCTGGGATTAATTCCTAGAGGAAAGTCCATGCTCACACAGTCTGAGATGATTGTAGTGTTCGTGCTTAAGGAAAAAATAACTTAAGGTAGTGTTTAACACTAACGGCTTAGTCTTTACCTAAGGATTTTCTATGGTAAAGACTTATAAAGTGCCACAGAGACGAGCATCTAGGAAACTAGATTATGTGAAACGCGGTAAACCCCACGAGTGAGAAACCCAAATTATGGTAGGGGAGCTTTAAGAAAAGAAATGAATTTTCTTAAGGACTAGAAATAGTAGATAAATACTTGTCACCTAGAAATAGGTACAGAACATGGCTTATTAAATATTAATTATAAGATAGGAGAAGAGATAAGTCTATGAAAGAGTTAGGATATTATCTAGAGGATACAAGAAGAAGTAATGGTGTTAGTTTAGAAGAAGCAGCAAGTGATTTAAATGTTGATGTTTCTTATCTTGAAAATATAGAGAGTGCTAATGTAAGGGCATTTAAAGATGTTTATTATATGAGAGAACTAGTTAAGGAATATGCTAAATATTTAGGGCTTAGTGAAGATAAGATTCAAGATGAGTTTAATGATTTTTTATTTGAACATACCTCTAAGATTTCTTTAGATGATATTATGGAAGCAAAGAAGAAAAAAGAAGAGGAAGAAAGATTAGAAAATACAAAGAAGATTCAGTCCCCTTATACAAAAGAGTATAAAAGAAAAGTAAAAAAATTACCGTTTGTACTAGCTGGTGTTATTTTTTTACTAGCAATTATTATTTCAATAGTTGTTATTAAGACTATAAATAGAGAACCTGCTGTTACAAGTGAATTGAAAGGAATAGAAGTTTATGAATACACCTACTAAATTAACTGTTTTAAGAATTATTTTATCTATTGTAATGATTATTATTTTAATATTTCCATTTTATCTTGTAGGATTTAGTTTTCCACAGATTGAAGTTAGTGGTATCTATATAAAAACAGAATATATAATTGCAGGAGTTATCTTTATAATAGCAAGTTTAACTGATTTCTTGGATGGGCATTTGGCTAGAAAAAATAATCAAGTTACTGACCTTGGAAAAATGTTAGATGCTATAGCTGATAAAGTTTTAGTAAATAGTGCTTTAATAATACTTTCTTATAAAGGATTTATTCCAGTTGCTATTCCTGTTATTATTATATTTAGAGATACTGTTGTAGATGCTATTAAAATGCAAGCTTCTAGTAAGGGTAAAGTAGTAGCAGCGATTAAATCTGGTAAGATTAAAACTGCTTCAATGATGGTGGGATTAGTTTTAGTATTCTTTTATAATTTACCATTTGAACTTTGGAATATTAGAGTTGCAGATTTTCTAATTTATTTTGCAACAATTATGTCTATAATTTCTATGATAGAGTACTTTAATCTTAATAAGAAACTTATTTTAGAACCAAAAGAAAATTAAAATTTGGTTCTTTTTTTTTGTGAATTTTTAATTTTCTATAGGCGAATTTTAAAAATTCAAGATGTTTTTTGGATGATTAACGGATTCTCGCAAACTTTTGTTCGAAAAAGTGTTGACATTTTAAATTTTACTTTATACAATAGTATTGTAATATTTATTTGAGGAGGACATTATGAGTAAAATAACTAGCAAAGTTAGTAAAGATAAAAATTTGGAGGCAGTACTTGCGGATATAGAAAAACAATTTGGTAAAGGTGCAGTTATGAGGTTAGGAGATAATCCTCATATGAAGATGGATGTTGTATCTAGTGGTTGTTTAAGTCTTGATATTGCTTTAGGAATAGGTGGATATCCTAAGGGACGTATTATTGAAATATATGGTCCTGAATCTAGTGGTAAAACTACTTTTGCTCTTCAAGCGATTGCTGAAGTACAAAAGGCTGGAGGAAGAGCAGCATTTATTGATGCAGAACATGCACTTGATCCTGTTTATGCTAAAAGACTTGGGGTTAATACTAATGAACTTATTTTATCTCAACCTGATACTGGTGAACAAGCTTTAGAAATATGTGAAGCTTTGGTCAGAAGTGAAGCGGTTAGTATAATTGTAATAGATTCAGTAGCAGCACTTGTTCCTCAAGCTGAAATTGATGGTGAAATGGGGGATTCTCATGTTGGATTACAGGCTAGACTTATGTCACAGGCTTTACGTAAGTTAAGTGGAACTATTAATAAGACTAATACAATTGCAATATTCATTAACCAATTAAGAGAAAAAGTTGGGGTTATGTTTGGTAATCCTGAGACTACTCCTGGTGGTAGAGCTTTAAAGTTCTATTCTACTATTAGGCTTGATATTAGACGTAATGAACAGTTAAAAATTGGGGATAAAGTTATGGGTAATAAAACGACAGTTAAAGTTGTTAAAAATAAAGTAGCACCTCCATTTAAAACTGCTGTTGTTGATATTATGTATGGAGAAGGTATATCTAAAGAAGGGGAACTTATTGATTTAGGTAGTGAAGCAGGTATTCTTGAGAAAACTGGTTCTTGGTATTCTTATAATGGTGAGAAACTTGGTCAAGGTAAGGAGAATGTTAAGTTATTACTTAAAGATAGACCAGAATTAAGAGATGAAATAGAAGAAAAAGTTAGAGATTATTATGGCATTAATTTAAATAAGACTAATGAAGAATAAAAAGAAGTCATAGACTTCTTTTAAAGTGTTACTTTTTCTTGTTCTAGGCTAAGTAAATCTCCTGGGGTACAGTTTAATAATAGACATATTTCTTCTATGTATTTAAAACTAATAGATGTAGTTTCTCCTCTTATAATTCTATTTAAATTTCTTGATGTTATATTCATTTTTTGACATAACCAGTATTTACTTCTCTTATTTTGTTTTAAAAGTTCTTCAATATTTACCTTAATCATTTTTTTTCACCCGTTAATAAAATTTTATAAAAAAAGATAAATATAAATAAGATACTTACATTACCCTTATTTTTCTTACCTTGACAATCCTTAAATTAAAACTTACAATATAATTAGATTATAGTTTAGATTTTTATTTAAAGTATATTCTAATGGAGGTATAATATGAATGAAATGTTACTCTCCATTTTACTTATAATTTTTGGATTAGTTTGTGGTTTTGGATTAACTTTTTTAGTTGCTTATATAAGAGAAGGGACAACTTCTAAAAAAATAGATAAAATGTTAAGTGATGCAGAGAAAAATGCTGATAAGATAAAACGTGATGCTGTTATGGAAGCGAAAGAGAAGAGTTATCAGTTAAAACTTGAAGTAGATAAAGATATTAAAGAGAAGAAAGCTGAACTTAAGGATAGTGAAAATAAACTATTACAAAGAGAGTCTAGTTTAGATAAACGTGATGAAATTTGTCAAAAACGTGAATCTACTTTAGATGAGAGAGAAGAAAAGTTAATTCAAAGACAAAAAGATATTCAAGAAAAAGAAGCAAAAGTGGAGGAAATTAAGAAAGAACAAATTAGTTTACTAGAAGAGATATCTGGTTATAGTAAAGAGAAAGCTCATGACTTGATTATGAAAAATGTTAAAGAGTCTATGAAAAGAGAAATTGCTATTTATATTAGTGAACAAGAAAATGATGCTAAGATGACTGCTGATAAGAAAGCACAGGAAATGATTGTTAGTTCTATGCAGAAATATGCAGCAGATATTGCAAGTGGAGAGACTGTTACTGTTGTTAGTTTACCTAATGATGATATGAAAGGTAGATTAATTGGTAGAGAAGGAAGAAATATTAGAACTATAGAGGCAGTTACTGGTGTTGATCTTATTATTGATGATACGCCTGAGGCTGTTGTATTATCTAGTTTTGATCCTTTAAGAAGAGAGATGGCTAGATTAACTCTTGAAACTTTAATAAAAGATGGAAGAGTTCATCCTACAAGAATTGAAGAAGTTTATGATAAAGTATGTAAGGAGACTAAAGAGAAAATCTTAGAGTATGGAAATAGTGCTTTGTTTGAACTTGGTATTACTAAGATGGCTCCTGAATTAATAGAAATAATTGGTAGACTTCATTTTAGGACTAGTTATGGACAAAATGCTTTACAACATTCAATTGAAGTTGCTAACTTAGCAGGTCTTATGGCAGGGGAAATTGGTGAAGATGTATCTCTTGCTAAAAGAGCAGGCTTATTACATGATATTGGTAAAGCAGTTGATCATGAGATAGAAGGAAGTCATGTTAGTATAGGTGTTGAACTTGCTAAAAAATATGGAGAAAATGAAGTAGTTATTAATGCTATAGCATCACATCATGGAGATAGTGAAGCAACATCTGTTATTTCTACTTTAGTTGCTGTTGCTGATGCTCTTTCTGCTAGTAGACCCGGTGCAAGAAATGATTCATTAGAGAATTATGTTAAGAGATTAACTCAACTTGAAGCAGTTGCTAATGATATAGATGGTGTTTCTAAAGCATATGCTATGCAAGCAGGAAGAGAACTTAGAGTTATAGTAGAACCAGATGAGATTGATGACTTAGAAGCTCATAGAGTAGCTCGTGATATTAAAGAAAAGATAGAATCTACTTTAAACTATCCTGGTACTATTAAAATTACAGTAGTAAGAGAGACTAGGGCAGTAGAAGAAGCTAAATAAAAATAGAGTTTTGTGGACTCTATTTTTTTATATCTAATATTATTGGTAATATTAATGGCCTTCTACCAGTTAAATTCATGATATATGGTATTAAATCTAGACTAAGTTGATTCTTAATATCAGTAAATGTTGCTTTCTTATCTGTTAAAGTTTTATTGATAACATTACTAGCTTCTCTTTCAATTTTTTTAATTAATTCTTCATTTTCATTTACTAAGACAAAACCTCTTGTTGTAATATTAGGTTTAGTTAGAAGTGTTCTTTCTTTAGAATTGATATTAGCGATTACTACTAAAATACCATCACTAGCCATTATCTTTCTGTCTCTTATAACGGCACTACCAACTTCACCTATTCTAGAACCATCTACATAAATATCATTATTTGGATAACTTTCACCTTTTGTTATTTTGTGATTCTTTAAGATTAGACTATCACCATTCTTTAATATGAAAGTATTTTCCTTAGGAATACCACAATCTATTCCAAGATTAGCATGTTGTTTTAACATTCTATAGTCTCCGTGGAATGGCATTAAGTATTTAGGTTTTAATAATCTTATCATTAACTTTAGTTCTTCTTGGTTAGCATGACCTGAGGTATGTAAGTTATTCATAGTCATGTTAGTAAATACTTTAACACCTTTTAAATATAACTTATTAATAGTTTTGTGAATACTTAAAGCATTACCAGGAATAGCACTTGATGAAAATATAACAATATCATCTGGTCTTAATTTAATTTGTTTATGAGTACCATCTGCTATTCTTGATAAAGCTGCAAGTGGTTCTCCTTGGGAACCAGTACATAGTATTGTTACTTCTCCAGGTTTTAGAGTATTGGCAACTTCTGGTGTTACTAATAATTCTTTATGGTCAATATATCCACCTTTAATAGAGATATCAATATTATTTTCCATACTTCGACCAAAGACACATATTTTTCTTCCATGTTGATAGCATGACTCAAATATATGCTTTATTCTATAAATATTAGAGGCAAAGGTTGCAATTATAATACGATTATATTTGTATTTATCAAAGATATCAATAATAGCATCATCAACACGAGATTCACTAATTGACATTCCTTCATTTAGAGCATTAGTACTATCACTTATTAGTAAATCTACTCCTTCTTCACCTAATTTAGCCATTTTATAAAGGTCAGCCATTGGCCCAATAGGAGTTAAATCAAATTTAAAATCTCCTGTTGTAACAATTCTACCATTAGGGGTATTAATACAAATACCATGCGAATCAGGGATAGAGTGAGTAGTTCTAATAAACTCTACTTCCATGTACTTAAATTTTAATTTTGTATTTTCATCATACGCAAATAAATTATCATATCTAATATTTCTGTCTTCTAATTTTAATTTAATTAATTCTTTAGCTTGATTAGGGGCATAGATAGCAGGAATATTAACACTTCTTAATAAAAAGGGAATAGCCCCTATATGATCTTCATGACCATGAGTAATAAGTAGTGCTTTAATTTTATCTTCGTTTTCTTGTAAAAATGAGTAATCTGGAAGGACATAATCTATACCTAAAAGTTCTCCTTCTGCAAAAGATACTCCCGCGTCTATAACAATAATTTCATCTTCATGCATTACACAATACATGTTTTTTCCTACTTCTCCTAAGCCACCTAAAACAATTATTTTTGTTTCGTCTGACTTTTTATTCATTGTTTCTCCTTTCTTTTATTTAAAACCTCGAAGAACTAACCGATATAGATTATACACTATTTTTTTAGTTTTGTCTATTGCTTTATATAGACTCTAAATTTATGAAATTGTCCTATAGTACTAAAGTTGTTTGTTATATAATCATAAATCTTTTTACTGGCTTGTGTTTTGAGCATACTTGTTGTACTTTCTTCAAATGCTAGAGAGGTGACAATAATACTATGATCATCTAAATCTTTTATTTTTTCTATCATTTTTTCTTCACCATTGTATCCCAGATTACCTTTTAGAGTTAAATCATATTCATTAATAGGAATATTAAGACTTAATTTGTATAAATAGGCTTCCATTATAAAGAAATAAACATTGTCATAATTTCCTTTAAAATAACTTTCTAAAGCATTTAGATCATCTCTATATTCTTTTTGAAGGTAACGATATTTAAAGAGATTGTTATCGTAAGTAGGAGAACATAGATTATAATTAATAATTAGGGAAATAATTGGTATTAGTATAAAAATAGGAGCGGTTTTAATTATTAGAGTGTTTATTTTAGGATGCTTTTTTAAGAGATAATAAACTACAGGGATAAGTGCTAGAAGAGTGTGACTTATATTAAATAAGGGATATGCCATTATTTGAAATGCTATTATATAAAGCAGCTCTTTATCTTTTGTTTTTATATATTCTTTTATTAAATATATTGATACTAGTACTACTATGATAGTTATAAAATTAAAGTTTCCATTACCATTAGAAAAGTCTAATAGACCTAGAAAGGCAAAGTTTATATAGTCATATAGAGCATTATTTAAATGGAAATATCCTACTACTAATAGATTTGTTATAATAAATGGTATTATTCTTTTTAAAATCTTTTTAGGTTTCTTTATATAATAAAGAGTGGGTAGAGCGAGGAAAACACCTATACTTGATTTAGTTAAGAAGGCTAGACTTATTACTAGTTCAATTAAATAATCACTTTTGTTATTTTTTTCTAAATAAATTAATAAAAATACATAGAAGACTGATAACGTGTTGTAGCCTGGTGCTGTATTAAAGAGAAAATATATAAAGAAAGGGAATATTATTTTTTTATCTAGTTTATATACTATAAATAAAGTTAACATGGCATAAAAAGTATTGATTATATAAAATATAATCATGTTATTACCTAAAACATGCATTAATAAACCTGTAATAGCAGGATATAATGGTGTAATTACCATATTAAAGTCACGGTACATTATTAAACCTTTACTTACATTTTGACTGAATCCATAATTCCACATTAAATCTAAATCAATAGGTCTAAAAAAGTTAAAACAAAATATCATAATATAACAGAATATGAAAAATAAAATTATTTTTTTATTATTTTTGATTACTGCTAGCATAAAACTCTCTCCAATTCTTTGCTTAATTATAACACAAAGTTTTTTGGTTGAAAATGATTGACTTTATGGAGGAACACTGCTATAATTTTAATCGGTACATTTTATATCCCCACTAAAACTTGAACTTTGGGAAGGTTTGAGTAGTTTAGTAAAGGAGAAAATTATGAAAAGTTATATGCAAAAGAAAGAAACAGTAGAGAGAAAATGGTACGTTATCGATGCTGAAGGTAAACCTTTAGGTCGTGTGGCTAGTAAGGCTGCTCATATCTTACGTGGTAAGCATAAAGCTACTTATACACCTCATATTGATTGTGGTGATTATGTAATTATTATTAATGCTTCTAAAGTTTTACTTACTGGTAATAAGTTAGAAGATAAGAAATATTATAGTCATTCTCAGTATCCAGGTGGATTAAGAACTAGAACTGCAAAAGAAATGATCGAGAAGTATCCTGAAGAAATGGTAGAGAAAGCTGTTAAAGGAATGTTACCAAAGAATCGTTTAGGTAGAGCAATGTATAAGAAACTATTTGTATATGCAGGTAGTGATCATAAACATATGGCTCAAAAACCTAGCGAGATGGATGTATAGGGAGGTTAAATTATGGCAGAAGCAAAAAAAGTATATACTGGAACTGGTAGAAGAAAGACTAGTGTTGCTAGAGTAAGACTTACAGCAGGAACTGGTAAAATTACTATCAATGGTCGTGATGTTAATGAATATTTCCCATATCCAACTTTAGTTATGGATTTAACAGGGCCACTTGATGTTACTAATACTCGTGATATGTTTGATGTTGATGCAGATGTAACTGGTGGTGGATTTTCTGGTCAAACTGGTGCAGTTAGATTAGGAATTACTAGAGCATTATTAGAGTATGATGCATCTACTCCAGCAGATTCAGAGAATAGTTTCCGTAAAGTATTAAAAGCTGAAGGATTTATTACTCGTGATGCACGTAAGAAAGAACGTAAGAAACCAGGTCTTAAGAAAGCTAGACGTGCTCCACAATTTAGCAAACGTTAATCTATTGTTTCTAAAGTGCTGTTTAATCAGTACTTTTTCTTTTTGTATAGATTTTGATATTTGTTTGTGTTATTATATATACAAGACCTGAGGTAGGTAGCTAAATGCTAAGCGTATGTTAAGTACGTTGCCCCTAAGGCATATATAATTAATGGGGGTGAGGTTATGAATAAAAATTTAATCGATGAAATGTTAAATAAAAGTCAAGAAGCATTTTTAATGGCAATCGAAATATATAATAAGCCAACAATAAGTTATAGATTAGAAGGTTTTGCTTTTTTTATCTATAAGGAAATTGCGTTTTTTGGATGAAAATCGAATTTATGTATTGACAAACATATCTTCTATAAAGTACACTTAAGTTACTAAAGGGAGGTTCACATTATGGA
>CALVJB010000032.1 GCA_944332025.1 uncultured Bacilli bacterium
TAGAAAAAAACGATTTAATATAAAAATAAATTAGTACGGTGGCGACCATCGGAATTTAAGCCTATGGAGAATAGAGGATACTCTATCTATGAAATAGGAATCCTTGGAGGCAACGACAAGGGCGAAATAAAATTTATTTTATTTCTTATGTTCTGTTTTTTGATATTATAAAACTAAAAAAACAAGAGGTGGATTATGGAAGAATTATTTAAAGTAATTGATTTAAGTGATAAAGAAAAAATTGGAGTGATGGTAGCAGAAGCTCATAGTAAAGTAAAATCTACTAAAGAATTTCCTCTTTATATGATAGATGGTAAAAAGATGATATATAAGCCCTTATCTAAAACAAAACCTCTAACAACTCCATTTTTTGCATATAGTGAGGTTTATTGGTCTTATATTATAAATAAATATTTTGATGATAAAGCTCCTAGATATTATTTGGCAGAGACAAAAAAGAAAGATGATGAAAAGTCAAAATATTATAATAAAGGAGTATTAGTAGAATCTCTTACTCCTAATAATGAGAAGTTAATTAATTTATATGATTATTTTAATGAGCATCCCGATAAAAAGGTAGATATTAAAGATTATATTAATTACTGTATGATGAATTATGATTATACTATGATTTTAGAAAGTGACTTTATAGAAAATAATAAAGAAATAGGTGAGGGGTTCGCTTATCAAATACTGTTATCAGTTTTAAGGGAAGACCAGAACTTTCATTATGAAAATATTAATTTTACTTTTAAAAATAATATTCTTATATTAGAACCACCTATTGATTTTGAGTTTTCTACACCATTTTTATACCCTGATGATGAAAAACAGTATGAATATGAGCGAAATAAATATTTTAATTCTGTTAAAATTGACTATGAAAAAGATGAGATTAGAGAACTTTTAAAGAAAATTGCTTTAGAAAAAGGTTTTTCTTTAGATAGTAAAATTACTAAAAATATCTGTTTAATTGTTAAGATGTATCCAGATATTGTCTTAAAATTTATAAAGAATCTTGATAGATTAATTGAAGATTTAGATAATATTTCTATAACTGATCCTGATAATTATATTTCTTCTTTAAATAGTGATTATTGGAAAGTAGGACATGCTTTATATAAGGATAATAATTTAGAAGAATATGAGAGATTAAAAAAAGAAATTAGTTTAGTTAATATTAATAAAGAAGCTATATTTAAAAGAATATCAAACGATATATTAGAGTTTAGTAAGCATTATGCTTTAACTTTAAAGATATATTTAATTAGTTATTATGAAGGAATAGATAATTTAGAAGATTTGACAATAAAAGATTTACTTACTAAGTTAGGTATTACTGATGATGTAGTTATAAGTGATATAGATATTGATAGTAAGAAACTTAAATTAAGTAAAAGAATAGTTGGTGAGTGATGAATAAAACCATTACTCTTTTTTAGTAAAATATTTTTTTCTGTTAATAATATAAGTGTAAAGTTAATCTCTTTTGTTTGTAAGATGTATTAAAATAAATTATACTATTATTAAAGATAGAAAGAAGTGATGATATGCTTTTAGATATAATAATTTTATTAGTAGGCTTTGTAATAATCATTAAATCATCAGATGTTTTAGTAGATGCTGCTTCATCTTTAGCTTTAAAGTTAAGAGTTCCTAAGATGTTAATTGCTCTTACAATTGTTTCCTTTGGTACTTGTGCTCCTGAAGTTGCTATATCTTTTAGAAGTGTTGCAAATGGTGATGGAGTTATGGCTTTTGCAAATGTTGTAGGTAGCTCGATTGTAAATGTTTTCTTAATTATAGGACTTGCTAGTTTCTTAAGGCCTATTAAAGTAAGACATGCTACTGTTAAAAAAGAATTACCATTACTTTTTATTGTTACAACAGCTTTTTCTTTCTTAATGCTTGATGCAGTATTTAATCCAATAACTTCAAATACTTTTTCAAGAAATGATAGTTTTATTTTAATTTTATTATTTTGTATGTTTGTTCTTTATTTAGTAGGAATGTTATTTAAAAAGAATAAAAAAGATGAAAAACAAGAGATAAGCAAGTATTCTGCTATTATGTCTTGTCTACTTTTAGTTGTTACAATTATCTTAATAGTTTATAGTAGTGAGATGATTGTTGATTCTGCTAAAGCGATTGCAAGTGGACTAAATATAAGTGAGAAAGCAATTACTATGACTGCTATCGTAATAGGTACAAGTTTACCTGAGATGATTATGACAGTAACAAGTGCTAGAAAAGGTGAGTTTGATATGGCTATTGGAAATATTATTGGTACTAATATCTTTAATATTTGTATAGTTTTAGGACTACCTATTCTTATTTTTGGAGATATAGTCCTTGAAGGCTTTGGCTTTATTGATATACTTGCAGTATTCTTATCTTCATTTCTTTTGTTTGTCTTTGCAAGAAGTGAAAGAGAAGTTAGTAAAAAAGAAGGAACTATTATGTTAATAGTGTTTGTCCTTTATTATGTATATATGTTATTCTTTTAATAAGAAGTACAAGTGAACAAGTAAGTGAACAAGTAAGTGGACAAGTAAGTGAACAAGTTGGTGGACAACAAAATATAATAAATACTATATATAATATGGAAAGTGATACACAAAGTGATACAGAAAGTGATACACAAAGTGAAGTATTTAATAATGTATTAGCATTTTGTAAAGAACCAAAAACTGCTAAAGAAATTAGAAATTATTTAGGTATTTCTTCAAAAAGATATGTTGCTTACAAAATATTAAAGCCGCTTATCGATTTAAATAAATTAGAATATACTAATAAAAAAAGTATTAATGCTAGAAATCAAAGATATGTAACTTTAAAAGATAAGAAAAAATAGGAAGTGTAATAATTATATGAGTGCAAAGTATTTAAAAGTTATGTTTGATGATATTAGTGGTGCTAATGATAATTTAAAATATAAACTTGATGAAGTAAATATTGCCAAAAACTTTAATCCTAATGCTAATAATCCTAAAGAAATGGGTGGGTTTAACTTCTCGACTGAAGATAAGATATTTAGATGGTTAGTTAGAGGAGATACTTTATATGATGTAATAATACCAGAAGATGCAGAGATTATTAATGTTCCAAGTAACTCTGCTCCTAATGGTGTATTTAGGACTAATAAAATAATTTTAACTAATAAAAGAAAAATGACGGATGAAATGGCAATGTATTTCTATAAGAAATCTAACTTGCCAGAAAAATCATATTATAAAGCTTTAGCAGGTATTATGGTAAGAGGTTATAAAAATACATGTTTACAATTGATTAGGGATAAAGTTAATAAGGATAATATAGATTTAGTATTAAAAGAAATAAATGATTTTGTAGGACCTAATATGAATAAAGAAAAAGATACTAGTCATAAAGTCTATTATGAAGTTATGGATGTTTTAAATAAAATAAAAGTGTCAAATGAGTGACAATCTCTTTAAATTATTCTTTAGTTTTGTTATACTTAAGTAGAAAAGATACGAAAGGCAGTGTTTTTATGGCAAAAAGAAAGAAAAAGAAAGAAACTAAAAAAGGTTTTGCCCATGCTACAGAATTATATGGTGTATTACTTGTTTTAGCAGCAATACTTGGTATTGGTAGATATGGTCCTGTTGGTAATATGATTGCATCCTTTTCAATATTTCTTGTAGGTGTGTTTTATAATGTACTATTAGTTGTTTTGTTAGTACTTGGAGCATATTTAATTATAAATAGAGAGTGGCCTAATTTATTTACAACTAAAATGTTAGGTATTTATCTATTAGTTATAGGACTTCTTGTCTTAATGCATGAAAACTTTATCTTACAAAATGATAGTAATGCTATAAAGGTATTTAGTGAAACTACTAATCAGTTAATAGAGTCTTTTTCAGATGTTATGAAAGGTGCTAGACCTAATGCTATTGGTGGAGGTATTATTGGTTGTACCTTTGGTGTTTTATTTATGTTACTTTTCTCATATAGAGGTATGCAGATAATCGCTTGGACTTTAATTATTATAGGATTTTCATTATTTACAGGATTCTCTATTGTTGATTTTGTTAAAGATAAAGCAAGTAAGGCAAAAGAGAAGTTTCCTAAAAGAGATAAGAGTAGTAGTGATGATGAGAAAGTTAGTAATAAGAAACCTATTATAACAGGTAATGAAGAACCTGTTATGGGTGAGATAAAAGATGATGATAAGAAGATAGTTATATCTAGTATAGACGAGTTGACTAAAGCGAAAGTTCAAGAAGATGTTTCTAAAGAAGATGCTAATCTAGTTAGTGAAGTAAATGTAGTAGATGAAAATAAAGTTACTGTAAAACATAATTATGTTTTACCATCTATTAATTTATTAGATGCTCCTAAGAAAAAGAAAAATAGTGTTAATCAAAGTTTAATTGAAAAGAATATAGAAATACTTGAGAAAGTATTAAAAGACTTTAATATTATTGGTAAAGTAGTAGAAGTACATATTGGTCCTACTGTTACTCAGTATGAGTTAGAACTTCATTCTGGTACTAAGGTTAGTAAGCTTTTATCAATTCATAGAGAAATAGCTTTAGCGATTGCAACAAAAGATGTTAGAATACAAGCACCAATTCCAGGGAAGAATACAGTAGGTATAGAAATTGCTAATAAAGAGACTGCTTCTGTTTCCTTTAGAGAAGTCTTAGAAAAAGTACCTAAGTCACTTGATGGTTCTAAATTACTTTGTCCTTTAGGTAAAAATATTATGGGTAATGTTATTTGGTGTGAGATTAATAAAACACCACACCTCTTAGTAGCAGGTTCTACTGGTTCAGGTAAATCTGTTTGTATTAATGGAATTATTTGTTCTATTTTAATGAGAGCGAAACCTGATGAAGTAAAACTTGTTATGGTTGACCCTAAAAAAGTTGAACTTTCTGGTTATAATGGTGTTCCTCATTTGATGAGACCAGTTGTTACTGATCCTAAAGAAGCTTCTGTTGCTTTATCTAAGATAGTTGCTGAGATGGAAAGACGTTATGATACATTTAGTGAGACTAAGACTAAAAATATTGCAACTTATAATGATTATGTAGAAAAGAAGAATAAGACTTTACCTCAAGATGAACAAATTAAAAAGATGCCATTTATTGTCGTTATCATCGATGAGTTAGCAGACCTTATGTTAGTTGCTAGTAAAGATGTAGAAGCTTCTATTATGAGAATTACTCAGATGGCTCGTGCAGCGGGAATTCACTTAATTATCGCTACTCAAAGACCATCAACTGATGTAATCACTGGTGTTGTAAAAGCGAATATTCCAAGTCGTATATCATTTGCAGTATCTAGTAGTATAGATTCACGTACAATTCTTGATATGACTGGAGCAGAAAAACTTCTTGGTAAAGGTGATATGTTATTCTTACCAATGGGAGAAGCAGATCCAGAACGTATTCAAGGAGCTTTTATTTCTGATGATGAGATTAAAAGAATTATTGATTATACAGTTGAACAACAAAAAGCAGAGTATGATCAAAGTTTTATGAATTTATCAGGAGATAGTGAAAAGAGTGCTTCTCAAAAAGAAGATATGGCTCAAGAGGAAGAGTATGATGATCCTTTATATAATGAAATAGTAGAGTTTGTTATAGAGACTCAGAAAGCAAGTGCCTCACTATTACAAAGAAGATTTAAACTTGGTTATAATAGAGCGGCAAGGATTATTGATTTATTAGAAGAGAGAGGTATTATTGGACCACCTAATGGTTCTAAACCTAGAGACGTACTTGTTAAGTTAGATGATGGTGAAGATGAAGATATGTAAAATAATGGTTTAAGATTAATCTATAATGGAACGAGTGTAAATCCAGATAATAGTGATTTAGCACACTCATATGCAGTAGGGCAAACAAAATATAATTTAAATGATGATGATCCTAAATATGCAGGATATACATATGATAGAGATACAAATGAGACAGATAGTTTTATCAAAAGAGAAGTAGATACTTGGTATAAAAATACATTAGGAAGTAGTAGTTATGATAATAAAGTAATGGGTGGAAGGTTCTGTAGTGATAGTAGTGGATATAATGGAGAAGATATAATATTAATATTTGGAAATGTATTTGCAAGCTTTTATAGATTAGTTCCACCAGGTTATGGAAAGGCATTTGGAGTAGAAATGGAGAATGTAACACCAACTCTAAAATGTCCTAATACAACAGAAAGTTACGGTGGAAGTTATAGATTGAAATCAGGTCTTATTACTGCTGATGAATTAACATTAGCAGGAGACACTATGGGATTAGGTGGAGATAATTATTTAAATCGTGGAGCAAGTAATCATTATTGGAGTATGTCGCCATTTTTCTTCTCTAGTGGTTTTAAAGGTGCAGGCGTTTCCATTTTTGGCAAGACATTTGATAGCCAAGGTGTTGAACGAGACTTTTTCGTTCGACCAGTTATCAATGTGAGTACTGATAACGGATTTACCTCAGGTGATGGAACTGCAGAAAATCCTTATGTCATAACAGCAGAATAACTATGTAAGAAGTCTTAACATGAGACTTCTTTTTTTCTATTTCCTATGATATAATACAGATATGTTTTAGAGGGGAGTGTGTTAATATGTTTGTAGATGAAGTAACACTTAAAGTAATCGCTGGAAGTGGTGGAGATGGTTGTACTGCTTTCCGTCGTGAAAAATATATTCCTATGGGAGGACCTTATGGAGGTAATGGAGGACATGGTTCTGATATTATCTTTAAAGTAGATGAAGGACTTCATACCTTACTTGATTTACGTTATCAAAAAGAGATCAAAGGTAAAAAGGGTGAGAATGGTAAAGGTAAAAATCAACATGGTAAAGGGGCTGATCCTTTAGTTATTAAAGTGCCTCAAGGAACTGTTGTAACAGACTTAGATACAGGCCTTATTCTTGCCGATTTAAAGGGTAAAAACGATGAAGCAATAATATGTAAAGGTGGTAGAGGAGGACGTGGTAATACTGCTTTTAAAACTCAGACTAATACCGCTCCAAACTTTTCTGAAAATGGGGAACCAGGAGAGGAGAGAACTATTAAAGTAGAACTTAAACTTCTCGCTGATGTTGGTCTTGTTGGACTTCCTAGTGTCGGTAAAAGTACTATTATTTCTAAAGTAAGTAAAGCTAAACCTAAGATAGCAGAATATCACTTTACAACTTTAAAACCAAATCTTGGTGTAGTACGTGCATCTAATGGTAAAACTTTTGTTATGGCAGATCTTCCTGGATTAATAGAAGGTGCTAGTAAAGGAGAAGGATTAGGGGATAGGTTCTTAAGACATATAGAGCGTACTAGAGTAATATTACATGTTATTGATATGGCAGGTACTGAAGGAAGAAATCCTTATGAAGATTATGTTTTAATCAATAAAGAACTTGAAGAGTTTAATAAAAAATTACTTACTAAACCTATGGTTATAATTGCAAATAAAATGGATATTGAAGGTAGTATTGATAACTTAGATAAATTTAAAGAAAAAGTAAAAGATAAGAAAATCTTTGAGATAAGTGCTATTACAAGTGAAGGACTTACTGAAGTAATAGATTACTTAAGTGATTTATTAGATACCATAAAAGAAGAGAATCTTTATGAAGATGATGCCTTTGAATCTCATGTCTTATATAAATTTAAAGAAGAAAAACCATTTACAATTGAAAAAGAAGGGGAAGACTTTGTAATTAAAGGAGAAAAAGTAGAAAAGCTATTTAAAATGACTAAGTTCACTGATGAAGGTATTAAAAGATTTAGTAATAAATTAAGAAAAATGGGTATTGATGAAGAGTTAGAGAAAATGGGTGCAGTTGATGGGGATATGGTTAGAATATTAGATTTTTACTTTGAGTATCGTAAATAATGAAAGAGTTAGAAAATATATCTAAAGAAGGCTATAACTATATAGAAGAAATGTTTATTAAAGAATATGGTTATAGATACGAAGAATTAATAAGAAATAGATTATTTAAAACTAACTATATTTTTAAATCACCACCAGATATTACTTATTTTTCTTTAAAAGAATTAGGTTATGATCCTAAAAAATATAAATCATTAGAAAAATATTATCAAGATTATATAAATTATAGGCAAGTAGAAGACTATTTAGATAAGAAAATTAAGAAAAAAATATATAACTATTTAAAAGAAAAATTATCACTATCAGATGATTATTTAAGTAAACATTTAAATGAAATATTGTCTTTAAATTACCAAGTATTTAGTGAAAATTCTATGAATATTTTAAGATATTCTCTTAATGAAAGTTTAAAATCATTAATAATAGAAAAACAAAGTGATTTTATTAGAAGGTGTATGGAAGAAGATTTGCCCCTAGCTGTTATAGATATTAGTAAAGAATTAGATGCTTATATTTCTTTATTAGAGAGGTCTAAACAAATACAACTTTTAAAATTAACTAATTTTGGTAAAGAAATGACTAATCATATTTCTAATATTTTAGATACTAACTATTACTATGAGTCTTTAAACTATAGTAGAAAGATTTTATTTGATGATAATAATGTCGCTACAACTTGGTCAATTGAAAGAAATAAAAAAAGTTATATTATTGTTTATCTTCCAATATTAAAAATAAAAGATGATATAAGTATTGATCATGTTTTAGTACATGAGAGTATTCATGCTATTGAATCTAAAAAAGGAAATAGTGGTATAGGAAGTTATAAAAGAGATAATAATGTTATAAATGAATTAAAAACAGAATCAAAAACGATGAGATTACATAATAAAATGAAAAAAGACGGTATATCTATTTTTGATACTGAAGAAAATAGTAATAAAACAGAATGTTTATATACTCATTTTGTCTCTTTAGTGGAACCTTTATTACAAGACTATGAAGACTTATTTAATTATTGTTCTTTATATAATAGAGTATCTCCTTTATATAAAGTTTTTGGTAAAGACAACTTTGTTAATTTTAGTAAAGATGTAAGCGATTTATATTATACTGCAGATTTAATTAATAAATTAGTAGAAAAAGGTACGACAGTATTTATTAATTTCACACCTTATCAAGATAAAATAAATGAAATGAGAAGTTATGCTAAAAGAAAAAGATATAAATAAAAAATGCATCTTAGTTAATAAGATACATTTATACTATCATTTACTTAGGAATACTTAGTAACGAATGGTGTAAATTAATTTGTACTTACTTTTGAGTAAGAAAGATTTCTTAATATTATCACTGATAATAATTATAATACTTTTAATAATATACAACTAAGAAAAACACTCTATTATTAGTATATTCAACCTGTTTTTTGGGGTAACATCCAAACGCAAACTAAGTACTCCTCATGTAAATTCTCTTTACATATTCATATTATCATAAATAATTAATTTTATCAAAAAAATGTATCTTGTTCGCTTGTATTGAAGATACATTTATGTTATTATTTACCTGGGAATACTTAGTATGGGTGTTTTACCTCTTTCAACCATCTTGATTTTAGGGGGTTAGAAAGGGGAAATGTTTATGAATAAGAAAGATTTTCTAATTTTATCATTGATAATAATTATTGTTCTTTTAATTATTTATAGATAGTAAAATACCCTATTACAACTTTGTAATTGGGGTATTTACACAAAAATAATTTTTTGAGGTAAATACCTAAATGGCAAACTAGGTATTCCTCTTTTTTATAATATGTAAATTCTCTTTACATATTCATAGTATCATAAATAATTAATTTTATCAAGAGGGATGATTTTATGACTTTAAATATAGATAATGAAACTTATAATTTAGAGATAGTTAAGAAAAGCACTACTAAAAATATTTATATTAGAGTTAAAGATGACTTAACTATTTATGTAACATGTAATACTTTAACTTCTAATAAAAAGATAATGAGTGTAGTAGAAGAAAATTTAGATTCTATTAGAAAAATGATTAAGAAAGTTAAAGATAAAATAAAATTTAATAGTGAATTTTACTATTTAGGTAAAAAATATGATATTATATATACAGAGTTTTGTGACTTTAAATTAGGTGAGAATAAAGTTTTTATTAAAAGAGACTTTGATTTAGATAAATGGAAGAAGAAACAAGCTTTAGGTATTTTTAGTGAACATCTAGAAATGTGTTATAATAACTTTACAAGAAGTATTCCTCATCCTAAATTAAGACTTAGAAAGATGACTACTAGATGGGGAGTATGTAATGTTAAAACTCATGTTATAACACTTAATACAGAATTAATTACTAAAGATATAGGATGTCTTGATTATGTTATTTATCATGAGTTAAGTCACTTAATAGAAGCGAATCATTCTAAGAAGTTTTGGGCTATTGTAGAAGAGAACTGTCCTGATTATAAGAAGTGGAGAAAATTAACTAATAAATATGGAGAAGAGGAGTAGTATGGTTATAACTAGTTTAGATAATGAGAAAGTTAAGTATTATTATAAATTACAGAAGAGAAAGTATCGTGATATTAATAATGAATTTATAGTAGAAGGAGAACATTTGGTATTAGAAGCATATAAAGCTGGTGTTTTAAAAGAGATCTTATTAGAAGAAGGAGAGGTATTACCACTAGATGTAGAACAACTTGAAGTAAGTAGAGAAGTCTTAAAGAAAATAAGTACTTTAAGTTCTCCTCCTAAGATGATAGGGTTATGTGAGAAGATAATAGATACGACAATAGGTAAGAGAATACTAATATTAGATGAAATTCAAGATCCTGGTAATATGGGTACTATTATTAGAAGTGCAGTTGCTTTCAATATAGATACTATCGTAATAGGAGATAATACTGTAGATGTTTATTCTCCTAAGGTAGTAAGAGCGACTCAAGGTATGATTTTTCATGTACCTATAGTCTTCTATTCAATAGATAAATTAATTCCTATTTTAAAGAAATTAAAAATACCTGTACTTGCAACTAACGTTAAGTATGGTGAAGAAGTAAAGAACTTATCTCAAGATGAAAAAGAGGTCTTTGCCCTTATAATAGGTAATGAAGGTAATGGGGTTAATCCTAAGTATTTAGAACAAAGTGATAAATTTATATATATACCAATGAATGATGTAGTAGAAAGTCTTAATGTAGGAGTTGCTACTTCTATAATACTTTATGAAATGGATAAATGTAATGAATAAATTATATATAGGTAAAATAGTTAATACCCATGGTATTAAAGGTGAACTTAGGATTAAAGATAACTTAACTACTAAACAAAGAGATGAGATATTTAAAATAGGAAGTAATTTAATTATAGAAGATAAATCTTATAAAATAACTAGTTATAGAGTTCATAAAGAATATGATATGGTTACTTTTGATGGTTTTAATAATATAAATGAAGTATTGTTTTTAAAAGGTAAGAAAGTATATAAATCTAAGAATGAGATTAATCTTAATAATGAAGATATCTTAGATAGTGAACTTATAACCTATAAAGTTAGAACTACTGATAATATAGAGGGGAAGATTCTTGATATAGAAGAGACTGGTAATAATTATAAGATACTTAGATTATTAATAAATAATAGAGAAGTATTAGTTCCATACCATAAAGATTTTGTAAAAATAGATAGTAATAAAAAAGAAGTTATAGTTAAACTTCTATAGGAGGAAGTTATGAAAATAGATGTATTAACCTTATTTCCTGATATGTTTAATGGTGTATTTGATGAATCTATTATTAAAAGAGCAATGGACAATAATTTAGTAGATATTAATATTTATAATATTAGAGATTATAGTAAAGATCCCCATAAAAAAGTAGATGATACTCCTTATGGTGGAGGGGCAGGTATGGTATTAATGTGTCAACCTATATTTGATGCTGTTAAAGCTTTAAGAAGTGATGAATCTAAAGTAATCTTATTAACTCCAAGTGGTAAGTTATATAAACAGAGTATGGCAATAGATTTATCTTTAGAAAAACATCTTATTATTATTTGTGGCCATTATGAAGGCTTTGATGAGAGAATTAAAACTATTTGTGATATGGAACTATCTATAGGAGACTATATTTTAACAGGGGGAGAAATACCTTGTATGGTCTTAATTGATTCTATTACGAGACTAATAGATGGTGTTATAAGAAAAGAAAGTTATGAAAATGAATCATTTACTGATAATCTTTTAGACTATCCAACCTATACAAAACCTAGAATTTATGAAGGATTAAGTGTTCCTGATGTTTTGGTTAATGGAGATCATGAAAAGATAAATAAATGGCGAAGAGAACAACAAATTAAATTAACAGAAAAAAATAGGCCTGACTTATTAAAAGGAGATGGTTCAGTTGAATAATTATTTAATAATAGAAAAGAGTTTTACTTATAATGGAGATTTAACTTTAGGAAAAGAGCTAACTATTAAGTCTCATGATAATAAAGTATCTATATATAGTTTAGATATACAAAAAGTCTTTATTAGTAATAAAGTCTATAAGAAGTATTTAAAGTTATTAAAGTTAGTTAACTTTTATTTAACTAGTGATGATGATACAGGTACTGCTTATCATGAGGCCTTAAATGAAATAGAGAAGTTTAGACAATTAGTTAAAAATAAATATAGAGCTTACCTTTTAGAAAAAACTCTAAAAGAAATGTCTTTAGAGTTACAGAAAAAAGTAATGGATGCTAAGAGGAGATTAATATTTGTAGAGACAAAGAGTTATGACTATACTAATGAGAATAGAAGGAGTAAATAATTCTTTACTTATAGACTTTTCTATGGTATCATAATCTAGTCATTAAAGGGGGAATTTATATGATATTAATACCAGAACAAGTAAAAGCTTTAAGAGATAAAATTAAAGAGTTGGAAGAAGATATAGATAATGCTACTGTTTACTTTGATGAGGTAACATCACGTAATGATAGAAGGAAGAAAGAAGAACAGATAGAATATTTACGTAGAATACTTGAAGAAAGTGAACTTGTTAAAAGAGCAGATGATACAATTATAGATTATGGTACTAAATTTAAGATTAAATTTGATAAAGAAAATGTTGAAGAAATATATACTTTAGCTGAGAACGAAATAGGTCTTAAGAGTGATTCATTTAATCAAGATAACGGTTATGTTAGTGTTAAAGGTTTACTTGGTAGCAGTGTGAAAGGTAAAAAAGAAGGAGATAATTTTCGATATTCTGTTAAAGTAAGAGGTATAAAAGATACCTTAACTATTACTGGAAAAGTTTTAAAAGTATTTAGAAAGACAAAAAATGATGTAGATTTTATTATTTCTAGACCTATGTCAGAAAGACTTGCAACTAGAAAGATAGTAAAAGAAGATATTGACTGTAAAGAGAATGAAATTACCTTAAGCCAATATAATTTATTACAGGAAGAAAAAAAGCGTTTAGTTAATGCTTTATTAAAATTTAAAAAATATGAAAAAAGAATAATGCCTGGATCTATTATTAAATTAATAGATGGTGAAGATACTATTAAAGAATTTAGGATTGTAGATGAAGATGTTGTTAATCCTAAAACTGAAATAAAAGCTAGTAGTAAACTTGCGAGCAGATTATTTGCAAAAAAAATAGGTGATAGAATTGAAGAAATATATACATATAAAGAAGAGGGAAAAACAAAAAAAGCTCGATATTTTGGTACTATTATAGAGATAGACAATAGTAATGTTACTAAAGTTCCTAGTGTTTATTATAATATTTATAGTGTTAGAACGAGATTGGATAAACTTAATAGATTATTAAATAAAGTTAGAATTATAACATCACATTCTAATGATACAATAGGTATTGGTAGTAAAGTTAGTATTATGACTTTTGAAGATGGACAGATTCAGAATAGAAGAGTAGAGATTATTAATCAAGCAGTTTCTACTGAGTTAAATACAGATTATGTAGAAGCGATTAGTCCTTTAGGTCAAGAAATTATGGGACTTACAAATAATCAGATGTTTGACTATAGATATTTCTCTATTTTAGATAATAATACATTAATGGGAACTGGAGCAGTTTATGATATAAATAATAATATGAAAGAGGAACTTACTACAGATCCTACAACATATCAAAAGAAAAGAAGAGGTTAGACTTCTTTTTCTATAGGAGGAATTTATGAAAATAGAATATAATTTAATAAAAAAAGAAAAAAATACTAAAGCAAGACTAGGTACAATAAAAACTAATTATGGTACTGTAGAAACACCTATGTTTATGCCTGTAGGGACTAAAGCGACTGTTAAGGGGTTAAGTCCTGAAGAAGTAAAAGAGACAGGTGCAGGTATTGTTCTTGCTAATACTTATCATTTATGGTTAAGACCAGGAGAAGATATAGTTAATAAAGCTGGAGGACTTCATAAATTTATGAACTATGATGGACCTATACTTACTGATAGTGGTGGTTTTCAAGTCTTTTCTCTTGCTAAAAATAAAAAGAAAGATATTACTGAAGAAGGAGTACATTTTAAAAGTCATATAGATGGTAAAGAGTTATTTTTAACTCCTGAAAAGTCTATAGAAATACAAAATAAATTAGATAGTGATATTGCTATGTCTTTTGATGAATGTCCTCCTGCTAGTGCTTCTTATGAATATTTAAAAAATAGTGTTGAAAGAACTATTAAATGGGCTAAAAGAGGTAAAGCTGTTCATAGTAATAAGAATCAGTCTTTATTTGGTATAGTTCAAGGTGGTGCTTATGAAGATTTAAGAAAATATTCTGCTATAGAGACAGTTAAATTAGACTTTGATGGTTATAGTATTGGTGGAGTTGCTAACGATGGAGAGAGTAAAGAAGATATGTATAAAGCGATAGATTATTCTATTCCTTATTTACCAGAAAATAAAGTAAGATACTTAATGGGGGTAGGAGAACCTATTGATATAATAGAAGGAGTAATTCGTGGTGTAGATATCTTTGACTGTGTTCTACCTACAAGAATTGCAAGACATGGGCAAGCTTTTACAAGAAATGGTAAAATTAATTTAAATAATGCTAAATATAAAGAAGATTTTACTCCTATAGAAGAGACTTGTGACTGTTATGCTTGTAAACACTATACTAAAGCTTATATAAGACATTTACTTAATACAGGAGAAATGTTAGGGGGTAGACTTTTATCTATTCATAATATTAGATTTTTAATAAGATTAACAGAAGAGTTAAGAGAAGCGATTAAAGAAGATAGAATCTTAGAATATAAGGAAGAATTCTTAAAAAAATATCATTAAATATGTAAACTTAAAATAAAAGTAGTTGCATATCTTATCTTTTTCATGATAATATTAAGTTAACAAGATAAGAAAGAAGGTAATACTATGACATTCCAGGGTAAAATAATTCGTCAATCTGAAAAAAAATTGTAGAATGACAAACTTCTTTCTACTAGAAATAGAATAAAATGACGAATTATTTTACCCTAGATTTATATATAAAAT
>CALVJB010000033.1 GCA_944332025.1 uncultured Bacilli bacterium
AAAAGAGGTGATAATTATAAGTTATGTTTTTGATAATGATAAACCTATCTATTTACAACTAGAAGAAATAATTAAGAAAGAGATATTTAAAGGAGAGTTATTACCTAGTAGTAAAATACCTTCTGTTCGTGACTTTGCTCTTAAATATCAAGTTAATCCTAATACAATGCAGAAAGCTTTGCAAGGATTAGAAGAAGAGGGATTTATTTATACAGTTAGAACTAGTGGTAAATATGTTACTGATGATAAAGAGTTTATCTTAAAAGAGAAAAGATTACTTGCAAAAAGTCTATGTCAAGATTTTATTAATAATTTAAAATCTTTAGGATATAGTGATACTGATATTAAGAAAATACTAAAGGAGAGTGAAATTTAATGGCTTTATTAGAAGTTAGTCATGTAAGTAAAAGTTATGGTGCTAATAGAGTATTAGATGATGTTACTTTTAGCATTCCTAAAGGTAAAATCGTAGGACTTTTAGGACCTAATGGTAGTGGAAAGACAACTCTTATTAAATTAATAAATGATTTATTAAAAGAAGAGTCTGGTTCTATTAAAGTAGAAGGATTAGACCTTGGAGTTGAAACTAAGAAGTTAATATCTTACTTACCAGATAAAAATTATTTAAATAATAATATGACAGTATTAGAGTTACTTAACTATTTTAAAGACTTTTATGAAGACTTTAGAATAGATAAAGCGAAAGAGTTAATAGGTAAGTTAGATCTAGATTTAAATCAGAAATTAAAGACAATGTCTAAAGGTACTAAAGAAAAAGTACAATTAATACTTGTTATGAGTAGGAAAGCGAAACTATATATTTTAGATGAACCTATTGGTGGGATAGATCCTGCTGCAAGAGATTATATCATTAATACAATATTAACTAATTTTAGTAATGATGCTTCACTACTTATTTCAACTCACTTAATTAGTGATTTAGAGAAAGTATTAGATGAAGTTATATTTTTAAAGAATGGTAAAGTCGTAAGAAGTGGTAGTACAGATGATATTAGAAAAGAAACTAATATGTCTATTAATGATTTATTTAGGGAGGAATTTAAATGTTAAGTAAATTATTAAAATATGATTTTAAGAATCTTTATAAGACTTTACTACCAATATATCTAATTACATTAGTTATTACTATTTTAACTGTAATATTAAATAATCTTTCTGATACATCTAACTTATTTTCAACTTTAAATGGATTAATGATATTAAGTTATATAGTGATATTAATGGTATTAGTAGTAGGAACATTTTTCTTAAGTATTAGAGATTTTTATCTAGACTTTGCCACTGAAAGAGGATATTTGATTAATACTTTACCTGTTAAGAAAAGTACTATAATAACATCTAAATTTATAACAAGTGTAACTACTATGTTATCAAGTATTGTTGTTATGTTTATATCTATTTTAATATTAGTAATAGGTAATGGAGAATGGACAACTTTTGCCAATGAAATTGCTAACCTCATTAGAGATATACCAATTGATGGAGTAGTTATGTTAATACTTATGACAGTTCTTATGATAGTAGCATATATATCAGGACTTGCTGTATGTTATTTATCAATAGCATTAGGACAATTAAAAAATAATAATAAACTAGGTTATAGTTTTCTTGCTTACATCATCCTCTACATTATTTATGAAATGTACTTTACATTTTCTCTTGTCTTTATAGGAACAATTAGTCCAGACTTTGTAAGTAGCTTAGATAGTGAAATAACTGTTATATCATCTGTTAATATCTTATTTGGAATATTGATAGGGCTTGTAATTATTATTACAGCGATAATTATCCCTATAACTAATTATATTCTTAAAAATAAATTAAATCTTGAATAACTTATTTCAAGATTTTTTTTTTAACATCTTCTTGAATCTATATATTTAATTTGATATAATCAGTTCATAAGATATGAAAGATGTGGATGAAATGAATGATAGTAAATATCTGATATACAGTGTATGCACTTTTTACATTACTTTATTTAAATAAAACAAGAAAAAAACTCTTGTTCTTTTTAGGATTAAAAGATAGAAGGTGAAATATATGGAAATAATTTTATTTTTATCTAATAAATTAGTAAATTTTAAACTTCCAGAAGAAGTGTCAGGAAGTTATGCCTTTGACTTTAATGATAAAGAAGAAAGCAAACTTATTAATATAGAATCAGAGGAAGGACAATGGTTTTTATATGAAACCAGTGACGTTAAAATTGTTGGTAATATTTCTAAGGTTCCCTTAACTGCTAATACTTTCTATATTTTAAAACGCAATGAAATAAATTATTTAATCTTTGTTAGTAAACTTAAATTCAAAAACATTACAACTTATACATATGATGCTAATATTAATTTACTTATAGGAAACAATTCTTCTGCTAATATAGTATACAACTGCCCTTATTTAAATTCTATAATAAAAATAAGTATAAAAGAAAATAGATTAGTTTTAGAAAAAAGTGAAAAAACTCCTGTTTATATTAATAAATTTGCTATGCCAGGTAATACTTATTATATAAAAAATGGTGATTATATCAATATTTACGGACTTAATTTAATATTTTTAAATAGCTTACTTTTAATAAATAATATTGCTAATATAAATGAAAATACCGCCCATATTAATAACTATACACTTCCACTACTTGACAAACCAATTCATATCGAAATAAAAGATATCGATTTATATAGTCAAGAGGACTATTTTTCTAAATCTCCTCGGCTTCGAAGAATGATTGAAGCTAAAGAACTAAAATTAAGTGCTCCGCCAAGAGAAAATGACGCAAACCAGTT
Source organism: uncultured Bacilli bacterium (assembly GCA_944332025.1). Lineage (GTDB taxonomy): Bacteria > Bacillota_I > Bacilli_A > RF39 > UBA660 > Onthousia. The sequence continues at coordinate 2,811 of CALVJB010000033.1, forward strand.
ACCTTTAATTTTGGTAATAGGTCCTATGCTTACAATGGGAATAATGGCAGGAACTATGTTACTTAATACTATTTCAAGAATATATTCAAAAGAAACAACCATAGATGATTCATGGCCTTCTTTGGTTACTAGTGGAGCGATGTTAGTTTCTATGTTAGTTTGGCCACTAATTACCCAATGGTATAATAGACGAATGAAAAAGAAATATAAAGAAGAACTTATAAAAAAATATAGTGCATATTTGGATGACAAAAGGAAAGAATTAACAGAGGAGTCTAAAAATCAAAGAGATATTTTATATGAGAACCTAATAACTGTTGATGAATGTTTAAATATTATAAAAAATAAAAATATTAATTTCTGGGATAAAAGAGTAGATCAGAGTGATTTTCTTGTAGTAAGATTAGGTCTTGGCAAAGAAAAATTAGCAGTAAAAATAGAATATCCGGAAGAAGGTTTTACTATTGAAGAAAACGAACTTAGAGATAATGCTGACAAATTAGTAGAAGAATTTAAATATGTGGAGAATGTCCCAGTTAGTTATTCGTTTTATGAAAACAAGACCACGGCTATTATGGGTCAAAGATATAAAGTTGTTAATTTTGTTAATAACATAATTTTACAATTACTAACTTTTTATAGTTATGAAGACATAAAATTTGCTATTTTTACTAACAAAAATAATGAATATGATTTTGAATATTTAAAATATTTAAAACATAGTTTTACTAATGAGATGAATTTTAGATTCTTTGCTACAGATTTAGATTCTACCAAAAGTGTGTCTGATTTTCTATTAATGATTGTAACTAATAGACTTAACGCAGTTTCTTCAAATAATAAAACAGGTCCTTTTAAACCACATTATTTAATAATAATAGATGATTATGATCTTGTTAAACGATATGATTTAGTAAAAACTATCACAGAAACTGATGAAAATATAGGTTTTAGTCTTTTAATAATAGAAAATAGACTAAGTAAGTTGCCTAGTAAATGTAATAATTTCATTACAATCGGAGATAATAATTCAGGAATTTTGAAAAACTCTTATGAAAATCAAGAACAAATAGCTTTTGTAGATGAAGTTAAATATAATATAGATATGCTTCAGATTAGCAAAATTTTATCTAATATTCCTATCGAATTTGAAGATGGCTTAAAAGAATTACCTGATACAATTACTTTTCTTGAAATGGAAAAAGTAGGAAAGGTAGAACAACTTAACATCTTAAATAGATGGAATACAAATGATGCAACTACAAGCTTAAAAGCAGAAGTAGGTGTTGATGAGGAAGGAGATTTAATGTATTTAGATCTTCACGAAAAATATCATGGCCCACACGGCTTAATCGCTGGTATGACTGGTAGTGGGAAGTCAGAGTTTATAATTACATATATTTTATCTATGGCAATCAATTATAGCCCTGATGATGTTTCATTTATCTTAATTGACTATAAAGGTGGAGGTTTAGCCGGAGCTTTTGAAAATAAAGTAACTGGTATAAATCTTCCTCATTTAGCAGGTACTATTACTAACCTAGATAAAGCTGAAATGGATAGAACTTTGGTTAGTATTAATAGTGAATTACAAAGAAGACAAGCCTTATTTAATAGTGCACGTGATAATTTAGCAGAAAGTACTATAGATATATATAAATACCAAAAATTCTATAAAGAAGGAAAATTAACTGAAGCAATACCTCATTTATTCATAATATGTGATGAGTTTGCTGAGTTAAAGAGCCAACAACCAGACTTTATGGATAACTTAATATCAGTAGCTAGAATAGGTCGTAGTCTAGGTGTTCATTTAATACTTGCAACTCAAAAGCCAAGTGGAGTAGTTAATGATCAAATTTGGTCTAACACTAAATTTAGAGTGTGCTTAAAAGTTCAAGATGAAGCTGATAGTAAGGAAATGTTAAAACGCCCTGAAGCAGCAAGTCTGAAACAAGTAGGTAGATTCTATTTACAAGTAGGATATGACGAATATTTCGCTCTTGGTCAATCAGCATGGTGCGGAGCTAAATATTTTCCTTCAGAAAAAATAGTAAAACAGGTTGATAAAAGTATTAACTTTATAAACGATTATGGAATTCCTATTAAAAGTATCCAAGCTACTTCTAATACAAAAACAGAAACAAATACTGAACAAATATCAGCTATTTTAAAAGAAATCATTGATATTTCTAATAGTGTTAATAAGAAAGCTAAAAGACTGTGGTTATCTAATATTCCTTCTATAATTTTAGAAGAAGAACTAAGACAGAAGTATAATGTTACTACAGTTCCTTACGATATAGAATCAATTATAGGAGAATATGATGCCCCCGAAAAACAAGAACAAGGTCTTGTTAAATATAACTTTTTGAATGATGGTAATACTTTGATTTATGGCAATGATGGTACTGAAAAAGAAATGATTCTTAATACAATTATTTATTCGACATGCAAATCTCACAAAGCTTTAGAACTAAATTATTATATAATTGATTATGGTTCTGAATCTTTAAGACGATTCATAGGCTTACCACAAGTAGGAGGAGTAGTTTTTGCAGGAGAAGATGAAAAATACAATAATTTAATAAAACTATTAAGAGAAGAACTTAGTAAAAGAAAAAATATGTTTGTAGAAAGTGGTGGAAGTTATGAAAACTATATAAAAAATAGTGATAATAAGCTTCCTATAATTGCAGTAATTATTAATAATTTTGATTCATTGTATGAAAGCAATCCTAATCTTTATGATGATATAACTGACCTAATTAGAGATTCTGTTAATTATGGAGTGATATTTATTGTAACTGTTTCTACAGTAAATTCTATTAATAGTAAATTATCATCTAATTTTAGTAATATCTATGCTTTTAAATTAAAAGATATAAGTGATTATACAAATATTTTAGGATTAAGAGTTAGAACAGCACCAAGAGATGTTATAGGTAGAGGTTTACTAAGAAATGATGGTATTCACGAGTTTCAAACTGCTAGTATCACTAAAGAAGGAACAGAATTAACTGACTATTTAAGCATTTTTATTAACGAACAAAGAAGTGTTAATAACATTAAAGCTAAAAGAATACCAGTGCTTCCAGAAATAATTAGATTCAAGGATATAGAAGAAGAAGTAAGTAATTTAAATAATGTTCCTATTGGAATAAGCAAAAAAGACTTAGAAATAACTACTGTTGATTATCTTGCTAATTTAGGTAATATTATTACTTCTAATAGAATTATTAATACAGAAAAATTTATTAAAAGTCTTTTAATTATTTTTAAATCAATTAGAAATACTATGCTAGTTATAATAGATCCAATGAAACAATTAGAATTGGATCAAGAATTATATAAAAATTATTATTATGATAATTTAGATGAAGTTTTAGATAAATTTATAACTTATCTAAAAGAATTAACAGATTCTAAAAGTACTATAGAGGGAGTTTTCCTAATATATGGTTTTAGTAAATTTGTTACTAAAATAAACAATAATAATAAACTCACAGAGTTTACTAAAAAGATAAAAGAATATGAGAAGATAAGTATTATCGCTATAGATGATGTTTCTAAACTTAAACAATTCGCTTACGAGCCATGGTTTAGTACTACTTTTAATTTAAATGATGGTATCTTTATTGGTAGAGGAGTTACTGATCAAAGCTTAATACATTTATCAAATGTTACTAGAGAAATGACTAAAGAAATAAAAAATGATATGGCTTATCAGATTGTAGAAAGTTTTGCAACATTATGTAAAACTATTGATTTTATAAGTAAAGATGAGGAGGTAGAGTCTAATGAAAAATAAAGTTTTAATTAAATTAATTGTCCCTGAAATAGACTCTACTTTCGACATTTTTATTCCCGTTAATGAACTTGTATGGAAAGTAAAAAGATTAATATTAAAATCAATAGCAGATTTAAGTAAGATTAAATTAGAACAAAATATAGATTATATTTTATTAAATAAAGATACATGCAAGATTTATAATAATAATGAAATTATTATAAATACAGATATAAGAAATAGTACTGAATTAATATTAATATCAAGATAGGAGAAGATAAAAATGAATAATGAAAAATATTTACCAATAGGAACAGTTGTATTGTTAAAAGGAGGTTCAAAAAGAGTTATGATATGCGGCTTTTGTTGTCAAGGAAAGAATGATAACAAAATGTACGATTATGTAGGATGTTTATCACCAGAAGGTTTTATTTCAAGTGATAAGAATCTCTTATTTAATCATGAACAAATAGATAAAATTATAAATCTAGGATTAATAGATGAAGAAGAGAAACAATTTAAAGAAAAATTAAATAGCCTTGTAAAAATGATAAAAGAAGATTAGGATGATGTTACATGAGTGATGTAAAAAGAATTGATTCTAGTGCAGTTAATGATATAAAGAATATAGATACTAGTTCATTTAATAAATATAGTTCTTCTACTAAGAGTAATTATAAAGATATGTCCAAAGAAATAGAAACAGTTGAGTTAGAAGATGATAGTGGGAATATAATTACAGATTTTATAGATAGTGTAGGAGACCATATAACAGAAACTGGTTCTGATATTATAGATAATGTTACAAGTGCTTTAGGAAAATATGAGTGGTATCAGGACTTTACAGATTTTGTTGATGAAAATGTAAAGCCTGTTGTAACTAATATAAAAGATGTTTTAGTTAGAACAGGAGCGACAATAGGTACTTTTGGAACATCTCTAGTAGAAGGAGTATTAAACTTTGGAGAAAATATAGTAGATTTCGCTGCAAATGTAGGAACTGCAATTTTAAGTGTTCCAACAGGTTTATATGATGGATATCAAGCATTAAGAGGGTTAATAACAGATGAAGAATGGGAATCAGTAACTAAAAAAATGTGGGAAGAAACTAAAAGTGTTGTAGAAAAGAAACATGTAGAGAGTCTTTTCAATAATTTTTATGAAACAGATATAGGAAAAGCCTTAAAAGAAAACTCATATTTTTTTGATACTACAAGAAATATAGGAAATGGAGTAGGAAATGTAGCAGGTATTATAGGGTTAACAGTATTAACATTAGGAACAGGAACAGTGGCAACATCATCAACAGGAATTTTAAGTTCATTAGGTTCATTTTTCACATCAACTAGTGGAGGAATGGCAGGAATTGCCGCAGCATCTGGAGTAGGAAGTGGTACAGAATCATCCTGGAGTGAAGGAGCAAGTATAACAGAAGGACTAACATCAGGTACACTAAATGGACTTTGGGAAGGATTACAATTTTATGTAGGAGGAAAGATAGGAACACTTTCATTATTTGGGAAAGGCACAACAACAACGACTACTAATATATTAAATAGTACATCAAGAGTCCTTTTAGATGGTCTAGATGGAGGAGTAGAAGGAATAGTACAACCCTTAATCGCTTCTATTTATAAAGATGGATATTATAATGAAGAAGGAAACTATATAGAGTTTAAAGAAAGTGATAGTTTCTTAGAGAAATATGGAGAATTATTTGATGACTATGGAGGAGTACAAAACATTTTAACTAATGCTTTCATAGGAAGTGGATTATCATTAGTAGGTGAAGTTTTTGATTTAGGTAAATATTTCAATAATGAAAAAGCTAGTGATATTGAAACACCTCCTAATACTAATGATGTAAAAATAGAATCATTTAAAAATATAAATGAAGCACAAAGCAGCTATCAAATAGATAAGGAAGAATTTTTTGAACTTAATAAGGATTTAATTGATTATTCTGATTCTAGGGAATTTTTTGATAGCAAGATAAATGAACTTAATAAAAAAGGAACTATAAGTAAAGAAGTGGGAGAATATATAAATAATCTATTTAAGGATAAAGATAATAATATATATATAACTAATATAAAAAGCCAAGATTTATATAATGCTCAAAATGGTGTTTTTTCCTCTCTTGTTAATAAAAATGTTTATACCAGTGATAATATAGTTAGTGCTTTATCTATTATAGAACATCTTGATGATACAGTGCTTTTCTTTAAAATTCCAAAAGAAGTTTCTATATATGATATCTTCTTCGCAAGTGATTGCAGTTCCAGCATTGATCCAAAATATATAGATTCATATGCTTTTGTGGATGATACTGGAAATATTTCTAGCATTAATAATTTTAGTTCATTGAATCAACTATCACAAAGTAGTAATATAAGCGACATGTCACAAGTTGATATTGATAATGCAATTTATGTTATAGAGAAATATTCTTCTAATCTTATTGATAAATTAGCAGAAGTTAAAAATAAGTTTGAAAATCAAGAGCTAAATATTATTGATATTCTATATGATAATAATTATTTAGAATATATTAAAATATATCAGGATATGTTAGAACTAAATAAATTAGTAGATGAAGATAAAATAACTTTAACTAATATGCAATCTCTTCTTTTAAAGAACGTCTTAGATAATAAAGATTATTATAGTTGCCTTGCATACTTAAATGATTTTAAAAGACTCTATAATTTTGATTACATAAATAATACCATAGATGGATTTAATGCTAATCAAATAGATGATTTTCTTGAAAAAATAGATACTGATAGTCTCTCTTCAAAAAAAATATCCAAACAAGAAGCTAAACTTGCTACTTCTCTTTATACACTTTTGGGATCTAAGTATTCTTTAAAGAGCAAAAATGTAGAAAATAACTTGAGAATATTATCAAATTCTTATTTAAAAGCTATTTCTATCAATAATTTTAATGCCTTACAAAATGCTAATAAATTTGGAGTAGATCAAGGTGTTTTAAGAAACTGCTTTAAAGACTATAATAAAAATATAAAAATTCCTTCTAGTCTAGATAATTTAATTAAAAGTATAGGGCTAGATATCGCTTTAAAACAAGAACAAAGTATTCTTGATGAGACTATTAATATAGTTAAAACTTATTTTCCTAATTTGAAAAAAAGTGAGATAGTAAGATATTTACAGACAATTGATAATAGCACTGGTGTTTGTTCTTATACTTCTCCATTAAATGCACTTTATATGGCTTTTTATGATAAACAACTTGTTTTTAAAGAAATATTTGGCTATGATATGTATAGATTTGATAATGATGGTAATAGGTTTTTAGATGATAGTAAAATATTAGCTGATTTTTATACATTTGTTAATCGTAAAAATGAAGCTATTTTTAAGCAGGATGAATTAGGTAATTATCATTACGTTAAATCAGATCACAGTGATCAAATTTATATTAGTAATGCCCATGATGGAGTAAATTCGGATTATTTAACTGCATTTATCCAATATAAAGTGTCTAAATGTAATAATCCTTCTATAAAACAAGCCTATAGTAACTTTACAGTATCATCTGATATTGCATTAAGACGTACTATATACGATCCTGAACTTAACAAAGAAATAATTAAAAATGTAATGATAAAAGAATTAGAAAAAGGCAATAAATTAGAACTTGGTGTACATGTTGATTTTGATAAAGATATGAATTATACAATGTATAGTTATAATCCTGAAACAGGTAAGTATGATATTCCATATAATTCCGTTGAATGGAAACAAACGGATTTAGAAACAGGCGTTACAGATGATTCTAATAGTGCTGGTCATGCTATGTCTATTGCAGCAGCCATTACAGATGGTATCTATGTCTCTTCATGGGGAAATGTTTTCTATATTCCTTATGAGGAACTTACAAAAATTGGTATTATCATAACATCATTAGGCTTTAATATTTGACATAAAATAATAGAATTGAGGTGTTAAAATGAGATTGAAAGATTTAAGTCCAGATATATTTGATCATTTAGAATTAGAAAAAAAAGGTTTTATGGATAGTAATGATTTAAATGAAAAATTTTCTTCTATATACAAAAAATATTATTTATTTTTGGAAAAATATCTTAATGAAGTATTAAATATAAGTAAAATAGACAATCTAGTTAGTATGAATGACACTAATATGGAACCAGTAGATAAAAAAGATATGGATATTTATCAAGATTTATCTTCAAATAAATATTTTTATATTCGAAATACTTTATATATAGAAAAACTTACAGAGGATGAAATTAATTTATTAAATACAAAAGAAATATTTGATGATGATATACGTAGTTTAATAAAGAATAGTTATAAACGTATTATTACTACTACTATGCCAAAAGATGGGACAACTATCAATTATGGTCCACTAGCACCAGCATTTTTTGCACAGTGTAATGCACTTATCATTGGTTTTAGATATGATCCTTTGTTTGATGGAGAACTTGCTAAAACAGATGATGATGCATGGTATGACAATTATATAAAACAACAAGTATTTATTACAAATTTACTTAATTTATTAAATAAAGAGTTTAGTGAAAAGATAGATATTCCTATACAAGTAATTAAATATGATGAAAATTCTATTAAAAAAAAAGCTAATTTAAATAATAATAAATCTAAATTATTGTAAATATATGTATATTAACTTGCTAGTTAACATGACTTTATGTTATTATTTAATCAGATAGTAAGACTATCAAAAAAATAAAGATGGAGGTAATAAAAAAATGGATGGAATGACAGGTTTTAATGAATCACAAGTTAGCAGTTCAATCAATAATGTAAAGAGTGCATATGCAAATTTAGTAACAGCATTATATACTGATATGCAAAGTAAATTTGTAGATGAAATGGCTACTAAATGGTGTGCTCCAAATGCACAAAAGTTTTTTAATGAAGCATTCAAACCAGCAATTGATGAACTTTTAACTAATTCTGATAATACTTTTAGAAGTGTTGTAGAAAGCATGGATAGTGCAGGAACAATGTGGGCTAGTCAAACAGGAGGTACACATTCTAATATAGCATTTGATAGTAATTCTAAAAGAATTGAAACTAGTGGTATTAGAGATATTATCAATGGAATTCAAGGAATTGATCGTGCTTTGGCAATAGAGACATCAGGCAATTTAACATCAATTCATTCAAATGCAACATCTGCATTAGACAGTGCAGTTAATGCAGTACAAACTTGTGGTTTTCTTGGAGGAGATCAAGCATCAGCATTACTTAGTTCACTTAATACAATTAAAAGTTCTATAGATAATGCAACAGCACAGTTAACTCAACAAACTAAAACAGCTATTCAAGATACTGTTGATCAGTATGGAGATACAGCAGGTAAAATATCACAAGCATTTACTATTTAGAAATTTATTTTCTAAATATATGGAAACTACTTATAGTAGTTTTTATATATTTGGAAAATCAGGTGAGAAGATGGAAATAAATGTAGGTTTATTACAAAAAGAGTATATAAATTTAAGTAAACAATTAGAAACATTTTATGATAGTTATTTAAATATTTACAATGACTTAAAAGAAGCTAATAGTGCTTGGCAAGATTACCATGCGAGATTATTTTTTAATAGTGTTAATAATACTAAAATTAAGGTAAATAACACATATGATGAATTATCATCTTTAAAAGATATTTATCTATATTTAATAAACCAATATAAATCTTTAGGGAATAAAATTAAGATTGATCTTAAAGCAAAAGATGAAATCATTTTTAATTTTAATAATTTTAATGATAAACTAAATGAACTAATTTCCCTTTATAACTCTTTAGATTTAAGTTTTTGTCCTAATGAAGCGGTTAAATTAAACAAACAAAAAGAAGAGTTAATTAAAATAAAAAGTTATATTATAAAAAGTAAAGAAAAGGTAAAGGATGTTTTTAATAAAGTTGAAACTATTGAAAATGAAGTTAATTTAAAACTATCTAAAATAGATATAGAAAGCTTAAAAGAAATAACTATTAACGAGTTTATATAGGTGATGAATATGATGGAAAATTATCTTAATGAAGAGGAAATAACAAGAATTATAGATAAATTAGATTTAGAAGTAAGAGAAGAAAAATTAAATTTTGATAATATTAAGAATAGTTTAAATTCTATTAATATGAATTATAAAAGTGAAAACAAAACAAAATTAGAAGATTTATCGATAGTTATAAATAATAAATTAAATACAATTTTAAAAATACATGATGATGATATTTTAGTACTTAGAAAAAATTTAGATACTTATATAAGTACTAGTGATAAGATTTCTAAATTATTTGATGATATAGTTTAATAAAGGAGAAAACTACTATGGATGAAGAAATGAAAAAAGTAAAGTATAGAGTGCTTTTAAAAAAGCTATATACTATAAAAAGTAAATATGAAGAATTAGATGATATTTATAATAATTTAAATAGTAGTATTAGATCAAATCTTATGGTTAATGATAATAGTGTTGTAGAAGACGAATTTATAAAAATAAATAATACAAGTAATTACCTAGATAATGAATTAACTACTACTATTATTCCTATAGTTAGGAGCAAAAGCTAGATTTGTAAAGGACTTGACATCAAAAGTCCTTTTTGTTATATAATATGAACTAATCTGAAAGGGGGATTATCTATGACAGTTTATGAAGCATTAAATATTTTAGAAATTAGTGGTAGTTACGATGAAAAAGAACTTAAAATAGTTTATCGTAAATTAGCAAAACAATATCATCCAGATAATTTTAAAGATGATATAGAAAGAAATAAAGCTGAAGAAAAGTTAAAACAAATAAATATAGCATATGAAACATTATTAAATAATAAAGATAGAAATGCTAACTTTAGTCATACTTATCATAACTATTATCAAGAAAATAGAGCTGTAGTTTTTAACCAAAAAATATTAAAAAGAGCTTTATTAAGAAAATATCGAGCAAAAAAGTACGAAATCACACTTTCAAAGTGGGAATCTCATATAAATCAAATTATTCTTGAATTCACAGTGGAGGCTTATAATACAGTTGATGAAGTTAATTCTTCTTATCAAGAAGCTCTAAAACGTATAGTAAATTTGTATAAAGAGTTACAACGGGAGTTTTTTGAAAAACATATTATTAATGAAAGTGTTATTTCTGAAACAATAAATTATAGTTGTAGTTTGGATGATTTTTATGAACAGTTATTAAAAATAAAAGAAAAATACAGTTTTGAAAATATATTTTTAAGAAAAATAGAAGAAGTAACTGAAAAATATAAATATTATGCAGGATATGATATAGCAAGAGTAGAAATGGAAAAAATAAAATGTCATACATATATTAAAATTGTTGAGTTATATGAAAAAAATCATAATACAAAAGAAGTTTCTATATTGTATAATGAGTGTATTAATAAAATGAATAATGAAATTATTAAAGCTTTATCTCAAGGTTTTACTTTAGAAAAGCAAATTAATGATTTGAAATCTGAGATAGATGAAATAAATGATGATGAAATAGTTGAAGAATATATAAATTTAAAAACAAACTTTGATGAGGGACAACTTTTTTCAAAAACTAATGATGAAATTAATATGATTGAAGAAATGATAGTAATTAAAGATCATATAGTAGAATTGAGAAGTGCTATTCAACAAAATTATATAAAGCAATTTGTATCAGAAAAAGATGTTCACAAGAAATTAATGATTACTAGCACATATAACGAAGTTTTTGATTATATAAAAAGTTTAAAAAATCTTTCTAGAATTAAAGGAATTGCTTCAATGTTAGAAGATAAAGATTATGTAAGAGTAATTATTCTAATTAAATTATATATTATGAAAGATGACTTAGAAAAAATGAAGCAAAATAATGATTCTGATTATAAGAAACGCATATAGTTATGTGTTTTTTCAGAAAAATTCCCTAAATAAATAAAAAAGGGAGTTTTTCTTTGTGAAATAAAGAAAAATACCAAATTCGTCTCCGCA
>CALVJB010000034.1 GCA_944332025.1 uncultured Bacilli bacterium
AAGATATGATACAATATGAAATATGAAAAGAGGTGTTAATCTATGAAATTACCAATTGTAGCGATTGTGGGAAGACCAAATGTTGGTAAAAGTACTTTATTTAATAAAATTGCAGGTAGTCGTATTGCTATTATAGAAGACGTTCCAGGGGTTACAAGAGATAGACTTTATGAAGAAGTTAGTTATTTAAATAAACCTTTTTATTTAGTTGATACTGGAGGAATTGACCTTGGTAATGAAAAATTTAATGATGAGATAAAGATGCAAGCGGAAATTGCTATTAATGAAGCGGATGTTGTTATCTTTGTTGTGGATGCTAAGGATGGTATTACTAGTAATGATTTAGTTGTTAGAGATATTTTAAGGAAAAGTAATAAAAAAATTATTGTAGCGATTAATAAGATGGATAATAAAGATAGTTATGATAATATTTATGATTTTTATGAACTTGGGTTTGATAATTATATTCCTATTAGTGCCATTCATAATACTGGTTATATTGAACTTATGGATGAAATAACAATGGATTTTAAAACTAAAGAAGAAAATGATGAAGATGATAGATTAAAAATTGCGATTATAGGTAGACCTAATGTTGGTAAGAGTTCTTTAACTAATGCTATTTTAAATGAAAATAGAGTCGTTGTCAGTGATGTAGCAGGGACAACAAGAGATTCTATTAATACTATCTTTAAATATCACGATGAAGAGTTTGTTTTGATTGATACAGCAGGAATGAGAAAAAAAGGTAAAGTTTATGAAGCGATCGAGAAGTATAGTTTATTTAGGTCAATGAATTCTATTGATAAGAGTGATATATGTCTTTTAGTAATTGATGCAGAAGATGGTATTAAAGAACATGATAAACATATTGCAGGTTATGCGATAGAACGTGGCAAAGGTTTAATTATAGTTGTAAATAAATGGGATGCAGTGGAGAATGCTAATATCTCAGAGTTTAAGAAACTTGTTAGAAGTGAATTTCAATTTGCAACTTATGCTCCTGTTGTCTTCTTATCGGCTTTAACTAAAAAAAGGATTCATACTTTAATGCCTGAAGTATTAAAGGTAAAAGAAAATATTAGTAGAGAGATTAAGACAAGTGTTTTAAATGAAGTTATAGAAGATGCTTATAGTTTAAACCCTGCTCCTAGTTATAAAGGTAAAAGACTTAAGATTTATTTTGTTAGTCAGACAGGAGTAAAACCTCCTAAATTTACTTTTAGAGTTAATAGTAAGGGATTAGTACATTTCTCATATGAGAGATATTTAGAAAATAAATTGAGAGAAAATTTTGAACTTGAAGGTACTCCTATTGTTCTTCAGTTTAAAAATAGAAATGGAGAGTAATTATGTTATTTAGAAGAGTTGATCCTAAAACTGAGTTAGAAGGAATTGATAGAGCGGTAGAAATTTTAAATGATAGATTTCAGAAGAAACTTATTAGTTTAGAAGAATTTAATAAGAAGTCACTTGAGTTTGGGAAAAGGAAAGCTAAGTGTTTGAAAAAGTTAGAAAAAAGTAACAAATAGAAATAAACCTCATACTATAGAAGTAGGAGGTTTTCTATGTTTGGAGATAGTTTTTTTAAGAAAGTTGAACAAAAGACTAATGTTAATAAAGATACTATTTTATCGTTAGCAGACAAATTACAGAAAGGTAATATGAAGGATGAGAAAGTACTTTCAGAAGTAGTTGATGAGATTGCTAATATAACTGGTAAAAGTGTTAGTAGTGAGAAGAAAGATAAAATAATAAAAACGATTATGCAAGATGAAGTTCCTGATAATGTAGATAAGATGTTTTAAATTTTTAAAAAAAGTATGAATTTTGTAAATTGACCCTATTTTTGGAGGTCAATTTTTAATTTTCTCTAGGCGAATTTAATAAATTGACCCCTGTTTTTAGAGTGAATTTACAATTTTCTCTTTTTGCACTAAATATTACTTTGTGTTATGGTAAAGTCACTTTTCGAAAAGTATTTAATTAATTACTGTAAGGAGGTTATTGTAAATGAAAAGAGTTGTAATTAATTTTAATAAGTTTGCGTGTAGTGAAGATAAAAACACGATAGTAAAAAAATATGAGAAAGAATATATCAATGATAAAGGAGAAAAAGAAGAGGCTTTAGTCTGTGATGTCTTTCTTGCTCCTTTAAAAGGTGTTCGTTATGATGGTACTAATAAAGAAGATGCTATGTTGGCATTATTAGGTGCTGATAGTTTAGAAGAAATGAGAGAAATTGCTAATGGTGAAGAAGTTATGATGGAAGTTGTTCATCAGCTTGAAAAGATGCTTTATGATGATGAATTTATTAAAGAATATCAAGATGACTTGAAAAAACAAGCTTATAAAGCAGGTTATGATGAAGGCTTTGATGATGGGTGTTTTGATGAGAAGATACTTGTCTGTATAAAATTACTTAAGAAAAAATTCTCTTATGACTTTATTAAAGATATTACTGACTTACCTCTTGTTAAAATAAAGATAGTTGAGCGTGATTTTGTATGAGAGGGATATTTGATAAAAAACTTAAAGAGGAAAGAAATATAAATATCAAAGAGATTGAAAACAATAGCTATAATAATGGTTATGATGATGGAAAGAGTGATGGTGAGTATGAGATGCAAATAGAAATTGCTAAAAAACTTAAGAAAGCTAATTTATCTAGTAATGAAATAGTAGAAATTACGGGTATTAGTCAAGAGGTATTAAAAGACTTAAATAAGTAAGGTAACTTTTGATTAAGGCTTTTATGGTCTTTAGAATATACTTTTTATTAACATCATCTAGTTTATAAATAGCGATTAAAATATTAGGAAGCTTAATTATAAAGTTTTTTGATATTTCATCTAGAGTCGTTAAGTTAGTTGATTTTAGTACTGTAAAAAGAGAGTCTATAAAGATTTCTCTTTCTTTTTTGGAAAGACTACTTAAAAAGTCATTTATAACTTTATTAGTATAGGCAGTACCATCTGATAAATCCTTTAAGATTATGAAATTGTTATCTTTAACTAACCAAGAGAAAGGGTCATGTTCTAATATACCTTTTTCACTACTCTTTATTATCTTATAATGTTCGTTAGTGTATAAAAGCATGCCTATAATAGATGATGATGGTACTACTTTTTCAATTTTTTCTTTAACACTTTGATAATTGGAAGTAGTTAAAAATTCTTTTAAGAAGCCAGGTCCATCATGAGAATATATCTTTATTATTCTAGAGGATAAATCATTAGATAAATTACACCCTGCATATACTGCTAGATTACCTCCTTTAGAGTGCCCTCCTATATAGAACTTTCTTGGTATTAGTTTAGTTATCTTCTCTACATAGTTTAGGGCTTCTTTTTGGGCTGGTACTGGTAACATAAAAGCCATATTAAAGTCTTCTTTCCAACCTGTAAGAGTAGAATCTGTTCCTCTAAATGAAATATACATAGTATTATCAGGAAGTAAGAAAGTTACAGCAGAGAACTGTTTTTCTATTAAATCATTAGTATCTTCTACATAAAAGCATAGTTCTACATCTTTATAACGATTACTTGCTATAACTCTTTTAATAAATTCTTTATTCTTTTTAGTTTTTGCAGACTTAAGGACACTTAAATCTTTTAACTTGGTTTTAGTATTTGGAAAATGTAAGTAAGATAAATATGCTAAGATGAGACTATCTACAATATTAAAAGCTTTTTCAGTAAAAGACTTTTGATTTTTTTCTAAATAGTTTAAAAAATTAGCCAAAATTACTCCTTTCTTTCATAAAAACAAATTTTATGAATAAATATTTATTAGAATAAGAGAAGAAAGAAGGCTGTGATGTTTATGGAAAAAACAGAAATTATTAAAAATATTGCTTTAAGAAGTGGTGGTGATATTTATTTAGGTGTTGTTGGAGCGGTTAGAACTGGTAAGAGTACTTTTATTAAGAGAATGGTGGAAACTTTAGTAGTTCCTTATATTGAAGATGAATATGAAAAGAAAAGAACACTAGATGAGATTCCTCAAAGTGCTCAGGGTAAGACTATTATGACAACAGAGCCTAAATTCATTCCTAATCAAGCTGCTAAAGTTAATATTGATGATTTTAGTTGTAATATTAGATTAGTTGATTGTGTTGGTTATGTTATTCCTAATGCTAAGGGGGCAAGTGACGATAATGGTCCTAGAATGGTTAAGACTCCTTGGTATGATGAAGAGATTCCTTTTGTAGAGGCTGCTGAAGTTGGTACTGAAAAGGTTATTAAGGATCACTCTACTATTGGTATTGTTGTTACTACTGATGGTTCTATTGGTGAGTTTAATAGAAGTGATTATTTAGAAGCTGAGGAGAGAGTTATTGAAGAATTAAAAGCGATTGGTAAACCTTTTATTGTAGTGCTTAATACAACTCATCCTACTCTACCTGAAACTGAAAGACTTGCTGAATCTATTAAAGAAGCACATAATGTTCCTGTTTTACCTATTAATGTAGATCAAATGAATGAAAGAGAAATGATTTCTATATTAAGAGAAGCTTTATATGAGTTTCCTGTATTAGAAGTTAAAGTTAATATGCCAGAGTGGATTGCTATTTTAAATGCTAATAATGATATTAAACGTAAATATATTGATGTTATTCGTGAAAGTGTTATGGAAGTTGATAAGCTAAGAGATATTGAAAAGATTACAGAACACTTTAGAAGCAATGAAGTAATAGAGAAAGCTTATTTATCTGATGTTGATCCTTCTACTGGTATTGTTACTATTAATTTAGAGGCTCCTAATGCTTTATATAGTGATGTCTTAAGAGATATTATTAAGATAGATGTTACTAGTAAAGCAGGACTTTTATCTTTATTCCAAGACTATGAAGAAGCTAGACGCGAATATGATCAGATTAAATATGCTTTAAAGATGGTTAAACAAACTGGTTATGGTGTTGCTACTCCAACGCTTTCTGATATGAAATTAGATACTCCTGAGATTATTAAACAAGGACCTAGATATGGAATTAAACTTAAGGCTGTGGCAAGTTCGATACACATGATAAGGGTCGATGTTAATTCTACTTTTGAACCTATTATTGGTAGTGAAGTTCAGAGTAAAGAGTTAATTGATTACTTAATGAGAGATTATGAAAATAATCCTAGTGAGATATGGAAGAGTGAGATATTTGGTAGAAGTTTAGATAATATTGTTCAAGAAGGAATACAAGCGAAGATTAATTCTATGCCAGATAATATTAGATATAAATTACAACAAACCTTAACTAAGGTTGTTAATAAAGGCTCTAACAACATGATTGCTATAGTTCTCTAACTGAGAACTTTTTTTGTGTCTATAATAATATTAGAATGTTCTATTAGATGCAAATAGTCTTTTAGGCTTAGAGTATCCACATCTATTTTACTTTTAAACTCTGGGAAATCTGTTTCATCTATTAAGTTTAAATATACTTTTATTTTATCTTTAATAACTACTCTTAAATCTACTTCTTCTGAGAAATCAAAGGTATCTATTTTCTCTACTTTCAAAATAGTTCCTACAATATTATGATGATAAACATCTACTTCGTAAAATCCTGGTTCTAATAGATGATATTTATGATTATAATTTAGAAAGATATGTTTAATTTTAGATATTATTTCTTCTTCTGTTAGACTCTTTAAATTAACTGGCAATATTAAATAATATAAGGTATCAGATTTTATTATTAACTTCATGAAACTTCACCTATTATAGAGTATGAAAAAAGACTTAAATCGTGTCGACGCTTAAGTCTTCTATTGTTTTCATTACTTTATCTTTTCCTTCTTTAGTAACACTTGAGAAAATTACTAAGTCATCTCCTACTACTAAATCAAGGGGATCAGTAATTTGTTTTTTACATTTATCTTTTTTACTTGCTCCTATTTTATCGGCTTTAGTCGCTACTATAGTTACAGGAAGATTATAGTATTTTAAGAAGTTATACATCAAGACATCATCTTCTGTTGGTTTATGACGAAAATCTACTATCATAAAGACTCTTTTTAACTGTTTTCTAGTCTCTAAATATTCTTCTATCATTTTACCAAACTTTTCTCTTCTTTTTTTACTTACTTCGGCATAACCATAACCTGGTACATCTATTAGATAGAACTCTTTATTTACTTCATAGAAGTTAAGGGTTTGGGTTTTTCCAGGATGAGCTGAAGTTCTAGCAAGGTTTTTTCTTCCTAAAAGTGTGTTGATAAAACTACTTTTACCAACATTACTACGTCCTACTAAAAGGAATTCGCTTTTCATATCTTCAGGATATTGACTACGACGAGTAGCCATAATCTTAAGTTCGGCACTAGTTATTTTCATGTTTACTCATCTCTTTCTTTATATAGTTTTCTGTTGCATAATCAATATCAGAGATTAAGGCTTCGGCTTCCTCAATGGATGATAGTCTTGCTCCACTTGCTTGTGGGTGACCTCCACCATTATATTTTTCGGCGATTTTATTAATCTCTGGTCCTCTACTTCTAATATTGACACGAACATTATTGTTTTTAACATCTTCGGTTACGATAATCCAAACTAAGACTTCATCTATAAAGTTAAAGTTATTAATCATATTACCTGCTGAGGCACTATCGGCTTTAAACTTAGTAATAATGTCATTAGTTAAGATAATATAGGCAACACCATTTTCTGTTACTTTCATATTTAAAGAGATATATCCTTCTAGCCTTACTTCTTTTAAAGGCCTTAAATATAGGTTTGTATAAATATCTGATAGTTTAAGAGGATATTTAGATAGGTATGTACTTACAAGCTTAAAAGTTTTAGAGGTAGAACTATCAAATAGGAATCTATTTGAGTCTGATACAAGTCCATAGTATAAAAGTTTTGCTATCTCACTATTACATTTTAACTTAGTCTTAAGTAATAGTTCCATTAGAATTTCAGATGTACTGCTAGCACTATCATCTATGTATTCTATTCCACCAAAGTCTTCTATAAAAGGATGATGGTCTATTTTAATAGTCATACTTGCTTTACTATAATCTTTATAGTCTATTCTTTTTTTATCTGGGGTATCTAAAACTATTAGAAGAAAGTTATCAAAGTCTTCTAATTTATCTAATTTTCCCATATAGGAAAACTTTGAAGAACCATTACCTATTGCATAAACATTCTTATTAGGAAATGTTAATTTAATAGATTCTTTTAAGGCAAGCTGACTCGCTAGAGCATCGGGATCTACTCCTATATGTCTTGCAATTACAATTGTATTATATTTTTTTATCTCTTTATATATTTTTTTAAACATAACTTCATCCAATCTAACTAATTAATTTAAGAGTATCTAGAGCGATCATAAGCTCTTCATCTGTTGGAACTACATAAACAGGAATAGTAGAGTCATCACTACTAATCTTTTTAAATTCTCCCATTACTTTATTAGCTTCACTATCTAGTTTTACACCAAGGCATGCTAAGTTTTCACAAACTTTCTTTCTAAATGGTTCACTATTTTCACCAAGTCCTGCAGTAAAGCAGATAACATCAGCTCCTCCTAGTAGGACATAATACTCTGCGATATAGTTAGTAACAGTTCTTGTGTATTTAAGGAAAGCACGTCTTGCCTTAGCTTTCTTTTCTTCATCATCACTATCCATAGCACTTACTATATCTCTCATATCACTACTTATTTCACTAAGTCCAAGTAATCCTGATTTTTTATTTAAATCATCTATTACTTCTTTAGCATTTAATCCTTCTTGTTCCATAACATAGGTAATAATAGAAGGGTCAACATCTCCACTTCGTGTTCCCATCATTAT
This sequence comes from uncultured Bacilli bacterium, assembly GCA_944332025.1. Classification (GTDB taxonomy): domain Bacteria; phylum Bacillota_I; class Bacilli_A; order RF39; family UBA660; genus Onthousia. Next base: position 7,800 of record CALVJB010000034.1, read on the forward strand.
ACCTGCTAAAGGAGTGAATCCCATTGAAGTATCAACACATTTACCATCTTTAATAGCGGTAATAGAACCACCATTACCAACATGACAACTAATTATTTTTAAATCATCTCTACCAAGTTTTTCACTGATAGTTTTAGCGATATATCTATGACTAGTACCATGAAATCCATATTTTCTAACTCCATGAGCTTTATACCAGAAATAAGGTACTGGGTAAAGGTATGCTTCCTCATCCATAGTTTGATGAAAAGCTGTATCAAATACTCCTACCATAGGAACATTTGGTAATACTTCTCTAAATGCTTCTATTCCTAGTACATTAGCAGGATTATGAAGAGGAGCAAAGTCTTTAAAAGCGATTAGGTCATTAACTACTTCATCTGTTATTAAGCATGACTCTTTATACTTATCTTTACCATGAACTAAACGATGTCCTACTCCATCAATTTCATCTAGTGATTTAATAATATTAAGCGTAACTAATTTATCAAGTAAAATTTTAACAGCATCAGTATGACTTGCAAGTTCTGCTTCTGTTTTAATTTTTTCTCCATTATATTTAATCGTATAACTACTACCATCTATACCAATACGTTCAAATAGTCCTGAAGCGATTACTTTTTTATCGTCCATATCAAAAAGACTAAACTTCAAAGAACTACTTCCTGCATTAATAGATATTATTTTCATATATATTCCTTCTTTCTTTAAATCTACTAGTATTATACTATAGATTAGGATTTTTTCAAAGTATTAGGCAAGAAAGTTCATAATAAGTGCAGTTATTATGGCTTTATCAATAATAATCTTATAAATAATAATATCTATATATTTTAAACAACTTTCCCTTACAATGAAAAAATGGTATAATTCCTTTATAAGGAGTGATTTTAGATGGAAAGTAATAATGTTTTTAAAGTTGGTAAACTACAAAATTTAGATAGTAAAATAGAAGTAAGTGAGTTAGAAAATGGTTGTTTAGATTTTTTTATCAGTTCTAATTCTAAACAAGATTATTCATTAGAATTTACTAGTACAATAACTAAAAAAGATTTTTTAGAATTTGAACTTGGAAAAGAAATGAATTTACAAAAATTTATTGATACCAATGATATTGTTGTTGGAGAAAATGGGTCATTTAATTTAAATTGCAGTTTTGACTTAAGGATTAATCACTATATTCTTAATTCTTTTTTGTTAATTCTATCGGTTAGAACAGAAGAAACTTATTTATATATTGAGAATGAATTCAAACTATAAATGAGTTTTTTTATTTTGGTCATTTGATAAATTCTTCTCATATTCTTTAAGTTCCATAAGATAAAAGGTAGATTCATCAATTTTATTTTTTTTCTGCCTTTTAGATACTATTTCATAAACAATAGAAGGATATTTACTTCCAAATTCTTTCATAAACTCAATTGTTGCATAATTATCTGCATCTTTTTCTAGTAAAAAACTATCATGGTAGGTGATATAAAAACTATAATTTTTATTAATAATATCTTTTTCCATTAAAATTAGTTTCTTAGCTTCATCTGTGAAGTCATCAAATTCTACTTCTTGCTTAAAATGTCCTATCTCATGAAATAAGTCAAATATTTTGTTTAGTAAATCTTTTTCTGTATTTAATCCATATTCTAAATTATTTAATTCAATACAGGGAATTTGTCCATTATGTATCTTGAAAAAACTTCCTAATGATACATACCCACTTTTAACATCACTGTTATTAGAGCTAAACATAATAGCAGAATTACCTTTAATTTCAATCATTTTTTTTGAAAGCATTTCTAAAATATATAATTGTTTATTTCTAGGACTAGATAAGTCTTTAATTGGGTATTTAGAAAAATAATCTACTATGTCATACATTAAATATTTTTGACCTTTATATTCTTTATAGATAGCCCTGTTATATGCTTCAAATAAAAATTCTTCTTCTAAAAATAATCTATCATTATCTTCTAATTTTTCTTCAGTATTAATTTTTTTAATAAGATAATTATATTTACCAATTACGGCATTATAAATCTGAACTAGTGATTTTCCATTAAAAAAATTTATTTCATCCTCATTTTTTGTTTGGGGCAGTTTTTTCCACAAACTAGAATATAAGTAAATACAATACTTATTATTAAAATATTCTCTGACATCTTTTTCTAAAACAGATTTTAAATATGTATGATATTTATTTAAAAAAGTGATTTCAAAATCCTCTAACTGTTTTTTAGAAGATAAATAAATTAATCCTTCTTCGATTTTTGACTTTTCTTCTTTCTTTTGTTCCATAATTTGAGAAAAATAATTTATATCTGTTACTTTACTGATATCTTTATAAAAATCTAAACATTCAAGATATGAAACTTTATTATTAATTTCTTTTAGCAAATTATTTGTTTCCATTTTATCTCCTGTTACTTTGTTAAGAATATTTAATTCTCTATTAAGTCTTTCTTTAAATCTACTAGTATTATACTATAGATTATAAATTTTTCAAAGTATTAGGCAAGAAAGTTCATAATAAGAGCCGTTATTAAGTCCTTTTCTTTAGGATTTGATTCTGCTATTAAAAGAGTTAAGGCAGTTAAAGTGTTATTATCAATTACAAGAGCATTATCTTTATAGAGCATATTATAGTAGTTTAGAAAGTAGATGAACATAGTTGCGGCTATACGTTTATTACCATCTATAAAGGCATGATTTTTAACTGTCAGATATAAGAAGTTAGCAGCTTTTTCTTCAGTAGTTTTATATAGTTCTTCTCCATCAAAAGTTTGATAAATAGTTTCTATAATAGCTTTAAAACCATAATCTCGTTCTAAAGCGAATATATCACTATTTTCATTAAATTTAAGGGTATTTATTACATTCATGCATTCTTCATAATCTATCTTTTTTAAGCTCTTATTAGTTCCTTTTACTTTTAGAGTTTTATGGTCATAGTCATCTAATAAATCTAAAGCCTTAGTATATGATGTTATTACTTTTAATACGCCTTTAGCATCCTTATCTTCTAGTCTATCATCTAATCTATTTGCAATATCTATTAGTTCAATAGTTTTTTCTAGAGCTTTAAGTCTTTTTTCATTAACGGCATAACCTTTAATTAGATAATCTTTTAATATTTTATTAGCCCATTTTCTAAAGGCAACACCATTTTTTGACTTAACACGATATCCAACACTTATTATTACATCTAAATTATAATAATCAACTATATGAGTTTGTGTTTTATCTTCTAAGGCACCATGCTTAGTGGTATTCGCAAATTTTGCGACAACCACTTCTCCTTTTAATTCTTCTTCTAAAGCATTATTAATATGTTTCCTTATAGTTTTATAATCTCTGTCAAATAATTTAGCCATTTGTTCTGTATTTAACCAAACAGTCTCATCTTTCATATTTACTTCTAATTTTATATTTTGATTATCAAAGATAACAATTTCATTTTTCATTTCTTAATCCTCCTCTATTTTCTTTATTTTATTTGTTAAATTTTTCTTTTCTATTAGTTTTTTAAGCGAATCTTCTAAGGCTTTAATTCTCTTATCATGTTCTAATACTAAGTTATTTATGTATTTTTGTTCAAGTAAATTATATGATATATATTTTCTCATCACTACGAAAGCATTTATTATTTTTATACTAACTTCTGTTGCAACTTTAGTTTTAAGTATTGTCGCTAAAAGCAAAACTCCTTCTTCTGTAAAGGCTCTTATATTATATCTTTTACTTCCATGCTCGTTTAAATTTGAGGTCGCAATTTGCGACTTCAAGATTTCAAGATCATTATCATCTAATATCCAACTTAATCTCTCTGGAAACTTTTCCTTATTTCTATATACTGCTTCATTTATTCTTCTTGTTTCTGTCTCATAAATCCTTGCCAAGTCACTATCTATCATTACTTGCTTTCCTCTTATTTCATAAATCATATTCTCTATTTTAATATCTTCTTTTGCAACAACTTCATTCATTTAATAATCCTCCAAAAGTATATTTTAATAACTAGTTATTGGTTATTACTCTATAGTATTTATGTTCGAAAGTCAAGTAAAAAATGATAAAAATATGTTACGAGTTTTCGTAAACTTGTTGATACTATTATTTTATAAGTCATATCACGAAAACTCGTAATAAAAAAATAACTTGCTATATAAGCAAGTTATTTTATTATTTAGATAAGTTATATGTATCTTTAGCAATTACTAGTTCTTCATCTGTCGCTAACACATAACTAGCAATAGAAGATTTTTTAGTAGTAATTAAGCCTTCTTTATCCTTTCTAACAATTGTTTCTTCATTTAGTTTTTCATCAACTTCTACACCAAGTGGTTTTAATTTATTAAGTACTTCTTTTCTAATAATAGGATCATTCTCACCACCACCTGCTGTAAAGATGATTGCATCTACGTTACCTAGCTTTAAGAAGTATTTAGCGATATATTCAGCAATTCGTTCAGTATACATATCAATTGCAAGAACTACTTTACTATCTTTGGCAATAAAGGCTCTATCTATATCTCTCAAATCACTCATACCAGCGATACCTTCAAGACCACTCTTTTTATTTAATAGGTTATCTACTTCATCATAAGACATACCTGTTTTTTTCATAATATAGCCTATAATACTATAGTCTATATCACCACTACGAGTACCCATCATAATACCAGCATTAGGAGTAAATCCCATAGATGTAGCGATACATTTACCTTCTTTAACTGCAGATATACTGGCACCATTACCAATATGACAGATAATTAAATTACCATCACGTCCTAGTATTTCTTTCATTCTAGTAGTTATATATTGATGAGAAAGCCCGTGGAATCCATACTTTCTAACATCATATTTAACATACCATTCATAAGGTACTGAGTATAAGAATTCTTTTTCTTCAATAGTTTGATGAAAAGCTGTATCAAAGCATGCAACCATAGTAGCATTAGGTATAGCTTTAGAAAAAGCTTTTATACCTATGATAGCAGCTGGATTATGAAGAGGTGCTAAGTCTTTTATTCTTTCTATTTCTTCTAATACTCTATCTGTAATAACAACAGAATGGGAATATAAAACACCTCCATGAACAACACGATGTCCAACAGCTTTAATATCATCTAACTTCTTAACAATACCTTTTTCCACAAGTTCTGTTAATAAAATATTAACAGCTTTCTCATGATTTGCAATTTCCTCTTTCTTATAGATTTTCTCATCATTAACTCTAATAGTATAATCACTATCAGTAGAGCCAATTCTCTCAAAACTTCCTTTTGTAATTACTTTTTCACTTGGCATATCATAAAGTCTAAACTTTAAAGTACTACTGCCAGAATTAACAGCTAATAATAGCATAAATCATCTCTCCTTTTACTTATTATACACTAATAAGTTAAAAAGAACAAAAGCTTTTTAATCGGTTATATGAAATACTATACTACCACTTAATTTAGTTTTAAAATAATCTTTCTTAAACCAGTTTAATAAGCATATAAATTCAGTTTCGTCTTCAAAGTCCGCTTTATCACCATCAAGAAATAGTAATATACCTTGTATGTCAAAACTATAATCTTGCCAATTTGAAATTTCTCTTCTTAAAAGTGGAGAAAAACCAAACAAACTTAAATTTTCACTTTCACATACATTATAAGCATTTTTTCCTAACTCTAACATATATTTATTTCTATTTGGTATTTCTGTTATAGAAATAGGCCACTCTTCATCAGGTTTATCTTCATCCAAGTATTCATTACCATATAATAAAAATGTTAATAGAAAGAAAGATTTATTTAATTCTCTACATAGTTCATGAATATTAGCATCAAATACATCTTTTTTTATCTCTAAACTAATTAAGTTTCCCTCTTCCTTAACATCATATAAATCTAAATCAAATATTTTCCCAACAGATTGTTTTAATTTATTTAATTCTTCTTTTTCAAAAGGTTTATCATTTCTCTTTTCAACTACCATTGATGTACCAACAGCACAACTTAAATATCTTCCCATATCATTCTCCTCCTTACATTAACATTGCTATTTGTTTCTTAGAAAGTCCTGTCGCTTTAATTATATCGTTTGTAGGTATTCCTATTTCAAGAAGATTCTTTGCAATAGTTTTTTTCTCATTACTAGCACCTTCTTTAATTCCTTGTTTAAGACCTTGTTTAAGACCTTGTTTAAGACCTTGTTCTTTAGCAGTAATTTTTATACTGTTTTCTATTCTTCTTCTTTCCTC
>CALVJB010000035.1 GCA_944332025.1 uncultured Bacilli bacterium
AATACAGTCTTAAAAGATATGGACAATGTATAGACTGTATAATAATTATATCAAGTTATCTAAAATATGTCAACAAGACTTCTATACAATTATTTTTTATATTTTGGTTTTCAAAGTAAAGACAACCTAATCTGTAATGGTCAACTAGTGATTTAAAGATGATTGAAGTTCTAGGTTTTAAAATTGAAGATTCATTATGTGAGGACTTATCTAGGGCAAACACTATATTACAGTCATTATTTAATTTATTAGAAATAAAAATCTTGTAGTTAACATAATCTCTCCAAACCCCGTATTTTTTATTATTAACAATAATGATACAATAAAATTTAGACGTACGAGTTTTCTTTTGTATAAAATTATTATTATCAATTAAGAATTTGTTATTAATAGCATATTCTCCAAAGTCAAGTTGCATAAAGAGTTTACCTAATTTTGTTTCTTTTTTAGCTTCACGGTAAGCAATATTTTTTGCATATTCTAACACAATAAGACCATTATAAAATTGTTTAATTGTAGAATTATATGGAAGTGAAATATTAAGATAATCAAAATAAGGGTTAGCAACAGATATAGGGTTAGCAATCATAATGAATCTAACATCTCGAAGTCTTGCAACTGTTTCGCATAGGTCCAGGAATTGACGAACTTCATTTGGAAGATAATGATAAACTGCATTTTCGATTAAAAATTCATCGAATATTACTAAATTAACATCTTTATATTCAGAGCCTTTTATGATATTAGCAGTTGATAAAGGAATACTGTAGCCTATAATTTTATCATCACAGTAAAAATGTTTATTATCATTAGAAAGTTTATGTTCTTTAAATAATTCTTGAACTGGACTAAAAAAGTTACCTGATTTTAAAGCTTCTTTAAGTTCTGATTTATACCGTCTTAAGTAAACAAATTGCTTGTTATGCTTCAAAAAATTATTAACTACTAATCTTTTAGCAGAGTAAGTTTTTCCGCACCCACGTTCTCCAATAACAATATAAATTAAGGCTTCTTGATAACTTAATATTTTATTAAAGTTATAATAAATATTTTTCATTTATAGCACCTCACTTAAAAAGAGGTATAACCAATATTTTAAAAAGAGTTGTTAAACTAAATTAATATAAGCACTTCTTCAGTGTTAACATCTTATATTAAACTTTTTAAATTAAATATTAGAAACCTCACATTAATATTATCATATAATTATTAAAAAATAAACATATATAGAAAAAATGTTTGAAAAAAGTTTTTAAAAAAGTTTGTCGAAATTTGTTGACAAGTTTTTTAATATATACTATAATGGTTATAATGAAAGGAGATGAAAGATATGGAAGAATTAAGTGTTATTTCTACTAGTATCTTATATGATTTATTTAGGTATTACTGTGATAAAAATAATAAAGCATATGAAAACTATAGAAATATTAAAGACTGGGGCAATCAAATATTAGTATCTGAGGCCATGAGAGAGTATGAATACTGGGCTACTAAAGCTAATAGAGTTGCAACAGAATTAAATAATCGAGGTTGTCTTAATATTTATGAAGAAAAATAATTATAAAAAGGAGATAGATTTATTATGAAAAATATAAAAAGATATAAATTAATAGTAATTGAAATATTTTTAGCAATATTAGAAATTGGACTTTATTATTTAGCAAGTGAATTAGGAAGTAGTAATGTAAATGTTGGTTTAGTTGCAACACTATGGTTAGTTATAGTATTTGTTGTTCCAGGATTAATGATTATAAGTGAGGTGTTATTAAGTAATGAAAGTGTATAAAGTAAAAGATATTATAGGATATTTTGCATTATTTATTAATGATGAAGTTGAAGCAGATAGTAAAAGTGAAGCTATGGAAATGGTGCTAAATGAAATTATTGATAATATTGGAAATTATATTGATATTGAATTAGAAGAAGTGGAAAAAGGAGAAGAAAATGAATAATAGAATCGCAGTTTACGAAAGAACTTATTTAGAAAGAGGATTAAAAGGTTATTTTAATGAAAAGAGTGAGTACATTTTAAAATATGATATTACTGAAAAAAGAGCTTACACAATATTAACTGAAATAAACAGATTAAAAAGAGAAAGAAAATATAAACTTAGTTATTTTGATTTAAAAACTAAAAAAAGCAAGACTAATTTTATTAAATGGTTTATGATAAATCAAGACAATATTCATAAATCAGATTCCAGAATTTATAATGAGTTAGTAGAATCTGCATGTGATGTTTTAAAAAATTTACATAAATAAAATTTAATTTTTGAAAGGTGGTGGTATATAGTTATTTGAGAATATTTAAGGGGTTTCAAGATTATTAAATAAAAAGAAAAGGAGATTTAAAATTATGGAAAATGCAATAGTAAAAAGTGAAGAAAATTTATTAAGTGAAAGAAAGAGAAATGCGTTCTGCTCTAAAGTTACAGGTTCAATTGAGGAAAAGAAAGAACTATTCAATGCTTTAGAAAAGTGTGATTTATTATTAAAAGATGTAGTAGGTCAAGAAATTACTGTTAAAGATGTTTATATTGAAAAATATGAAAAAGTTGATGAAGATAGTGGAGAAGTTAGAACTAAATTTAGAACTATCTTATTTGATGTTAACGGTACAAGTTACGCAACTGGTAGTTATGGTATAGCAAATGTCATTGAAAAAATGATAATGGTATTTGGGAAACCAACCTGGGAAAATGGTATTCCAGTTCGCGTTGAACAAAAGAAAATTGATAATAATAGAACAAGTTTAACATTAACTCTTATTTAAGAGTTAATGTTAAATTAATGGAAGGAGATGTTAAAAATGTACGGAGATATATATTATAATATCGAGAAAAGCCCTCATCATTTTGTTTATTGTGATTATGATTTTTATTTTTCATCATCATTAAATTTAAACAAATTTCTTAAAAATGTTGATTCATATATTGAAGTAGAACAAGATAAATTAAAGAGTAGGTATAAAGTTAAATTAACTGATAATATAGTACTAGCTTTTTCATACTACAGAAAAATTGAAAAAAGAGGGTTTAAAGTTCTTACACATACAGGACAAAGAATCAAATTAAAAGACGTTCTTGGAGAGTAGCTTATGATTAGATACGATAAACGGTTAAACTCCGAAATAAACAGAGTAGTTAGAAACTTTAATCAAAAGGTAGATAGATTAAATAAAAGTGATAAAGCTAATGTTCATATACCTAACAAAGTTAGTGTAAAACAACTAAAATCAACTAATAATAACAGACAAGAATTATATAAAACATTAAATTCGTTAAAAAGGTTTAGTAAAAGAGGTTATGAATCTACTGATAAGACTGGTATTTCAAAATGGCAAAAACAAAATTATGCAATAAATTTAAGAACTGCAAAAAGTAAATTAACAAGAGAGATTAAAAAATATAATCAAAATGTTGGTACAGTATTCGGAAAGATTCAAAAAGGTATGGAAGATGAAAGACTTCAGACCTTAAGAGGAAGACGAAAAGCCTTAGAGAATTACAACACTTCAAATTTAACTCTTGAGAATTTCCAGGATTATAGCGAAAGAGTTAAAAAAATAGGAAGACAAAGAAAAAATGAACATTTTAAAGAAAATTATTTAGATGTTCTTGATTTAATGGGCGACTTGTATGATTTAGATGAAGATAAAATTAATATGTTAAAAGATAGTTTAAGTGATTTATCTAGTGATGAATTTGAAGATATGTTTTATAATGAACAGGGTATTAAAACTTTATTAGAATATTATGGAATTATTAGAGATGTTAAAGGCTTTGATGTAGATGAATTAAATGTTGATGAGATTCTGGACGGACTACTTGAAAATATTGATGTGATAAAAAATGAGTATAAAAGATAACATTTATACTGCAGACTTTGAAACGACTACAGATGTAAATGACTGTCGTGTTTGGGCTTACTCATTATGTTCCGTCAATAACTTAGATTTCTATTATGGTAATAATATTGAAGACTTTTTTAAGTTTATTAGTAATAAAAAGAAAAATTATATTTTGTACTTCCATAACTTAAAATTTGATATACAATTTATTTTATATTATTTATTAAAAAATGATTTTACCTGGATTCCAAATAAAAAAGAAAGAGCTAACAAGACTTTTACGACTTTGATTAGTGATTTAGGACAATTTTATTCTCTAGAAATTTATTTTGAAGTTAAAGGACATAAAGTGAATAAATGTACAATATACGATTCGCTTAAATTAATAAATTCTAGTGTTGAAGAAATACCAAAAGACTTTGGTTTACCAATTGAAAAGTTAGAAATAGATTATGATAAAAAGAGGGACGTTGGATATAAACTTTTAGATAATGAAATTGACTATATCAAAAATGATGTTGAGATAATGGCAAGAGCTTTACAATTTATGTTTAATGAGGGTTTAACAAAGATGACTATTGGAAGTAATGCTTTAGCATACTATAAAGAAATTATGAGTAATTTTAATAATTATTTTCCTATTTTAGATTATGAAACTGATGAGAATATAAGACGTTCTTACAAAGGTGGTTTCACATATTTAAATGATGTTTATAAAAATAAAATTGTAACAAATGGAATCGTGCTTGATGAAAATAGTATGTATCCCTGGGTTATGAAAGAATCTAAATTACCGTATGGGCAACCTTTATATTTTAAGGGTAAATATGAAAATGATAAACTTTACAATTTATACGTTCAAAGTTTATCTTGTAGTTTCAAGTTAAAAGATGGTAAACTTCCAACTATACAATTAAAACATAACTCATCATTTATACCTACAGAATATTTAAAAGATAGTAAAGATGAAATAGTAACGTTGACATTAACTAATTTAGATTTAGAATTATTCTTTGAAAATTATGATGTTTATGATTTAACTTATCATGATGGTTATAAATTTAAAAGTGCTAGAGGTTTATTCGATAAGTATATTGATTATTGGTACGAGGTAAAAAATGAAAATAAGAAATTAAAAAATAAAAGTAAAGTTAAAATAGCAAAATTAATGCTTAATTCGTTGTATGGTAAATTTGGTTTAAATCCTAACTGCAGAAGTAAAAGACCATATTTAGATAATGATATAGTAAAATATACTTTTAATGAAAGAGAAATAAGAGATAGCATTTATATTCCAGTTGCAACATTTATTACAAGCTATGCAAGATGTAAGACTATTCGTAGTAGTCAAGCGATAAGAGATTACTCAATTAAAAAATATGGTGTTGATATGTATATCTATAGTGATACTGATAGTATACACACATTACTTCCAGTTGATGAGTGTGAAAAGATTCTTGAAGTTGATGATTATAAGCTTGGTGCATGGAAAAAAGAAAGTGAATTTACAAAAGCTAAATTTATAAGGCAAAAATGTTACGTTGAAATGTATGAAGATGAAAAGAATGTTACAGTTGCAGGACTTCCGAAATATTTAAAAGAGTTAGTTAATCTTGATAATTTTAAAAAAGGTTTAGTAGTTCCAGGAAAACTTGTTCCTAAAAATGTAAAAGGTGGTTGCGTACTTGTTGAAACTAACTTTACATTAAAAGATTAATTTGATATTATTTATTAAAGGAGGAATAAAGATGAAGTACTTAAAATTATTATTGGGAGGTTTAAATTCGGTAGTAGGTTATTTACTAGGAGGACTTGATGCAATGTTAATTTGTTTATTTACATTTATGATTCTAGATTATTTAACAGGAATAATTAAGGCATTTAAAAATAAAAAGCTATCAAGTGAAACAGGATTTTATGGAATTTTAAAAAAGATAACAATTTTAGTTGTTATCATGGTTGCAGTTCAAGTTGATACTGCATTACAATTAAATGATGTTATGAGATATTTAGCAATAGGTTTCTATATTGCAAATGAGGGGCTTTCAATTTTAGAAAATGCAGGGGAAATTGGAATACCTCTACCTGATAAATTAAAAGAAAGTTTAGAAAGTTTAAGGAGTGATGAAAATGTTTAATGAATTTAAAAATAAATATCTAGGTAAAAGTGTTGACATTGACGGAAGTTATGGAAGTCAATGCGTAGATTTATTCAATGCATGGAATCGTGATTATAACGGGGTTTATATATCATGTAGTCCTGATATATTTGCTAAAGGTTTAGCAGAATATAAAAATAGAAATGGTATTTTAAATTATTTTAAAGAAACAGCTGTTAATAATATGATAACTGGTACTGTAGTAATTTATGGTAAATGTAAGTTTGCGCCTGTAGGACACGTATGTTTCTTTATTAAAGATAATGGCGACGGAACTTATCAAGCATTACAACAAAACTATAATAATAAACAATATGTTACAGTTGATAATAATCCTTATGATGGCATCATCGGTGCATTTATTCCAAATCAACTGGTTAAAAATAGTGTTAATATTGAAGAAATTGCTAAAGCCGTGATTCGTGGAGAATACGGTAACGGTGATGAGAGAAAACAAAAACTAGGTAACTTATATAGTGAAGTACAAGCTAAAGTTAATGAAATTCTAGGTAATACTTCTAATAGTGTAAATATTGATGAACTTGCAAAAGCTGTTATTCGTGGAGATTATGGAAATGGCGAAGAACGTAAACAAAAGCTAGGTAATTTATATAGTGAAGTACAAGCTAAAGTTAATGAAATGTTAGGTGTTTAAAATGACTCCAGGACAGAAATTATCGCAGGGCTTGACACAAGTCCTGCTATTTCCTTTAGAATATTTGAACATGTCGCAGGACGAGGGAGGAGATTACTCTCATGCAGGTACTCTTGCAATTGACTTTCTTGGTTGGGGTGCAAGTGGTAGAGTGTATAAGTGTCCTTACTATGCGCCGTGCGACTTGACTTGCGTTCGCACAAGTAACAACACAAATAGAATTTGGCAAAGTGATGGTAGAGTATTACTTGCAGATGGCACACTTGATTATGTTACTATATTAGTTGAACATGATAATAATCCTCCACCAGTTGGGACAAAAGTGCGCCAGGGAGATTTACTCGGACATACTGGTACTGCAGGAAATGTAACAGGGGACCATTTACACTTAAATGTTGCAAAAGGTAAATATGCAGGTATGGAACAAGTACCACCAAACGGTAATTGGCAATTAAAAAATTCTATTCACGTATATGACGCGATGTACACTAACAACACTATAATAATTAATGGATATGGTCATAATTGGAGAGTTTATGATGGTCCAGTTGGCACAAAAGAAAAAAGGAAATTTAAGTGGGTAATATATTCAAGAAAGTTACGAAGTAAAAGAAACTTGTAACTTTTTTATTTTTATGTTATATTGTTTTTAGAAAGGATGTGAAAAAATGGAATATTTAAACAAAGATGATTTCAATACTTTTATTGAAGCTATTAGAGATAAGCTAGATGATACTAATAAAGCTTTATTATCAGAAGACTTCTTAACTGTATTAGCAAATTATAATAATTTACTTGATACAATAGCTGAATTAACAGAACAAGTAACAAAATTAACTGCTGATAAAGAAGAACTTTTGAAAGCAAACGGTAAGCTTTTTCAAAAAATAGGTTTTGATAAAGTTGAGGAAAAAGAAACTATTACTGATGATGAAAGTGATGACGTTGTTGAAGTTGAAGACGTTATCGATGAGAAAGGGGAAATGAAAGATGGCGACTAGAACAAAAGCAGGTGCTAATGTATTTAATGCAGTACGTTCTGCAAGTACAAAATCTTTTCAAGAAATTGTACCACGTGCAACAAATGATAATATTCAAGATTTAAGTAATATATTATTTAATGACCAATATACACCACAACTAAATGAGTTTGTAAACAATTTAATTAATAGAATTGCTCTTACTATAATTAGGAATAAAAGTTTTAATAATCCACTTAGTGTGTTTAAAAAAGGTAGTGTACCACTAGGAACAGATATTCAAGATATTTATGAAAATCCTGCTAATGCAGAAAAATATGAATATACTGATACTGCTATGGCAAAGTTATTAACTATAACTGACCCTGATACACATGTTGCATATTATAGACGTAATCGTCAAGACTTATTTACTAAGACAATAAGTCGTGAGGGTTTACAGGGTGCATTTGTTTCTTGGGACGACTTTGAAAATTATATAGCAGGAATCACTACTTCACTATATTCTGGTAATTATATCAAAGAGTTTGATTTAACTAAAGCTCTTATCGATGGTGCGTATGATTCAGGTAAAGTTGTAGTAGAAACTGTTACTGCTATAACTGATGAAACTAGTGCTAAAGAATTTGTTAAAAAAGCACGTTCATTATATTTAAAGATGAGCTTACCATCAACTGAATATAATGCTTATAGTAAATTTAGTGGTGCTAAAGGAACTATTACTACTTGGACTGAAAGTGATAGAATTGTAGTAATAACTACAGCTGATGTTATGAGTCAGGTTGACGTTGAAGTATTAGCAAGTGCATTTAATATTGATAGTGCTAAATTGATGGGTAGAATCATTGTTGTAGATAAATTTGAAAATCCAGAGATTCAAGCAGTTATCTGTGATGAAGCATGGTTACAAATTTATGATAATATCTTTAGATTTGATGAGTTCTACAATGCCCGTGTTATGGCTTGGAATGAGTACTTACATGCTTGGGGTACTTTTGCAATTTGTCCGTTTGCTAACGCAGTAGTTCTTGCAACAGAACAACCTACACCTGCTACACAAATACAATTTACTGAGAGTACAATTAGTGCTACAGTAAATACACCTAAAGCAGTTGCACTTACTATAACTCCAAGTGGTGCTACTACTGATATTGAGTTTTCAACTGAAGATGAAACTATAGCAACTGTAACTAAAACAGATAATAAGAACTGTTCTGTAACAGGACTAAAAGAGGGTAATACTACACTAAATGCTAAAAGTGATAATGGTTTAACTGCTACAGCAACTATACAAGTAGCGGCTGCTTAAAGCAGTCGCTTTTCTTTTTAGAAAAGAGGTGTTAAAATGTTAGATGGAAATTCTGTAATTTATTTATGTAGAGTTAATCTTGATAGTGATTTAAAAGATACCTTAACATTTAGTAATAAACAAGAACAGATTAATTACTTTAATTCAAGAATTGGTAAAACATTTACAGACTACAGTTATTTAAGGAAAAATAATGCAATTCGTGTAAATGGTAATTATGATGAAATTAGTAAATACCCTTATTTATTTTTAAGAAACGATAATGAAGACAGATACTATTTTTATTTCATTATTGATTACAATTATATTAATGAAAATGTTACAGAAATAATTATCAAATTAGATTCATGGCAAACTTATCAATTTGATATACAATTCTATAATTCGTTTGTTGAAAGAGAACATGTTACTAATGATACGATAGGTGCTCATACCGTTCCTGAAAATTTAGAACTTGGAGAATACATTAATTATGATAGAGCTAAATTTAATTACCCTGGAAATGGCAATATGATTATTGTAGGTAGTACAATCAATCTTGAAGATACAAGTTATCCTGATATATCAGGCGACACATACGGTGGTGTTTATAGTGGAATTAAATATTATGGCTTTGTTACAATTGAAAGCATTAATAATATGTTAAATTCTGTTGCTAGTGCAGGAAAGCTTGACGCAATTCAGTTTATGTTTATGCTTCCAGGTGGGCTTGTTGATATTGAGGGTATGCACATTGCTAGCAGTATAACTCCTAAAGTGCTAACTTGGAGTGCTAACAAGCCTACAGATATTAATGGGTATATTCCTAAAAATAATAAGTTATTTACGTATCCTTATTGTTATATGATGATAACAAACGGTGCTAGTGAAAGCGCAATACTACAGTATAATCTTTTTAGTGATAGTAATTGTAATTTTAAAATTTATTCAGTACCAACTCCTGGTATGAGCATAAGACTTGTACCACAAAATTATAACGGTACAGTTGATAATCAAAGTGAGGGATTAAATCTTGCGAAATTTCCGATTTGCTCATGGAATAGTGATGTCTTTACAAACTGGTTAACTCAAAACGGTGTTAATGTAGGACTTTCTGCAGTTGGTAGTGTTGGTACTATCGCAGGTGGTGTTGGATTAATGATGACTGGCGCAGGTGCTTTAGCAGGTGCAGGTGCAATTGCTAATGGTTTAATGGGAGTTGCAAATACAGTTGGACAAGTGTATCAACATAGCTTGCAACCTAATCAATTAAATGGTAATTCCAATTCTGGAGATGTATCATTTGCTAGTAATGAAACTACTTTCTGTATTTACGGAAAAACAATTAGATACGAGTACGCAAAAATAATTGACGATTATTTTAGTATGTATGGTTATAAGGTTAATAGTGTTAAAATTCCTAATATTAAGACACGAAAGAACTGGAATTTTGTAAAGACAATTAATTGTCATATTATGGGAAATATACCACAAAGCAATTTACTAGAGATTCAAAGTGCTTTTGATAATGGTATAACACTATGGCATAATCCTGCTACAATATATGACTATTCGCAAGATAATTCTAATGTTTAAAAGGAAGTGATAAAATTGAGAAAAATTAAAGAAACAGAAAAAGCAATGATAGTTAACGATAAAACGTATTTACAGTATTTTGATAGACTATCATTAATAGCAACTTCAATATTCGAGTGGGAAGGACTTGATGAAATTGGAGGTAATTCGAGATTCTTAGAACAAACACTATTTAAGTATGGTCGTGCATGTTTTGTAAAAGATGAAAAACTAGGGTTTTTATCAATATGTGCTAATCCTAGTGATAAATTAAATGTTTATAATTTACCGACAAAAATTGAAGCTTGGAGTATTGGTTATTCTAAACAATTTGATTATGATAAATGTGTTTATATTATGAATAATGAAATGCAAATGCCTACTTTACCAATAATTAAATCGTTCGCTTATAGACTTTATGAAATAGAAAGAACTACTGATATTAATGTAATTGCACAAAAAACACCAGTACTACTTGAGGGCGATAAAGGCACAATGCTAACTTTAAAGAATGCTTACATGCAATTTTCTGGTAACATGCCGTTTATGTTTGGAAATAAAAACTATAACTTAAATGAAAAAATTAATTGTGTGAAAACAGAAGCCCCTTATATAGTTGATAAGCTAGATGAACATAAAGCTAGATTATGGGCAGAAATATTAACTTTCTTAGGAATAAATAATGCTAATACTGATAAAAAAGAAAGATTAATTACTGATGAAGTAAATAGTAATAATCAATTAGTGGCATTTAATCTTAATAATTTCTATAAGACTAGAAAGAAAGCTTGTGATGAAATTAATAAAATGTTCTTTGATGGAGAAGAAAAGATTAAAATTAAACTTAATGAAAAATTAATTGATTTACTAAATGAAACAAACACAGGAGGTGTTGAAAGTGGCGAAATATACGATAACTATATATTCGATGATGAAGAATAATTTTGATTTTGGACTTAAAGATTACCCGATATTTGATGAAAAATATAGAGATGAACTAAATAATAAAATACTGAATCACTTTTTACTTGAAGAAATTGGCTTTGAAACTGCAGAACTATTTAAGACAATGTTAAATAATCGTATGAACGAAATTATGCCTCCAATTAATGAACTTTATAAAAATCAATTAAATATTTACAAATCTTTAATTGGAAATGTAAACTTGGAAGAAAACTATAATTCTACTTCTACAAATGAATCTAATTCGACAAGTGAAAGTAGTTCTAATACTGATAATAAAAATGTATTTCAAGATACTCCTCAGGGTAATGTTAGTGATACTTCAATTGATAATTATAATTATGCAACAAATATTAGTTTAGGTAAAAGTGAAAGTAATATAAATGATACATCTTCAAACAGTGGAAGTGGTACAAATAACTATATAAAAACTGTTTTTGGAAATAATGGAAATAAAGATACTATTGAACTGTTAAATAAATTATCATATAATTTAATTAGTATAGACCAAATCGTCTTCTCAAAATTAGAAGACTTGTTTATGCAAATATATTAAGGAGATGATAAAAATGAATAATGATGATTTAAAAACAAAACAAGTTGAAAAGCCTTTTGTTAGATATTTAGCAAAAGTTATACCTTTAGCTTTTGATGAAAGTATGAGCTACTATGAGTGTTTATGCGCACTACGTGCATACATTAGTAAAACTTTAATACCAACAATAAACGATAATAGTGAGCAAACTAATAAAATAGTTGACGCATTTACTGAGTTAGAAAATTATGTTAATAATTACTTTGATAACTTAGATGTTCAAACTGAAGTAAATAATAAACTAGACCAGATGGTTGAAGATGGGACACTTGATGATATTATTAATAAAGATTTACTAGGACAAATTAATCAAGACGTTGAAAATTTAACAAGTGAAGTTAATACTCTTGAACAAACTGTTACACAAAATAAAACAGATTTAGAAAATGAGATAGCAAATCTTGAAAATAATCTAACAACTGAAAAATATTTAATTGTTGGAGATAGTTATGGTCGAGGTTATGCTCCAGACGGAAATAATGATGGTTGGTGTCAGATGTTAGTTGAAAAACTAGGGTTAAAAGCTGGCGATTATACAGTTGTTGCAGTTGACGGAACTTCGTTTGCAGGTGGTAAAACTTACTTACAAGAACTTCAAGCAGTAATGCCTAGTATTAAAAATAAAGAATTATATAAATATGTTATTCTTGCAGGTGGGTATAATGATGCAAGTAATACTTCTCAAAATATTCAAGCAGGTGTTAAAGCTTTTACAGATTACATAAATGAACAAATGCCTAACGCAGAAATTAAAATAGGTCAAGTTGGTTGGTGTAACAATAATGCTAATACCAGAAGTTTAATTTATAGGAATAGTCAACGAGGTTACTCTATTTTCTTAAATGATACTCATAAAGTTAGTTATTTAAATGGTGTTGAGTTTAGTTTAATGGAAAGAGGATTATTTGCAAGCGATGGAATCCACCCTAACTCTGATGGAAATCATAATATTGCAAATAATATATTCCAAGCTTTAAAGAATGGTCGTGCAACTTATAGTGATAATGATGAAGTTCAAATCACATGGCGACCTGAAGTACAAACGCATAGTGGTGCTATTTATGAATACAAAAATCCTGGAAGTGTAACACTTTACGGAACTACTATTGATGTAACTTTTAAAAGTAATGTAAACTTAGAAAGTAACGGTGGTAATGTTGCAGGTAATAATAAACTTTACTTAGGTAATTATGATTCTAAATATATGATGAATCTTGATTCTCATTCTACTAACCTTTATTGTGGTGGTTGGGTTATTGATGGTGCTGGACATTATCATGGAGGTATATTCCAGTTAGAATTTAGTGATAACAATGCTTTGAATGTTTATATGTTTAATGTTGGGACTAGTGGCTGGGAATATACTAATGTTAAACAATTACAATTATTTAACTTTACTACTACTTATCCTACTAATTATAGTTA
>CALVJB010000036.1 GCA_944332025.1 uncultured Bacilli bacterium
TCAGCATCATCTTTTTGTAAAGAATTATTCATTATATCTTTTGCAATATCATAGAATGATAAAATCTGTTGTTCTGTAAAGTTAGTATCAAGATTATTTGTAACAGTATTTAACACATCCATAACTTGATTAATACTCTTCATATCTTTAACTTTATTTAATATTCCTTGAATTACTAATTGTTGATTTAGTCCTCTATCTAAGTCTCCACCTGTTAATTGTTTTCTATTTCTTGCAAGTACTAAAGCTTGTTCACCATTTAGAGTTTGAAGTCCTGCACTGATACAAACTTCTCCTTCACGGTTAGAGTTATCTGTACATAAGTCTTGAGGAACTTCAACAGTAATACCACCTAATGTATCAACTAAGCTAACTAATCCTTTAAAATTAATTTTAGCATAATAATCAATTGTAACATCAAAATAGTTTTCAATCGTATCCATCATACAGTCAGTACCATAAGCAGCAGCATGGGTTATTTTATTTTCAGGAGTACCACTCCAACATGCTATTGGAACATAACTATCTCTTGGAATACTTAACATTGTAGCATTTAAAGTATTAGGATTAAACGTAACTAATATTAAACTATCTCCATTTGCAACAGTATTCTTAGATAATCCTTCTTCTTCTGAATCAACACCCATTAAAAGAATTGTAAATGGCTCTGTTACAGATTTACCAGCAGAAGAAGAAGTTCTATTACTAGTACTTGTTTTTTTCATTTCTTTTTCTTTAGTTAAAATAATTTTTGTATCATCCTTAATATTTTGATATGTTTCCATACTAACAAACATAGAAGGGTAATCAGTAGGAACAAATATTGAATCAACTTCACCTTCATATAAATCTGCCATTGCTGTAAAGTAATCATCATATTCAACAATTTCATTTTCATCTTTTAACTTATTTTCATCTATAACTTCATTTGGAATGATATTTCCTTCAGGTGATGACTCATCAGAAAGTATTCCTATTGTATTATCTTTTAAGTCTTTAACATTTTCTATTTCACTACTACTTGGTACAATTAAACTACTAGAGTAGGTAACAGTATCTCTATTAATACTAGATAGAGTTCCATAAGCATACATTATTAAACCACTAATTGCACAGTTTATAAGTAGATATAGTATTAAAAAGAAGGTAAGAAGCCTTGCTTTTTTTTCTTTATGTCGTCTTTTAGATCTAACTTTAAAAATAATTATTAAATCAAAAACAACAAATATTCCTATAATAATATATCTTATTACTTCTTCAATTGGTCCTAATAAAAGGATATTATATATGGCAAAAAGATTACTTAATATAACGATAATACTTAGTAATGCAAGCCATAATCTACATTTCTTCTTTTTCTTATCTTTTTTTTCTTCAGTATTCTCTTTATTCTTTCTCATTAAATGACCTCCACGTAAACAAAAAACTATACCCTATAATTATAGACTATAATTTTCTATCTTTCAACCTCTATACTTTTGTTTGTATTGTAAAGTTGACGGTTAATTGTATCTTTTTTAGAGAAATTTGTAGAATATTCTGTTATAATGTAAATAGAAGGATAGGAGTTGATAGTGTATGAAGAAGTTAATTAGTATTTTACTCATCTTTGTTATGCTTTTTACTTTTATTCCTGTTGTTAATGCAAGTAGTTATATAGTGTTAAATACTAATAAATATTTTAGGGAAAAACCTGGGGGTGCTTTAATTACAGGTGTTACTGATGGAGTATTAGTAGCAGGTACTAAAGTTGATGTAATTAGTACTGATGGTGAGAGTGGTCATGGTTGTAAGAATGCTTGGTATAAGGTTAGGTATAATGACTTAGAAGGATATATTTGTTCAAGTGACCAGGCAATTATTGATGTCGCTGATGTAGACCTTAATGGGGATTTTGAAAAGGAAATGTTAAATAAAGGATTTGGGGAAAGTTACTTACCTTATTTAAAGGCAATACATGAGAAACATCCTAACTGGATATTTACTCCTATATCTATTGGTGTTTCTTTTGATGAAGCGGTAACTAATGAGAGTTATGGGGAGATTAGTTTAGTAGATGGAACTGATGAGACTTTAAGAAGTAAAGAATGGCCATATTATCAAAATGGAGTATATCAACAAATAGAACCAGGTTGGTATGTGGCAAGTAGGGATACAGTATCTTATTATTTGGATCCTAGGAACTTTTTATCAGAAGAATATATCTTTATGTTTGAAAACTTAAAATATAATTCATCTATTCAAACAGAGGATGCTGTTAGAGGGGTTACTAGTGGAACTTTCTTAAATACTAATGAATATTTAAATATCTTAATGAAGACTGCTAGAACATATAATGTTAGTCCTGTTTATCTTGCTAGTAGGATTAGACAAGAAAAAGGTAGTACTGATAGTATTTCAACTACAGGAGGTAGTTTTACTTTCTCAGTTGATAATAGTTGTTTAAATAATTTAGGTTATGCAAGTAATCCTGATAGTTGGAATGCCCTTAATTCTTGTGGTAATGGTAAGACTTATAGCGGTATTTATAATTATTTTAACATCGGTGCATATTCATCTTATCAGTCTCCACAAATTAGAGGTTTGATATGGGCGAATGGAGGATATGATGCTTCTGTTACTAGTTATTTAAGACCTTGGAATAGTAAAGAGACTGCTATTATGGGGGGTACTGAATATATCGCTAGTAAATATATTAATGCTAATCAAAATACTCTATATTATCAAAAGTTTAATGTATCACCTGATGCAGTTTATCCTATGTATACACATCAATATATGACTAATATAAGGGCTCATTCACAGGAAGCATATAGTATTTATAAAAGTTATAAGAATAATAATCTTTTAAATAATGCTTATGAATTTCTAATACCTGTTTATAATGATATGCCTAATGATAATGAAGTAATTTTACCTGATGATGATAATGAAGAAGAAATAGTTACAACTCCTGATATTGATGTAAATACTGGTGTTGTTGCATCTGGTTTTAAGATAAATGGAGACGTTATTTCTAATATTTCTTTTAATACCAATATAGATACTATTAATAATAAGTTAAGTAGTATTAATGCTAACTTAAAAGTTACTAGTTACTTAGATAGATATGGAAATAAGGCTAGTGGTAATGTTGGTACTGGAGATACTTTAGTAATTAGTAATGGTTCTACTACTAAGTCTTATAAAGTTGTTATTTATGGTGATAATAATGGTGATGGTAAGACTAGTGTTGTTGATTTATTAAGAGTTCAAAAAGATATTTTAGGAAGCAGTAATTTATCTACTTACGATAGGAAAGCTAGTGATACTAATAGAGATGGTAAAGTTGATGTAGTAGACTTACTTAGAGTTCAAAAACAAATACTTGGTAATAGTACAATAGAACAGGGGTGATTAACTTGAAAAAAATATTATTTATATTAGGACTTAGCTTCCTTTTCTTTTGTCCTCATGTAGTAGAGGCTGCCTCTATTTCTGTAGCAGGGACGACTGCAACTGGAACAGTTGGAGGCAATATTACAGTAGGTGTTACTATAAGTGAAAGTAGTGGTTTAGGAAGTTGGGAATTTAGTTTAGATTATGATAGTAATAAACTACAACTTTTAAGTGGTAATACCCATGTAGTTGCTTATGTCGATGGCGAGGGTCAAACTAGTCAAAGTTATACTTATACTTTTAGAGTTAAAGGTACTGGTTCTACTACTATATCTGTAGTAAATACCTCTATCGCTTCATGGGATGAAGTAGTTACTAGTCCAACTGATAGTACAACTATTAATTTAATTAGTAGACAAGAAGTAGAAGAGAACTATAGTAGTGATAATAATCTTGCTAGCCTAGAAGTAGAAGGCCTTACTTTAAGTCCAGAGTTTAATAGTGATACTACTAATTATAGTGTGGATGCAGAAGCTGGAACTACTAATGTTACGGTTAATGCTAAAGCAAGTGATAGTAAAGCTAGTATAAGTGGTACAGGAGATGTAAAAGTTCATGATGGTGCTAATACTATAAATGTTGTGGTGAAAGCAGAAAATGGTTCTACTAAAACTTATACAATAGTAGTTAATGTTAAAGAAAAAGATCCTATAAATGTAAAAGTTAATAAAGATAACTTAAGTGTCGTTAGAAAAACTGATGAGTTAACAGACTTAATTAAAGATTATTATGTAGATACAACTGTTAAAATTAATGATGAAGAAGTACCTGCTTATAATATAGAAGCCTTAAATATTACTTTAGTCGCTTTAAAAGATGAGAAAGGTAATATTAAGTTTTATATCTATGATGATGGAGAATATACTTTATATCAAGAGTTAGGTAGTGATTTACTTACTATTCATCTTTTAGATAATGGTAAAATTCCTCCTAACTATAAAAAATATACAGTTAATATAGATGGAGAAGAATATACAGTTTATAAACTAAATAAAAAGTCTAAATACTATTTAGTATATGGTGAGAATGTAGAAACAGGTAAAAAAGGATTATATTTATATGATAGTGTTGATAAGACTATACAAAGATATTATACTGAAGAAGTAGATAGTCTAAAAGATGAGTTAACAATTAATTCTTATATAATAGTTGGTCTTACTTGTTTAATAGTTTTATTATTAATAATTTTCTTAATAGCTTTACATACTAAGAATAGTGATAAAAGAAGAAAAAGAAAAGAAATTAAAAAAAGATTAAAACAAGAAAAGAATGATTTTTTGAAAGATTAGGAGTGTAATTATGGAAGTTAAACATCATAGTAAAAAGTTAGGAATAATGATACTTATTGGTTTTTTATTAATTGTTATAGGAATTATATCTTATATTATTATTAATTATAATAGTGATCAAGCTGAAGTTAAGAAGAGAATGGAAACGGTTAGAGATTCTTATGAGGCTTTTAAAACAAATGTAGAATCTTTTAATAGTATTAGAGATAATATTTATACTAATGTTTTCACAGATGATATGTATTATCAAACTCTAAAAGATAGTGATGCTAGTTTTAAAGAGTTATTTAATAATTATAAGGATAATTTAGATAAAATTGATAAAGATTATGATGATGTAAAAGATAAATGTATTAATGTTTTACATCCTGAAGCAGATGTTAATAATAAGTGTGAAGCGATTGTTTCAGGATATGAGGAGGTTGTTAATACTTATATAAGTGATGTTAGTAGTTATAATAACTTAATTACTTCTTATAATAAATGGTTAAGTGATACTAATAGTAGTGATGTTAAGTTAGAGGAAATAAAGTTAGATAGAGATTATATAGATATAAATGGTGATAGAGAGTATAATGGAAGAAAAAATGAAGATATTAATATAAGTGATGAAGAAGAGGATAATACAGGAGTGGTACCTGATGAATAAAAATGACTTAGATAAGACAATTTTAATGCCTAGTATTGCTAGTGAAATAAAAAAAGAAAAAAGAAAAGAGAAAAAGATAATTACAAAAATAATAATTTCTTTATTTATAATAGGAAGTTCTTTTTCTTTATTTCTTTTTTATGGACCACTAGAAGGGTTTAGAAATTTTTGGATAACTTCAGCGATGACTTCTATGTCTCATCAATACCTTGCTACTTGGTTTTATAATGATGATGTTATTAATGAAGTATTATCTAATAATCATATAATTGAAGTTAATGAGAATACTAATCCTGATTTAATTAATTTTAAAGATTATGATTCTAATGCCAAGATATATAAGAATGAATATGAAAAGGAGATCTTAACAAAAGATCCTGGTAATGACTTATATAAAGTTATAGAAGTTAATGGTAGTGGTTATCAAGGTTATTTAGTAGCGATATATGATCCGTCAAGAGTTTCTATTGCGACAACTGCTTATCTTGGTAAAAGAGGAGAGACAATTACTACAGTTGCAAAGAGGGAAAATGCTATTGTTGCTATTAATGCTGGTGGTTTTTATGATCCTGACTGGAATAGTAATGGTGCACTACCTCATGGAACAGTTATAAAAAATGGTGAAATAGTAAGTGATTATGATGATGCTAGAATGGGTGGAGGTTTCGTTGGATTTACTAACGATAATAAACTAGTACTAGGTAAAATGACGGCAGAAGAAGCACTTGAAATGGGCATTAGAGATGCTGTTGAGTTTGGACCTTTCTTAATAGTTAATGGTAAGAGTAGTTTTGTTAAAGGTAATGGTGGTTGGGGTATTGCACCAAGAACTGCTATTGGTCAAAGAGAAGATGGTATAGTTTTATTCTTAGTAATTAATGGACGTCTTGCCACATCTATTGGTGCAGATATGGGGGATTTAACTGAGATAATGGAAAACTATGGTGCTATAAACTCAGCTAATATGGATGGTGGAAGTTCTAGTGCTTTAGTTATCAATAATGAAATTATTAATACACCAGTTGCCGGTGGTGACAATGGTCTTAGAGATATACCAACATTTTGGATAGTTAAGTAAATTAACTATTCTTTTATGCAGGAATGGTGGAATAGGTAGACACACTATCTTGAGGGGGTAGTGATTAATTAATCGTGCGAGTTCAAGTCTCGTTTCCTGCACCAATATAGAAATTTACTAGGAATTTTGAGTATTATATAAGATAAATGTAGAACTAGGTTAGTCCTACATTTTATTTTGATATTTGTATCAAAATATATAGGGAGTTAGATTTTTTTGTTTTAAAATGATAAATACAAAAGTCATGATGATTTTGTTTTAGATATATAAATAATATCTACTTATTTACAAATTATATGATAAAATAGTATTAGTTTAAAAAAATGAATTGGTCAGACACGTCTGACCAATTAAGAAAGGAGCAACTATGTTAGAAAAAGAAAATTCAAAAATGATTCAAGAAATTACTAATTTGGTAAATGAAGTAAAATCTAATCTGTCTAGTGAAATTAATAAATCTATTATTTATGTATATTGGAATATCGGAAAAATAATAGTATCTAATGAAAATGAATTTAATAACCGTTTGGAGTATGGCAAAGAAGTTTAAAAGGTTTATCTTTAGAACTTACAAAATATTTGGATTTGTATGATTTATTATATATAAAAGTCAATGTAAAAATACATAAATTGCTAGCAAGTGGTAGAATAGTTGCCGAAAAGTTGCCGAAAAGTTGCCGAAAAGTTGCCGAATGGATGAAAAATAAATTTGACATAAAAGCTTTTTTTTGTTATGATTTACTCGTGAGCACTGGAAAGGACTAAGGTCTTCCAGTCTTTTTTTGTATATATTTTTTTATTTTGAATATATTATTAATGTGGGAATATAATTTCCTACTAGTGAGCACACAAAAGTTATTCTTTTGTGTCTTTTTCTGTTATAATGTTTACAGGTGATGTACAATGGCAGAAAAAACTTTTTTAACTATTGATGAATTGATAACTAATATTAGATTTAAAAATATTAATATAAAAAATGAAGATGATGTTAGAAACATTTTAGAAACTAATAATTATTATTTTATCATGGGTTATAAATTTGCATTTAAGAATAATGATGGAACTTATAAAGAAAATACTTCTTTTGAAGATATTTATTCATTGTATATATTTGATAAGGCGTTAAAATTAATTATTTTAAATCCTATACTTGAAATAGAGCAAAAACTTAAGACTGTATATACAAATAATTATAGTTTTAGATATGGCTTTAAAGTAGGTGATATACTAAATAGTAATAACTACGATTCATCAAATAATTACTTGAATGCTACATTATTAAATCTAGATAAGCAATTAAACGACTTCGGTAATAAAAATAAAGCAGTAATGTTTTATAGAAATAATCACTCATTTATTCCTTTATGGGTATATATGAAAATATTATCATTTGGTATGATTCGTGATATGTTTTATGTATCAAAACCAAATGATAAAGACTATATGAAAAATAAATTAACTAGTGAAAATATAAATAGTAGTGAAGTCGCTAATATGTTAAGATTACTTGTTAGAGTGAGAAATATTTGTTGTCATGATGATATACTATTATCATTTGTAGATGATAAATTAGGTATAAAAACTACAAAATATCATAAACAATTTAACTTAAAGAAAGATAAAAATAATAATATTATTCAAGGAAAAAAAGATTTGTTTGCTATTTTAATTTCTATAAAGTTTTTTTCTACTCGCAAGAAGTTTAATACTTTAATAGATAATTTATCAAAATTAATAAATGAGTATGACAAAAAAATTGGTTCATTAAATAGAAAGCAATTATTGTCAATAATGCATTTACCAGAAGATTTTGAAATATTAAAAAAAATATAATCAAAATATAAATTCATAGTAAAATAAATATATAATTGATATATTTATTTGTTATATTTTTAACTAAAGGAAATGGTAAAAATACAGTATATGTTTTGAAATGAAATTATATAATTAGTTTATTGCATACTTTTTATGTTACTCATAAAACTTAGCTGATAAAAATTATGTTAAAGTTTTAGAGAAAACTAAAACAAATTATTTACTCCTAAATTAAGACAACTAGCACAAGAAAAAATGTAAATAAATCGGGTGTCTCGACACAAAAATAAATTGACATTTGATATAATATTTTATATAATATGCACATATAAATGGAGGGAGAATATGGAAAAATTATTAAGTTTAATTTATAATTATTCAATTAATGATAAATTAGTTGATGAAGAATATATAGAAAAATTTATAGATGTAGTTATAAATTCAAAATTACTTGATAAGTATGTTTGTGATTTACAAATATTATCATCAGAAAATGATAAGTTACCTGAAGGGTGTGTATCTGCATATAATCTAACAGATAAAACAATATATGTTGATTTTAATAAAATTAATAAATATTTACAAGAGGCGGATAGATATCAAGCATTATTTAATGAAGATGAGCAAACCTTTTATAAAAATTCAATATTTTCCCAGGCTATTCTACATGAATTAGAACATGCCAATCAATATAAGATAATGGATAATGAAGAAAGTTTAGAAGCAAAAATTTTAAACTTAAGTAAACATAATTTAAAAGATAGTGAAATAAATGAACTTGAAAAAAATGGATATAGTATTAAAGATATAACTATTTATATCATAAAAAGACAAATGGTATATAGTAAATTTTATTTAAAATCGCCACTAGAAAGATTAGCAGAGATAAAATCATATCAAGAAATGATCATACTACTATCTAACATAAAAAAAATTGTACCTAATTTGTTAGATTTTGAACAAGCTACTAAAATAGAAGCATTATTACAAGGCTTTGATTATGAAGATGGTAAAGTGATTTCGCCAACTGCCTTCTATTTAAAGAAAATGGGTGAAGAGCAAGCTTTAAAAAAATTTGATTGGTATGATGAAGATTATTATAAAGCCTTAGAAAAATCTGAAACAAATTATTCTCTAGAAGATAGATTGAAATATGGATTGATGATAGATGAAAGTGAAATTTATGAATGTTTAAAAACTTTAAAATTATCAAAAAAATATAATTATTAAAGATTGTGTAATGAAATATATAAATAAGATATATTCACGATTAGAAGTAAGTATCAAATCTTACTTCTTTCTATTATTTTTAGCCTTTATGACAAAAGCGGTCGAAAAGTGGTCGAAAAGTGGTCGGTAGATTGCTAATCTTAAATATAAAGTAATAAAAAAACATAAGAGAAACTATGCTTTTATTAATATATCTAATAATACATTTTATTTCTTTTTTCGCTTCAAAACTTTAATAGGTTCTTCATTTGTACTAGTTAAAATTTCTTTTCTTTTTAACCCTAATGTTTGATAAAAAATTTCTTCCATTTTATCATGACTATCTACTATTTTATTTTCTTTGTAATAAGTTGTTAGTTTTTTTATTGCATCTTCTACTTTATTAAATTCTTCATATTCAAATTTTGATGCTCTATCAATAATATAAAATTTAAAAATGTTATCATCTTCTTCTAAACAAATATCACCCAATCCAAAATTAATACTTGGTCCTAAATATGGCAAATATTGTATAGTTAATTCATTTTTTAATCGGTTATAAATAATATCATTATTTTCATCTGTAAAATATTTTCTTTCCATAAGTTATCTCCTTTGATATATATTATAGCAAATAATTCTTATTTGTAAATTAAAAAAGAAGTAAGCAATAAACTAATTTAAAATAGACGTTTGTTAATTTTTTCCAATTGACTAAAACCACTTTTCACGAATAAACGTTCGTGATAAAATAATATTGGTGAGTTAAATGGAAAAGGTATATAGTTGTATTGATTTAAAGAGTTTTTATGCATCTGTTGAATGTGTAGAAAGAGGACTTAATCCTTTAAAAACTAATCTTGTTGTTGCTGATAAATCTAGGACAGAAAAGACGATATGTTTAGCGGTAAGTCCAGCGTTGAAGCAGTATGGTATAGGAGGAAGAGCAAGACTTTTTGAAGTTTTAAGTAAAGTGAAAGAAATAAATAAGATAAGAAGAAAAAATAATAGATATCAAAAGTTTACAGGTAAGTCTATTAATGATGATATCTTAAAGAACGATAAGACTAAAGAATTAGATTTAATCATCGCTCCTCCTAGAATGGCTCATTATATTGATTATTCTGCTAAGATATATAATATCTATTTAAAGTATATTGCTAAAGAAGATATATTTGTTTATTCCATAGATGAAGTTTTTATGGATTTAACTAATTATTTAAAATACTATAAGTTATCTCCTAAAGAATTAATTACAAAAATAATTAAAGATGTCTATGATACAACTGGTATTACAGCGACTGGGGGAATTGGTACTAACTTATTTCTGGCTAAAGTTGCGATGGATGTAGTCACAAAACACACTGAAGCGAATCGCTTTGGAGTAAGAATTGCCGAACTTAACGAAATGTCTTATAGACAGTTGATATGGAGTCATGTGCCTATTACAGATATTTGGAGAGTAGGTAGGGGTATTTCTAAAAGACTAGAGAAGCACGGTATGTATACAATGGGTGATGTTGCAAGATGTTCTATTAATAATGAAGATTTACTATATAAATTATTTGGTGTTAATGCCGAACTTCTAATAGATCATGCTTGGGGTTATGAACCATGTACAATAGAATCTATAAAAAACTATAAGCCTCTTGCCAAAAGTATAAGTAGTGGTCAAGTTTTACAGTGTCCATATGATTATAATAAGACAAAGTTAATAGTAAGAGAAATGGCTGATTTACTAGCTTTAGACCTTGTTTCAAAAAAATTAGTAACAGAACAGTTAGTCTTAACTATTGGTTATGATATAGATAATATTACTGATGATTATAATGGAGAAATTACAATAGACCATTATGGACGTGCTATACCTAAGTCTAGCCATGGAACTATTAACTTAGATTATAAAACGTCTTCATCTAAAATAATTATTGAAGCGATGATTAAATTATTTGAAAGAATAATAAATCCTAAACTGTTAGTTAGAAGAGTTAATATGTGTGCAACTAAGTTAGCAAGTGAAGAAGATGAAAAATGTAAAGTAAGATATAGGCAATTAGATTTATTTTCCTCTTTAGAAGAAAAAGATAATAAGTTGGATTATAATAGAGAAGCTTTAAAAGAAGAAAATAATCTTCAAAATGCTATGTTAAAGATAAAGGAGAAGTATGGTAAAAATGCTATTTTGAAAGGTATGGATTTAGAAGATGGGGCAACAACAATGGATAGAAATAGGCAGATAGGAGGACATCATGAATAATTATGATGATATTATAAATATGCCTCACCATATATCTAAAACAAGAAAGCCTATGTCTTTACAAAATAGGTCAGCACAGTTCGCTCCTTTTTCTGCTTTAACTACTTATGATGAGAAGGTAAGAGAAGTTGCAAGAGAAACATCTAAAAAAATAGAATTAGATGATGGTATAAAATTAATGCTTAATGAGAAGTTATGCCTTATAAAAAATGATATAAAACTAAGACCTAAAGTAACAATTACTTACTTTGTTAGAGATAATAAAAAAGAAAACAGAGGTAGATATAAAACTATAACTGGTAATGCTAAGATAGTTGATGAAGTGTATAAAAGAATAATTTTAATAGATAATACTATAATATCTTTTGATAATGTAATTGATATTAAGCTTTGATTATATTTCTTAAAAATATGTATATACTATTATTGTATACTAGTTGACATTTTTAGAAAAAAATAGTATATTTATATCACAGATGAGATTATTCATCTTGGAAATGTTTTTCGCTTCTGGATGGTGCGATTAATAAATGATTCCAGTCGACAATGTTTTTCGCTTCCAGGTGGTGCGACTAATAAATGATCCTGGTTGAAAATGTTAAAAACTTCATCATTTATGGTGAAGTTTTTGTTTTGCATGTTAAAAAAAATAAATTTATATATTGACGAACATAAGTATAATTTAGTATATTTAAATTACATATCATATTTGTTGTTTGGGGGTGTTTGTAAAATGAAAGTTAAGGTGAGGTTATGTATACAAAAGAGGAAAATGTAATACACTTTGTATTTTTAGCATTTAAAGGAATGAAAAGGATAAAAGAAGATATTGATTTATCTTTTCATAGTATTATGGTTGGAAACATGCTAAAAAATATAGGTTGTGATGAAGATACTGTATGTATTGGTTATCTTCACGATATAATTGAGGATACTAAATATGATTATAGTGATATATTGGAACAGTTTGGTAAAAAAATAGCTGATGGAGTCTTATCTTTAAGTGAAGATAAAAGTATAGATGATTATATGACAAGAAAAACTAAATTTATTAATAACTTGAAGAGGGTTGATGATAATATTCTTACAGTAGAACTAGCTGATAAATTACAAAACTTAACATCAGATTATGATATGTATTTAAAGTTAGGTAAAGAGTTTTTAATTACAGAGTGCGATAATTATGAACAATTAAAATGGTATTATACAGAACTTAAAGATTTGTTTAATTCTAGAAAATTAAATAATAAATTATTAGATAGATATAATAAAATATATGAAGAATATTTTATTAGTTAAGTTATTTATAAATGAAAAAGATACACTTAGTATATAGTTTAAATGTATCTTTTATTTTGTTAAAAATATAAGTATTTAAATCCTAGTTCTTTATATACTTCTGATGCTCTAGGTAGATTTAAAAGATTTGCAAATATTAAATTATAAAGTTCATCAAATAAGAAGATAGCACAGATTGTATAACTTAATATTAAAAAGGCTTTTTTAGGTATCTTTTTTGCTAGATAAAAACAAAGTGGTACTATTAAATACATTAATAGTAAAGCTGATAATCCAAAGACTAAAACACTTCTTAGACATACATAACCATTAATATTACCAAAGCTTAATATTTCAT
>CALVJB010000037.1 GCA_944332025.1 uncultured Bacilli bacterium
TATAAACCTAGTTATTATAGATATTTGAATGAGAGTAGAAAAGGAAATATGTTAGGTTTTATAAAATTTTTCTTACAATGTATTATTGATCAATGTAATAATTATATTGCAAAGATAAATAGAATAAAGCAGATTTATGTTAATGATATGGAAAGAATAAAGGAATTAAATAGTACTGCTGTATTTAGAATAATGCCAGTAATTATGAAACAGATAGTTTTTACTAAAAAAGAAGTAGAAGATGAGTCTCTAGTTTCAAGAAATACAGTATCTACTATTATTGATAAGTTAGTAGATATGGGAATTTTAGTTCAGGATTCAACTTATGCAAAGTTAAGTTATAGATATGATGCAATATATAATGTATTTGTTGGGAGAGAGTTTTAAATTAATTATTGTTAATGCACAATGAATGTGCAAAATAGCAGATTTATTTGATATAATGCACAATATTTTTAAAATATTGTGCATTTTTGGAACGTATAAATAAAAGAGTATTAATATTAAAGAGTCAAATATGGTAGATTTATTTTTCTTTGTTTGATATGATTTATTTATGGAGGTATGTATGAAAAAATATCGTTGTACAATTTGTGGTTATATTTATGATGATGCTAAAGAGAAAATAAAGTTTGAAGATTTACCAGATGATTGGAAGTGTCCAGCTTGTGGGGCACCTAAGAGTTTATTTCTAGAAGTTAAAGAAGAAAAAGTTGAGGAGAAAATTGAGTCTAACAGTCCTATTATAGAAGATGTGGATGAAGATTTAAGAGAGTTGTCTAATTATGAGATATCTTTAATTTGTTCTAATTTAGCAAAGGCTTCAGAAAAACAATATTTGGATGAAGAAAGCAATTTATTTAGAGAGTTATCTAAACATTATGAGTCTTTAGAAAATAATAAATTTGGTAGTTTGGATGATGTTATAGATATGGTAAACAGTGATATTAATAACTTTAGTAAAGCAATGAATGTGTTTACTAAATATGATGATAGAGGTGCTAAAAGAGTTATTAATTGGGCTAGTAAGAGTACTAATATTATGAAAGTTGTAATAGATACTTATAAAGAAAAGGGAATAGATTATATTAAAAATACGAAGATATGGGTTTGTGATATCTGTGGATTTGTTTATATAGGAGATAATCCTCCTAAAGTTTGTCCTGTTTGTCGTGTTCCTAGTCTTAAGATATTGGAGGTGTGTTAAGCTAGTATGAAAGAGAAAAGTGAAAGATATGCTTATAGAGATTTAAAAATATGTACTAAAGATTGTTTATGTCTTTTTGTATGTCCTACTGGAGCGACTGATAATGAAACAGGACAGATAGACTTTGATAAATGTATTGGTTGTGGAGCCTGTGCTGCATCTTGTCCATCTAAAGCGATTAGTATGTTACCTAGAGTTTATCCAAAACAAAAAGAAAAAGATAAGCAAGTAATTAGAGAGTTATTTAG
Source organism: uncultured Bacilli bacterium (assembly GCA_944332025.1). Lineage (GTDB taxonomy): Bacteria > Bacillota_I > Bacilli_A > RF39 > UBA660 > Onthousia. Next base: position 1,456 of record CALVJB010000037.1, read on the forward strand.
ACTTGCAGATAGTAAGATAGAACAGATTAAGACTTTAAAATATCTTATGAGTAAATCAAGTAATGATGATGAAAAACGTTTATATAAAGCTTTGATTCATTCTAATAAAGTTATAGTAGAAGATATATTTAGAGAAGCAGGGTATATGTTACCTCAGTCATCTAATACTAATAAACTTTTAATTAGTCTTAAAGGTAAAGATGAAGAAGTAGATAAAATTATTGATAAATTATTAGATAAACTTGAAGTAAATGATTAGAGGGATGTTATGACAATAGAAGATGTTTATAGATATATGATTAGTGGATACTTTGGAGTTATGGAGATGGATTCTTATAAGTTAAAAGAGTATGTTTTAGCAGATATAAAACAATATATTAAAGACTATATGGAACAGAATCCTAGTAATAACTTTAATTTAGATGAAGAAATAGAGAATATTAAAGATAATGTGCCTGTTAAGACTAAGTTACAAGATGCTTTACTGGTTTTAAATAAAATGGATAATGCACCAATGGATTTAATTTTAGATATTAAGCATAGATTAAAGACCCTTAAAGATTAAAAATTATACTTAATGTATAGTTTTTTCTTTTTTACTCATAATAATGTTGGGAGGAAAAGATATGGAAAATAATTTTAATACAGTACCTAATATGATTAGTTGTAAAGATTTGGACTATCTAAGCGATATGTTTAATTGGAACTATGGTGCTTATAAGAGTAGTAGTAATGCTATTAATAGTGTAGGTGATAGTGAAATTAAAGATATGCTTAGTAAAGCTAGTAATGTGTTTCAAGGTAATATTAGTAAAATCTTAAATATCTTAAATGAGGGAGGTAACAATGAATAATAATCAGATAAGTAATCCTAAAGTAGAAGTACCTACTGGTATGGCTTTAAATGATAAAGACTATTTAGATTCTTTACTTAGTACTTTAAAGCAATTTGTTAAAAATTATGCTGTTATTTTAACAGAAGTATCTAATGAAACATTATATAGTGAATATAAAGAGATGTTTGATACTTATTCTTCATTACAAAGAGAAGCTTATGAGATTATGTTTCGTAAGGGATGGTATGTATTAGAAAAGTGTGATGCTAATAAAATATCTAATAAATATCAAACTTTAAATCAGGAATTTATGGATTTGAATGGATAAAGACTAAAAAAGTCTTTTTTTCTTTCTAGTTTGTGTTATACTAAGGTTATATTGAAACTGTGGGGGGAAATATATGAATAAAGAAGAATTAGAAAAAAATGTTAAGTTTGTTATGGCACATTTAGATGAAGTGTTAGATAGCGACATTGATGTGTTTGATGATATTATTAGTTATGATGTTCTTAGCAAAGTAGATGATAATTTACGTAAAGAAATTGTTAGTTTAGTTAATACTATAAACTATTATAAAAAAAGAAATGATTATAAAAATGTTTCTAAATATAAAGAAGCTTTAAAAGATGTTAAAGACATATTAGGAAAATTGAATAATTATAAAAAGAACTATGTTGAAAGATTAGAGTCAATACATGAAACATTTTCTCGTTCTAATATAGTAAGAAAGAAACCTGTAAATGTGTCTTTTCCTAAACCTAAAAATAATAAAGTTACAGATACGGATTTGTATACAGATTATAGTGAGTTATTGAAATTTAGTGAGCCAATAGTTGGTGAGTTGTTTGGCAGTTTTTTATATGATATTAGAACTAGTAAGTTTATGGATGAATATTCATCTGGATTGCAATATGAACTACCTATTGAAATAGAGAAACTTTTAAAGAGAACTGATACTTTAAGTAAAGAAGAATTGTTAACGTTAAGTGTGCTTACTATAGATGTTTCTCGAAATAAGATTAGGTCAATAGGTAAAGATTCTATCTATGCTTCAATTGAAAAAGATTTTTTGAGAAGAATAATTAAAATTTTTGAAAGATTAAAACCAATTAGCTATGAGGCAATAGATGAAGACACTAGTACTTATTATGATATTTTAGAAGAATTAATAGATAATGATGCTAATTATACTTATATAAGCAAACTTATGAAGGAGATACCTAATTTTGTAGAAGCTAGAAAAGATAATAAACATTTTGTGTTTCTATTATTAGATGAATTTATAAAAAATTATAAATTAAAATTAGTTAATCAAAGGTTACCTTTTGTAGAACCTGATTTTTATAAAGAATTACTTGGTTTGAATTTTTCTTTAAAGCCTAGTTTTAGAGAGCAGGAAAAACTTGATTTTAGTTTATTATTGGTAACTTTTAAAGACTATGTTATATCTAAAAACTATAATAATGTTGAAAAGGTGTTTAGTGATATAGACTTTATTGCTAACAGTATGGATAATATAGAAATAAAAGAAGAAAAAATAGATGATAAAGTTACTGAAGAACTATCTTCTCTTAAATATAGAATGGCAGATGTGTCAAATTCTTATTTAAAGAATAATTACAGTGTTTCTACTGCTTTTAAATTTAATAATATCTCTAATTATGCTTTTTCAGTTGATTATGGTAGTGATGATAATATTATTTTAAAAATTCATATTTTAGATACTGCTAGTTTTGTTAAAGATGATAGTTTAATCTATGAAGAAATGAAAAATAATGATGTAGAATTACCTAGATTTGAACTTAATTCTTTTTATCCTGCTATGACATTTATTTATACAATCTTTAATAATAAAATAAGCGATGTTAGAGTAACTTCTTCTATTGTTAATATAAGTGAAGAGTATTTTAATCAAGATTTAAGTAATTATATAGATAATCCTCATATTAAAGATTTGTTTAGTGTATTTAAAAGAATTAAGGATTATAAAAATATTGATGTTATTCATTATAGTCAAGATGGTATTAAAGATTTTACTGATAGTATTTTAAATAAAGATATTACTAAGAGTTTTACTGATAATAATATGCCTTTCATATATAAAACTTACTTAGAAAATGGACAGGACTTAGTTAGAATTAATCATAATGTTGTTTGTGATAAATTAATTGATATTCCTAAGGGAGAATCTCATAAAGTGTTTGATATCCTAGATGGAGTTTATGATTCTTATTATGTTCCTAATAATGGTAAATTGGAACTAGATAGTAGTAAATTCTTAGGACTATATCTTTTAACTACTATTCATAAAATTCAAGATGGAGTTTATGATATCACTAAAGTAGAGGAAGAACTTAGTGAATTATTAGTTACTTTAAATAATAAAGAAAAATATTTACCTAGTTCTGTTTTAAAGAGTAATGAGAGAAATGTTAAAAGAATGGTTAGAATTTATAAGAAAAATAATAAAAAAGATGTTGTTTAGTCAATATCTTTTTATTATAATTATCTTGGTAAGAATAGTAAAAAATCATTTTGAATGTTATATAATATATCTTAGAGGAGGAATTTATGCTTGAATTAAAGAAAATAAATAAAAGTTATAAAACAGGGGATTTTGTACAGCATGCTTTATCTGATGTTAGTTTAAAGTTTAGAAAGAGTGAGTTTGTTGCAATTTTAGGAAGCAGTGGTAGTGGTAAGACAACTCTTTTAAATATTCTTGGAGGACTTGATAGATATGATAGTGGGGACTTGATTATCAATAATAAAAGTACTAAGCAGTTTAAAAGTGTAGAGTGGGACTATTATCGTAATAACTGTATTGGGTTTATTTTTCAGTCTTATAACTTAATTAGTCATATTACTATTTTAGAAAATGTAGAGATGGCTTTAATACTTAGTGGTTATAAAAAGAAAAATAGAAGAAAGAAAGCTCTTGAAGCATTAGATAAAGTTGGACTTCGTGATCACGCTCATAAGAAGCCTAATCAATTATCTGGAGGACAGATGCAGAGGGTTGCTATTGCAAGAGCACTTGTTAATAATCCAGAAATAATATTAGCAGATGAACCTACTGGGGCCTTAGATTCTGTTACTAGTGTGCAGATAATGGATCTTATTAAAGAAATTGCTAAAGATAAATTAGTTATTATGGTTACTCATAATCCAGAGCTTGCAGAGGATTATGCAACTCGTATTATTGAACTTAAGGATGGGAAGATTTTAAGTGATAGTAATCCAGTTAAAGATAAAGGTAATTCTAAAGATAAGTTAAATATTAAAAAGACTGTACTTGGTTATGGTTCTGCTTTGAAATTATCTTTTAATAATATTAAGACTAAGAAAGGTAGAACATTTTTAACATCTTTTGCAGCATCTATTGGTATTATTGGTATTGCTTTAATACTTTCATTATCTAATGGTTTTCAAATAAAGATAGATGAGTATGAAGAAGATACTTTGTCACAGATGCCTATTACTATTAGTACGCAAGCGATGGATGTTGATGAAGAAGCTATGCAACAGATGATAGAAGGTAATAAGGAACATAAAGAATATTCTAATAAAAAGATTATTTATCCTCGTGATAATAGTTTAGAGACAATGATGCATATTAATAATTTAGATAGTGAATATATAGATTATATAGAGTCTATGGATAAAGATAATGTTTCTGCTATTAGTTATGAATATGGTACTACTTTAAATGTTGTTACAAAAATGGCTGATGGTTCATATAAGAGTGTTCCTACTAGTACTAATTATAGTATGTCTACTACATCAATGACAGGTGTTATGGGATGGAGTCTTTATGCTGATAAAGTTAATGGTAAAAGTATGTTAGAAGATAATTATGATGTGTTAGCAGGTTCTATAGATAAAGATACTCCTGGTATTGTAATTGCTGTTAACTCTCGTAATGAACTTGATAGTAGTACATTAGAACAACTTGGATTTGATACGAGTGATAATATATCTTTTGAAGATATTTTAAATAAAGAGTTTAAAGTTATTCCTAATGATGTTTATTATGATGAGATAAATAATTACTTTGTACCAAGTACTGATTATGAAGAAATGTATAATAGTGAAGATGCTATTACTATAAAGATTAATGCTATTATAAGAGGTAAAGAAGATAAGAGTACTATAACTCAGTCTGGAATTTATTATAATTCTGCTTTGGTAGATGAAGTTATTAATAAAAATAAAGATAGTGAGATAGTTAATAGACAAAGAGAAGTTTCTTATAATGTTTTAACAGGGCAAGCTTTTGATACTACAAACTCTACAGTTACTAAAGATAATATTTTAGGTGTATTAGGGGCAGATGTTATGCCATCTATTATTTATATCTATCCAAAAGATTTTGATACTAAAGATTATATTACTGATTATTTAGATAACTATAATGATGAGAAAGATGCTGATGAACAGGTTTTATATACTGATTATGCTTCTTTAATTAGTACACTTTCAGGTAGTATTATGGATGCAGTTACTTATGTTTTGATAGCTTTTTCATCTATTTCACTTGTTGTATCTTGTATAATGATTGCAATTATTACTTATATTTCTGTTCTTGAAAGAACTAAAGAAATTGGTATTTTAAGAGCGTTAGGGGCAAGAGGTAAGGATATAACTCGGGTATTTAATGCAGAGACCTTTATTATTGGGGTATGTAGTGGTGTTTTAGGACTTGTAATTGCATATCTATTAACATTCCCTATAAACTCCTTAATAGAGAGTTTAGCAGATCTTCCTAATGTTGCTAATCTTAATCCAGTTCATGCAATTATTCTTCTTTTGATTAGTGTTACTTTAACAGTCTTAAGTGGATTTATTCCATCTAAGATGGCTAGTAAGAAAGATCCTGTTATTGCTCTTAGGACAGAATAACTTTCATAATTTAGAAAACTTTGCTATAATTAATTAGTAAAGTTTTTTGCCGGCTTAGCTCAGTAGGTAGAGCAACTCATTCGTAATGAGTAGGTCAAAGGTTCGAATCCTTTAGCCGGCACCATTTTTTGTCAAAACTAAAAATATATATGTAAGCAAATGTCGGATTGTCTATTGACTTTATCCGACATTTGCTTTATAATTAACATGGTGGGTAGAATGTTGTATAGATATAGTGAATTGTTAAAAAATGAAAAGTTCAATACTGATAGAAAAATTAAAGTGGCATTAAGTGAGAAGAGATTATTTAAATTGGATTGTGGATTTTACTCTTTTGATTCAGGATGTTCAGAACTAGAGTTTATAGCAAAGAAATATGATAATGCTGTATTTAATTTTGATAGTGCTTTTTATTATTATGGACTTACTGATAATATTCCAGATAAATATTATTTATCAACTAAGAAGAAAGCCAGAAAAATAAAAGACGATAGAGTTATTCAAACTTTTATGGACGATAGATATTTTAATATTGGAATAACTTATATATATTATAATAATGTTAAAATAAAAATATATGATAAAGAAAGGATGCTGATAGAGTTGGTTAGAAATAAAAATAATATGTCTTATGATATGTATAAAGAAATTATTAATAATTATAGATCAATTGTCGATGAATTAAATTTTTTAAAATTACAAGATTATCTTAGCAATTTTAAAAATAAAGATAAATATTTGAAAATAATACAAGAGGAAGTACTTTAGTGATTAATATTAAAGATTTAACTAATAAATATATAGAGGATGGATATGATGAGATATATGCTTCTGCAAAAGTTGCTCAAGATATCATTTTAACTTATTTGTTTAAATCGGAGTATAAAAATAATATAACAATTAAAGGTGGCATAGTAATGTATAATCTATCAAATAATATTAGACGTGCTACTATTGATATTGATTTGGATTTAATAAGAATATATTTAGCAGATGATAATTTATATAATATTTTTACTTCTTATAAAATTGAGGGTATTGATATTATCGTTAGTAAAGAAAAAATTGTAAATTTAAAGCATCAAGATTATAAAGGTAAACGTATTCCACTAATAATAAGAGATAATTTTGGTAATGAAATTACTACAAAAATTGATGTTGGTATTCATACTGAATTTGATATTATTCAAGATGAGTTGTATTTTAACTCTTGTATAGAAAATCAAAGAATATTATTGATGGTTAATTCTAAAGAACAAATTTTCGTTGAAAAACTTATCCCGGTTATTAAATTTGGACTATTATCGACGCGTTATAAAGATTTTTATGATTTATATTGGTTAATAAAAAATGGTAATATGGATGGTAGTAAAGTAGTTAAGATTTTGAATAATAAGGTTTTTAGACATAAGATAAATGATGTTGATTCTTTGGAAAAACTTATTAACGTTATTAATAATGTATTATCAGATAAGAACTATATAAAAGTAATTAGTAATAGAAAAAATAATTGGTTAGATGTGGAAATTACTGATTTAAAAGATACTATTATTAATTATTTAAAATCTAATTTAGTTATTACTGTGTGATTTTTAATTAATTATGTAGTATAATAATATTGGGTGAGAAGTTATTTTATATAATTGGAGTGTTTATGAATAGAGAAATAGTATTGGAAACAAATAGAATTAATTTTACTAATGTCTCTTATGATTTAATAGATGAATATTTGAAATTATTTAATAATCCTAATATAAAGAAATTTATAACTGCTGATCCTAATCCATATACTTATGAAAATAGATTTTTGTGTGTAAAAGAAGCATTAGAGACTGATACTTTGATTATATTGTCAATGTTTGATAAACAAAGTGGTCGTTTTATTGGAAATATAGATTTTGATAACATAACTTCAGATAATGCAGAGATTGGTATCATTATGGATTGGAAGCACTAAAGAGATTTATTGATTATGGATTTAATGATCTGAAATTAAAGGAAATTTATTTGGGTGTTTATTCTAATAATGATAGGGCAATTCATTTATATAAAAAACTAGGTTTTATTACTTATAAAGTTGAAGAAAAGGTTGCAATTATTAATGGAGAAAGTGTTGATACTATATACATGAAATTACATAAATAATAATTTTTTATTTTTCTTTGGTTGAAAAGATGAGTTCCTCATGTTATGATATTAAATGAAGAATAAAGGGATAAATGTGTGAAAGGCGGTGTCTTATGGATATTGTTATTGAATTTTTTAGGGATACGTTAGATGGTCCTTTTTATATCATATGGGTAGTAGTACTTGTTATTCTTATCTTTGCTTGTATTGGTTATTTAGCTGAGAAAGGTATTAAGAATAAAAAAGAGAAGGAAAAATATGCTACTGTTAGTGATGTTAATAATACAGAAGTTGTTCAAGAGACTGTGGTTAGTGATGTAAATAATACTGCACAAGTAGAGAGTACTTCTGTTACTACATCTATTACAGAGCCTGTTAGTAATGCTCCAGTAGTAGAAGAAGTTCCGACTAGTGTTACTGATAGTACTGGTATTTCTCAAAATGATGGTGTTAGTGAACCAGTAGTTCAACCTGTTAATAGTAGTGTTATTGTTGATAATACTTCTCCTACACCAACAGTTAGTGAAGTTGCGACTAATTCTTCTTTAAATGATGTTGATAATGGTACTACTTCAACAGAGGATTTACAAGTTGAAAACGTTATACCACAAGTAGAGGTATCACAGACTAATAATGTAGTTAATCCACAGATTGAATCAGTTAGTACTGATAAAGTAAATGCTCCATCAAATGAAGTTAGTCAAGTAGCTATTCCTACTATTAATCAAGATGGAAATAATAATACAGTTTAGAGACAGTTAGGAGAGATGTTATGGTTATTACTGTTACAAGTGTTTTGACAATTTTGAGGAAAATTGTCGATATATCGATTGTTTGGTTAATGTTTTATATTATATTAAAAAATATAAGAAATAGTGTTAAGCTTACCCTTTTATTTAAGGGAGTTGTTATCATCATTATTCTTAAAATAGTTAGTGATTTGTGTGGCTTTACAACTGTAGGATTACTTCTAGAGTATGTTATTATGTATGGACCACTTGCCTTGATAGTTATATTTCAACCAGAGATTAGAAATATTTTGGAACAACTTGGTAGGAATCAACTACTAGGGCGTCATAAAGTACTTACTGTTGATGAAAGAGAACATTTAGTTTATCAATTAACTCAAGCGATGGATTATTTAAGAAAAAATAAAATTGGAGCTTTAATCGTATTAGAGCGTGATATTAGTTTAGGTAATTATATAGATAAAGCTAAGAAATTATATGCAGACTTATCTAGTGATTTGTTAATTGCAATATTCTATGAAGGTAATCCTTTACATGATGGAGGAGTTATTATTCAAGGAAATAGAGTAACTTGTGCTGGGGCAGTATTCCCTACTAGTAGTAGTACTAAGATAAATAAAAGACTTGGTACTAGACATAGAGCTGCTCTTGGTATTGCTGAAGAGACTGATGCTATTGCTTTAGTAGTATCTGAAGAGACTGGAAGACTTTCTGTTGCTATTAAAGGAGAACTTTTCTATAATATGTCACTTGATGATGTTAGAATGATGTTAATAAATGAATTAAAGCCTAAGACTAATAGTGAATACGATGAAGAAGAGATAGAAGAGGAAGAGATATATGAAGAAGATAATTAGAGGTATAGGAAAATTTTTTCGTCATATAGGTGCATTCTTTGATAAGTGGTTAATTACTCCTATTACTAAGTTAATACTTAAAATTATAGAGTTTTCTAAAAGTAATAGTAAAGGTTTAGAACGACTTCTTGGTAAGAAACAAACATTAATAGTTATAAGTTTAATATTGGCTTTAGCAGTATTTTTCATTATAGATAGTGAAGGTAATACAATGATAGATCAATATGCTGAGATTCTATATGATCAACCTGTTACTGCTACTTATAATGAAGAAGCTTATGTAGTTGAAGGTTTACCTGATAGTGTAGATATAACTTTAGTAGGGCAGAAAAGACACATCTTTTTAGCTAAACAATCTCCTAGTGGAGGTGTTACAGTTGATTTAACTGGGTTAAAACCTGGGCAACATAAAGTAACACTTAAATATACGCAACAATTAAAATCTATTGATTATAGATTAGATCCTTCTACTGTTACAGTTACAATATATGATAAAGTAAGTGCAACAAGATCTCTTACATATGATATATTACATCAAGATAATTTAGATACTAAATTAAATATTGATAGTGTTGAACTTGATAGAAGTGAAGTAATAGTTAAAGGTGCTGAATATAAACTTGACGAAGTTGCAACTGTTAGAGCTTTGGTGGATGTTGATAATTTCCCTACTCAAGAAGCTGGTGAAATAACTCTTGAAGATGTGCCACTAGTAGCATATGATGCGGATGGTAAGACTGTTGATGTAGAGATAGTTCCAAAGACTGTGACTGCTAAAGTAACTATTTCAAGTCCATCTAAAGAAGTACCTATTGAAATAGTTCCTAAAGGAGAGCTTGCTTTTGGTAAAGCGATTAGATCACTTAGTAGTAATATAGATAGTGTTACTGTTTATGGTAGTGAAGAAGCACTTGATAGACTTGATTCTTTAGAAGTTGAGGTAGATGTTACTGGACTTGAAGATGATAAAGAGTATACTGTTACTTTAAAACGTCCTAATGGAATTACAGAAATAAGTGTAAAGACTATTACTGTTAATGTAACTCTTGATGATTCTACGACTAGAGAGATAGAAAATATTTCTATTGCAACTGAAAATCTAGATACATCTAAATATAGAGTTCAAGCATTGTCTGAAGATGATAGTAGAGTTACTGTAGTTGTTACTGGTAGTAAGTCTATTATTGATAATATAGATCCATCTATTATTTATGCATATGTTGATTTGGATGGACTTGGTGTAGGTGAACATGAAGTCGAAGTAAAGGTTAGGGGAGACGATGTTAAACTTAACTATACACCTAAGACTAAGAAAGTTAAAGTTAGAATAACTGCTAATAATTAAAAGAGACTCAATTTATTTGGGTTCTTCCGAAAGTTTGCGGATTAACCAATAATAGGAAGTAGGATGTATTCCTACTTTTTATTATTGAAAAATTT
>CALVJB010000038.1 GCA_944332025.1 uncultured Bacilli bacterium
TAATTGATAAAGTACTAGACTCTACTGGTATGAAACAAGAACTAGAGAGTGAAAAGAGTATAGAAAGTGAAATAAGACTAGAAAACTTAGAAGAATTTAAATCTATTACTAAAGCTTTTGAAGAGAGAATGGGACTAGTATCATTAGAAGATTTCTTATATGAAGTAAGTTTAGTTAATGATAAAGATGAATATAAAGACTCTCGTCATAAAGTAAGTCTAATGACTATTCACTCTGTTAAAGGACTAGAATATGATATAGTCTTTGTTTTAGGCCTAGAAGAAGGAATATTCCCACATCGTAACTCTTTAATGAGTGCTAGTGAAACAGAAGAAGAAAGAAGACTTTGTTATGTCGCTATAACTAGAGCGAAAGAAAAACTATATCTCTTAAATGCTAGAAGAAGAGTATTATTTGGAGAAGATAGTATTAATCCTCCAAGTAGATTTATAAGTGAAATAGATGAGAGTCTAATAGATAGTAATACTAAAAAGACCGAAGAAGTTAAACATATTAATAAAGAAGATGTTATTAGAGATGAAGATATAGACTATAAAGTTGGAGATTATGTAGTACATGAACACTTTGGAGCAGGTAAAGTAGTAGATGTTACTAATTCTTTAGTATCAGTTGCCTTTAAACATCCATATGGAATTAAAAAACTTATGAAAAACCATAAGAGTTTAACTAAAGTATAGAGGAGGATATATGAATAAAGATTTAAAAATAATAAAGAAAAAATATGGGGAAGGAATGATGCATCTTTGTCGTGAATTATTTCCTACCTTATTAGAACAAGAAGGCCTATTACCAAAGTTATTGCATGATAATTTTAAAGAAAGCAGGTCATTAGTTAAAGACATTATAGATAATAATCTAGAAGAAGAATTTAAAAATTATATATATAGTAAAGTAGATGTTGAAAATAACTATAAAGAAGTTGTATCTAAAAGACCAGAAGAATTATTAAAAGAAGCAGGATATAAACTATATGAGTGTCATAGCGAGGAAGAAATACAAAGTTTCAAGAAATATTATGCTCCTGGAGAAGCGTTATGCACATTTCGTGGCGGTAGATTAAATAGGTGTTTTGTATTCTTTGCCATAAAAGAAAATATAGATGAAATAAAAAGAGAAACCTTTCCTAAACCCAAAAGGCAAGATGTATATGGAACATCAGTAATTAGTATTCAGTTTACTCGAGATAATAGTCATACTCTATCTATTAAAAATAGATATAATCATACTGTAAATAATCCTGATTCAACTTTTAGTAACAACTTAGATAATATTATACCAGGCCTTACAGCAAGTTTTGATAAATATTATGGATTGCATCAATCCCATTTACAAAATTCGTTTGAAATTCCTGGTTATGTAAGAGCGAACGATGGAAAATATTATAAGTATAACTATGAAATAAATAATATATATTACTGTGAAAATAATGTAATAATAGATAATTTTGAAGTGAAAGAATATCCTCATGAACAATATATAGTATTAGATTATTTTATTTTAGATTTAAAAAACAAGCAAATTCAGAGATACTGGAATGATATGGAACTAGAGGATTCATTCCCTAATACAATTGGGACAATAAAAGATATAAAAATAGAAAATGATAAAGACAATAAAAATATTTTAATAAAAACTGACGATAGTGATGAAGTAGATGTAATAATTACTTTAGATAAAAACAATAGAATAATCGCTTTAAAAAATGATAAGGTTAAAAATATAAATGATTACTTTCTTCATTACAATGAAGCCTTAACAAGTATAGAAATACCGAATGTAACAAGTATAGGTGATGGTTTTCTCTACACCAATAAATTATTATCAAGTATAGAAATGTCAAATGTAACAAGTATAGGAAATGGCTGTCTAAGTAGTAACCAATCATTATCAAGTATAGAAATGTCAAATGTAACAAGTATAGGAAATGACTGTCTAAGTAGTAACCAATCATTATCAAGTATAGAAATACCGAATGTAACAAGTATAGGTGATGGTTTTCTAAGCACCAATAAATTATTATCAAGTATAGAAATGTCAAATGTAACAAGTATAGGAAATGACTGTCTAAGTAGTAACCAATCATTATTAGCTATAGAATTACCCAATGCAATAAGCATAGGTGATAACTTTTTAAAAGATAACGAAATATTATTAACTATAGAAATACCAAATGTAACAAGTATAGGAAATAGCTTTCTAAGTAACAATAGATCATTATCAACTATAGAAATGCCAAACGTTGAAAGCATAGGTAATGGATTTATATCTCAGAATACTTCAATGACAAGCATACAAACGCCAAAATTAAAAGAAGTGGGTTCTTTCTTTCTTTTTGCCAATAGTGAATTAACATCCTTAGATATGCCTAACTTAGAAAAAGCTGGAGAGCGTTTCTGTCCACATATTTCTCCTTTCATAAACATAAATATTCCATTAAGACCTGATTTAATCGAACAAACTGGCATGTATAATAAGTAAAAGTAGGTGATTTAAGATGATTAAACTAATAATAGAAAATATAGATGGATATAATTATACATTAAAAGATAATGATAACAATAGATATAAAATTAATATAGAGTTTTATGATATTGGCGAATTACCTAAAGTAGGAGATATAATTTATTTAAATAATAGGTTATTAAATAAAATTAATAATAATATTGTCAGCTTTGGAAAATTAGATGGTATCTATGGAAGAAAGATAACAGATGAAAATGATGAAGATGTAATAGGTGTATCAATTCATGATAAAGTAATTTACTTAAAAAGATATTATGGTTAGAGTATTTATAAAATAATATAGGAATACCTAAAAAAAGGAAAAATGTGAAAGCTAAGCTAAAATATGTAGGAATTTTGTGAAAACAATATATAAAAAAGCAGGAATTTTGTGATATAATCTATATAGAGGGTGATAGAATGCCAAGATTAACAAGAAAAATTGATAAATATTTAATAGACTGGAAAAATGATAAGAATAGACTTCCCTTAATTGTTAAAGGTGCAAGACAAATAGGAAAAACCGAATCAATAGAAAACTTTGGTAAAAATAATTATGAAAATTTAGTTGAGATTAATTTTGTTTTACAAAAACAATATAAAAATATCTTTGATGATGGTTTTGATGTAGATACCATAATAAGAAATATATCTTTAATTAATCCTAACTTTAACTTTACTCCTAGTAAAACATTAATATTTTTTGATGAAATACAAGACTGTATTAATGCAACTACCTCACTAAAATCATTTAATATTGATGGTAGATATGATGTTATTTGTTCAGGTTCCCTAATGGGTATTAATTACCAAGAAATAGAATCTAATAGTGTTGGTAATAAACAAGACTATGAAATGTATTCTATGGACTTTGAAGAGTTTTTATGGGCTAAAGGATATAAAGAAACGCAAATAGAAGAAATGTATTCCTATATGCTAAACTGTAAACCCTTACCTAAAGTAATGTATAGTGTTATGTTAGAAAATTTCAAAGAATATATGATAGTAGGAGGAATGCCTGCTATTGTAAATAGATTTGTTGAACAAAAGAATTATTCTGGTATTCTTAATATGCAACGACAAATACTTTTAGATTATGAAGAAGATATTACTAAATATGCAGGTGGATTAGATAAAGGAAAGATTTTAAATGTTTATAGAAAAATACCAGTCTTTTTAGGAAATGAAAATAAGAAATTTCAAATATCTAAAATAGAGCATAATGCTAGAAATAGAGAATATGTTGGTGTTATAGATTGGTTATCTAATGCCGGTATTATCAATATAAGTTATTGTATGGAAACTCCTTTCCTACCCCTAAAAGGTAACTATAATCCGGATAATTATAGACTATATTTTAAAGATACAGGTCTTTTAGTTGCATCCCTTGACGATGAAGCAGGAGAAGATTTAAGAGTTAATAAAAACTTTAATACCTATAAAGGAGCTCTTTATGAGAATATAATAGGAGAAATGCTAGTTAAGGAAGGTTATTCCCTATATTTTTATAAAAATGAAAAAGGAACAATTGAAATGGACTTCTTTATTAGAGATAAAGACTCTCTTATACCTATTGAAGTGAAAGCAAGTGACAATGAGACTTTATCACTTAATAAATTAATAGAAAGTGATAAATATAAAGATATAAAATATGGGATAAAATTATGTAATAAAAATATAGGCTTTAATGGTAAATTTTATACATTTCCATATTTCTTAACATTTATGTTAAAAAGATTCTTAAAAGAAAAATAATATTAGGAGGACATATGAAAGATAAAACATTACTAATCATGGCTGCCGGTATGGGTTCAAGATTTGGTGGTCTTAAACAAATAGAACCAGTAGGACCTAATGGAGAGTTTATAATTGACTATTCTATTTATGATGCCATTAAGGCAGGTTTTAAAAAGATAGTCTTTATAATAAAAGAAGAAAATTATGAAATCTTTAAAGAAACTATAGGTAAAAGAGTAGAACCACATATAAAAGTAGAGTATGTTTTTCAAAATAATGATAATATACCTAAAGAATATCAAGAACTATTAAAGGCAAGGAAAAAGCCACTTGGTACTGCCCATGCTATACTTTGTGCTAAAGATAAAATTAATGAACCATTCGCAATCATTAATTCAGATGACTTCTATGGAAGTGATGCTTACATAAAAGCAAGTGATTATCTATCTAATATTAAAAATAATCATTATGGTCTAATCGCTTATCGCCTTGGTAATACCTTAACCGAAAATGGAGCCGCTAAACGTGGTGTCTGTAAAGTAAATGAAGATAATGAACTAATTACTATAATTGAGAGTAATACTGAACTTGATAATGATAAAGTAAAAGTCTCACCTTTAGATGGTAGTACTCCTTTTGAAGTAGAAAAAGATACTATCTGTTCTATGAATATGTTACTATTTACTCCTAGTCTATTTAAAATACTAGAAGAAAAACTACCTATCTTTTTAGAAGATAATAAAGATGCTATAGATTCATGTGAGTTTTTAATACCAATAGTCTTAAATGAATTATTAGAAGAAAATAAAGTAACAGTTGATGTTATTGAAACAGCTTCTACTTGGTATGGTGTAACTTATAAGGAAGATAAAGAGTTAGTAGTAAATGCAATTGATAAAATGATTAAAGATGGAATATATAACAATAATTTATATGGAGGTAATGATGAAAAAAGATAAAACATTATTAATAATGGCAGCAGGAATGGGTAGTAGATTTGGAGGCCTAAAACAAATAGAACCAGTAGGACCTAATGGGGAATTTATAATAGATTATTCTATTTATGATGCTATAGAAGCAGGTTTCACTAAAGTGGTATTTGTTGTTAAAGAAAACTTCTACGAAAAGTTTAAAGAAACTATCGGTAATAGAGTTGAATCACATATAAAAGTAGAATATGCTTTTCAAAATAATGATTATATTCCAGATAGGTTTAAACTTTTAGTAAAGAAAAGAACGAAACCTCTAGGAACTGCTTATGCAATACTTTGTGCAAAAGATAAAATTAATGAACCCTTTGCTGTAATAAATGCTGATGATTTCTATGGAAGAGATGCCTTTTTTAAAGCTAGTGAGTATTTAGATGATATCATCTATAATCATTATGGCATTGTAGGTTACAAAGTTAAAAATACCCTAACTCCAAACGGTACTGCTAAACGCGGTATTATGGAAATAGAGGATAATAAACTATTAAAAATAACTGAAAGTAATGTAGTTTATAAAAGAAACAAAATAATCGCTTCTCCCCTATATAGTAGTAATGGAAAAGAAATAGATGAAGATACTCTAGTATGTATGAACCTATTATTATTCTCACCTGATGTTTTTGATATCTTAAATGATGAGCTTTACCTATTTTTATCACTTCACGGAAAAAATCTTGATAACTTTGAATTTCAAATACCAGATGTTCTAGATACTTGCCTTAAGAAAAATATTAAAACAATAGATATCATAAATACAACTGCAACATGGTATGGTATGACTTATTTAGAAGATAAAGGAATCGTAGTGAAAGCGATAAGAGAATTAACTAACAATGGAGTTTATCCACAAAATTTGTGGATAAATGACTAAAAGGAAGTGAGAGTCTGTGGATAATATTACAATCGAAAGAATGAATTATCTAATAAAGATATTGAGTGATGCTTCCTATAATTATTATGTTTTAGATGACCCTAAAATAACTGACCAAGAATATGATGCTTACTATAGAGAACTTGAAACTATTGAAAAATTACATCCAGAGTGGGTACTTGATACATCACCTACTAAAAAAGTAGGAGGAGAAGTAATAGATGAATTTAAAAAGGTAGAGCATACTATTCCTATGTTATCTTTAGGAGATGTCTTTAATGAAGATGAGATAATAGACTTCTTACAAAGAATAGAAAATAGCGGGGTCCATTCTAATTATGTTTGTGAACTTAAAATAGATGGATTATCTGTCTCTTTACACTATGAAAAAGGTATCTTGGTAAGAGCGGCGACTCGTGGAAATGGTGTAATAGGGGAAGATATTACTCATAATGTTAAGACTATTAAAAGTATTCCTTTGAAATTAAAACAACCTCTTGATATTGAAGTAAGAGGAGAAATATATATGAGTAAAGAAACTCTAGAAAAGATTAATAAAGAACGTATATCTAAGGGTGAGAAACCTCTTCAAAATCCACGAAATGCTGCTGCAGGATCAATTAGACAACTAGATTCTAAAATCGCCGCTAAACGTAATTTAGATGCCTTTTTATACCATCTACCTAATCCTGAAGATTATAATATTCCTACTCATCATGAAGCCTTAGAGTTTTTAAAGAGTCTAGGTTTTAAGACTAATCCTAATAATAGAATTGTTAAAAATATTGATGAAGTAATGGCATATATTCATGAAAAAGGAGAAATAAGAAAAGACCTTCCTTATGATATAGATGGTGTTGTTATTAAAGTAGATTCTATTAAAGACCAACAAAAGTTAGGATACACGGCAAGAACTCCAAGATGGGCTATTGCCTATAAGTTTCCAGCAGAAGAAGTATTAACTAAACTAAATGATATTATCTTTACAGTAGGAAGAACTGGAAAAATAACTCCTAATGCTATTCTTGATCCCGTCCAATTAATGGGTTCTACTATAAGTAGAGCGACCCTCCATAATGAAGACTATGTTATTAGTAAAGGCTTAATGATTCATGATACTGTATCAATTAGAAAAGCAGGAGATGTTATACCAGAAGTAGTAGAAGCCAAGATTGAAAGAAGAACAGGAGAAGAAATACCATTTAAAATGATTACTAACTGTCCTATCTGTAATACAAAATTAATAAAGATAGAAGATCAAGTAGATTATTTCTGTCCTAATCCTAATTGTCCTGCAAGACATATAGAAAGCTTTATCCATTTTGTCTCTCGTCCTGCTATGAATATAGATGGCTTAGGAGATAGATTAATGGAAGACTTATATAATTTTAAATTTATAAGTACTATTCCTGATATTTATAAACTTAAAGATAAAAAAGATGCTTTAACTAAATTAGAAGGTTATGGTGAAAAATCAGTTACTAATTTATTAAATGCTATCGAAGATAGTAAAATTAACTCTCTAGAAAGATTACTATTCGCTTTAGGTATTAAAAATGTAGGTAAAGAAAAAGCTAAAATACTTGCTAAAACCTATAAAAACATGGATAATTTAAGTAAGGCAACCTATGATGAGTTAGTAGAGATTCCTGATATTGGACCTATTATTTCTAAAAATATAGTAGATTACTTTAATAATATAGATAATCTAAAGATGATAGAAGAATTAAAAGAACTAGGTCTTAATATGAATTATATCGGTGAAGAGTTAAATGTTAAAGAAGACTTCCAAGATAAAAGCTTTGTCTTAACAGGAACACTTACTAAACTAACAAGAGATGAAGCGAAGGCTTTAATAGAAAATGCTGGAGGAAAAACAGTAGGTTCTGTATCTAAGAAAACTTATGCAGTTATCGTAGGAGCAAGTCCTGGTAGTAAATATGATAAAGCGAAAGAGTTAAATATACCAATTTGGACTGAAGAGGAATTTTTAGAAAAGATAAATAGTTAGGGGTGTTACTATGCAAACCGAAGAACAAAAACAAGAAGGTATATCAGTAGAACAAGAAAAAAGAATAAAGAAGATATCTACTATTATTATGATAGTAATATTAGTAATAGGTATTTTAGTCACAACAGATATTTTATTAGTAACGAAAAGAGGAGTTGGACCATTCCTTGCTGTTAATACTAAAACCTATAACGATGGAGGAACTAAAGAATATTATGGACTAGGCTATAAAGTAATAAAATATAATCAAGTAGTAGGTAGACGTGATACTGTTATAGGCTCTTGGGGTATAAAATATAATACTAATCCTAAAACCTTTACTATAAGAGAACTTGCTTATTCTATTATTAACGATAATAATAATCATGTAGGAGAATTTATAAGATTAACAGGAACTATCTCTAGTAAAAATAATAAGAATAATACAGTCACTTTAAAATTTACTGATGATATTGATGGTAAATATGATTTAACTGTAAAAGCAAATCTTTTATCTAAAAATATAAAAGAATTAAATAGAAATGCTCCTATTTCTCTTATTGGTGTAATTACTGATTATGATAAGAAAACCTTAACTATAGAAAATGTTTTTGCCGAATAAAACAATATAAGTTTTGTAAGATTACTTGCAAAACTTTTAATATGTGAAAAAATTATTATCTTGCAATTTCCTCTAAATAATAGTAGTATAGTTAATTAACCGGAGGAGCCATGAATAAAAATAATAAAAAACTGCTACTATCAATAGGTTTTAAAGAAAAAGAAATAACTACTTTAAAAGGTAATAAGAATCTAGAAGAACTAATTGTTCTTTTAGCATCTATTCATATTATAAATGTAAAAAAATATATTTTAAAAAATAATTATTTACTAGAACATAATATATATGATTTATCATATATAATCTCTAAAACATTTAATGAAAAGAAAAATTATTGTATAGTTAAGAGAATATTAACTAAAAATAAATATGCTATAATTAATGAAAAGGGTGATGTAAAGTGATATATTTTGATAATGCTGCAACAACTAAAGTAAATGATGAAGTACTAGATACTTTTGTTAAAGTTTCTAAAGAGTATATTGGTAATGCTAATTCTATACATAAACTAGGTTTTGAAAGTAGAAAACTAATGAATGCTGCTACTAAACAAGTTGCAGATTTACTTAGTGTATTAGAAGATGAAGTGATATTTACAAGTAGTAGTAGTGAATCTAATAATTTAGCGATTAAAGGAGTACTAAATGCTTATCCTAATAGAAAAAGAATTATACTTACTACTATTTTAGAACATCCTTCTATTACTAATACTTTAAATAGTCTAAAAGATGTAGAAGTAATTAACTTAAAATTAGATGACAATTATCATATAGATATAGATGATTTAAAAGAAAAGTTAAAATTAGATCCAGTCCTTGTCTCTATTCATCATGTTAATAGTGAATTAGGAATAATACAAGATATAGATACTATAGGTAAAATAATTAAAGAAAAGAGTAAAGTAATATTCCATGTAGATGGAACACAAAGTTTAACTAAAATAGATGTAAATCTAAAATATGTAGACCTATTTTCTGCATCAGCTCATAAATTTAATGGACTAAAAGGAATAGCATTACTCATAAAAAAAGAAAAGATTAACTTATCTCCTTTAATAAATGGAGGAGAAAGTCAAACTATCTATAGAGCAGGAACACCAGCTCTACCACTAATAGCATCCATCTCAAAAGCTTTACGTTTAGCATTAGAAGAACAACCTAAAGCTTATCTAAAAGTAAAAGAGATTAATAAATATTTAAGAGATGAGTTAAGTAAACTAGATAGCATTACTATAAACTCTAAAATAGATGCATCTCCTTACATCTTAAACTTTAGTATTAAAGGTATAAAACCAGAGACTATGATCCATAAATTAGAAGCAAAAGATGTCTATTTATCTACAAAAACAGCATGTTCCTCTAAAGAAGATTATTCTAAGAGTATCTATTTACTAACAAAAGATAAAGAAATAGCTAAAACATCTTTAAGATTATCTTTATCTAAAGATAGTACTATGGCAGAAGCAAAAGAGTTTATAAAAATATTAAAAGGTAATCTGTAAAGATTTATTTATATATACAATTAATTTAAAACAAAATTATAGCAAGCTAAAAGTCATTACGAAAAATGTGTAAAATGTATAAAAATTCGTAATGGCTTCTTGTTTTCTAGTAACTATTATGTTATTCTAAAAGAAAGGAAGGTGTTATTCTATGGAAATAAAAAGAGATTATTATTTACAAAAACTTATTGATAGAAAAGAAAATCATTTAATTAAAATAATAACTGGTATTAGAAGATGTGGTAAATCTTATTTATTAAATCATCTATTTAAAAATTATTTATTAGAAACTGGTGTAAAAAAAGATCATATTATTATGGTTGGACTTGATGATGACGATAATGAAGCTCTATTAGATGTTCATGAACTTAGTAAATATATAAAGTCACAAATTAAAGATGATGACTTATATTATATTCTTTTAGATGAGATACAATTAGTTGAAGGCTTTGAGTATTTACTAAATGGACTTTTAAGAAAAGAGAATCTAGATATATATGTAACAGGTAGTAATTCAAAATTTCTATCAAGCGACGTAATTACTGAGTTTAGAGGTAGAGGTGATGAAATAAGAGTTTATCCTCTTTCCTTTAGCGAATTTTATAGTGTTTACGAAGGTAGTAAAGAAGATGCTTGGCAAGAGTATTATACTTATGGAGGACTACCTTTAGTTTTATCATATAAAAATGAAATAGATAAAATGGCATATCTAGATAATCAAAGAAAGAATGTTTATATAAATGATGTAGTAGAAAGAAATAATATTCAAAATGAACAAGATTTATATACTATTGTAGAAATATTATCATCATCAGTTGGCTCTCTTACTAATCCTTTAAAACTTGCTAATACATTTAAATCAAATAATAGTAAAACATCTATAACTGATAAGACTATATATAATTATTTAAATTATTTAGAAGATGCTTTTTTAATAGAAAGTACAAAACGTTATGACGTAAAAGGTAAAAAATATATTGAAACACCTAAAAAATATTATTTTACTGATATAGGTATTAGAAACTCGTTTTTAAATTTTAGACAACAAGAAGAAAATCATCTAATGGAAAATATTATTTATATTGAACTTAGAAGAAGAGGTTTTAATGTTGATGTTGGAGTCGTTGAAGTAAGAGATAAAACAGGACAAAAGAAACTTGAGATAGATTTCGTCGCTAATAGAGGAAATAATAGATATTATATTCAGTCTGCCTTAACTATAGATAGTAAAGAAAAAAGAGAGCAAGAAGAAAGATCTTTAATAAATACTAATGACTTTTTTAGAAAAATTATAATAGTAAAAGATAACATAAAAAGATGGAGAGATGATAAAGGAATTGTAATTATGGGGATAGTTGACTTTCTATTAGATTTTAATAGTTTAGATTATTAGAAAACATCTATTTGTTATCATTCCCAAAAAATGTGAAAAGTCACAAAAATTGGTAATGAAAGGAGCATACTATGGAAAAAGTAATATTAATTAAATATGGAGAATTAACTACTAAAAAAGGTAATCGTAATTATTTTGTTAAAACTTTAACAAAAAATATTGAAAACAAATTAAAAGACTTCAATGTTTTAATAGAAAAAGATTTATCTAGAATGTATATACATTATAATGTAGAAGATGAAAAATCTATTATTAATAAAATACATGAAATATTTGGTATACATAAATACCATATTGCGTATGTTACTAATAGTGATTTAGATTCTATTAAGAATGAATTAATTAAAACAGTTAAATTACAAAACTTTAAAACATT